>JAZSFJ010000155.1:0-16579 GCA_045532145.1 Oscillospiraceae bacterium
CAGTCGTTTTCAAGCCAGGGGTGCTGAATAACGAAGGTCTCAATGCTGGGGTCGCGGTAAGCGTCTATGAACATGTTGCCGTGGTTCCAGCAGGTGACATTGCAGGGGGCGGTGGACCAGAGCATATGCACTCTGGACTGACCGGGCCGGGGATATACTATCTTCTCAAACTGATAGATGTTGGTGGGCTGGCGGAAATTGTTTTTGTCCGGCACCTGGCTGGAGGAGAACATATGCATGCCGTACCATTCGGCGTGGCCGTCCACTATTGCCTTTTGAACAAGGCAGCGGGGGATGAACTGGGTGGGAGGAGGCAGCTGCTTGAAAAGGTCAACAAGCTCGAGGGCTCTCTCCTTCTGTTCGGGGGAGAGGACGAAGCGCTTCATGTTGACGGTGTCGGGCAGGTCGCCCTTGATGGGACGGAGAGCGTCGCAGATGTGGGGCATGGGTACGCTCTTCACGGGGGTGAAGGGCACGGGGAAGTCCTTGGCCCACATGTTCCACTCAATCATCTTGGTCTGGTGTACGCCGGGACGGCCCAGACCCTGCATGCCAAGGAGCATGACCTCGAGACGGGCGGGCTCGCTGGCGTAGGGGCCGCGGATATAGCTGCCTCCGTTGCCGTGGCAGATGCTGGTGGTGTTCTTTGCCCAGTGGCGGGCAAGGGCCTTAATGGTCCAGGGCTTCACGCCGCACTTCTCGCTGGCCCATTTGGGAGTCTTGGGAATGCCGTCCTCCTCGCCCATAACATAGGCCACGAACTTGTCGAAGCCGTAGGTGTGGGAGGCTATGTAGTCCTTGTCGTAGGTCTCCTCGGTGAGCCATGTGTAGGCTATTGCAAGCTGCATTGCAGCGTCGGTGTTGGGGAGTATGGGTATCCACTTGTCCGCATGGACAGCAGCGCCGTAGTTAAGGTCGGGGCAGATATAAATCTGCTTAATGCCAAGCTCGGTGAACCAGAAGCAGAGGCGGGAGGGCAGATGCATACCGAAGCCAAGGGGAGTAACCTCAGGGTCGCAGCCCCAGAAAAGGAGACTGTCGGAGTTCTTGGCCATGTCGGGGATAAGGTTGGCGGTGGGAGCCATCTCGCCAACAGGCTCGCAGCCCCAGACGTGCTTTGCGCCCCAGTACCAACCTTCCCAGGAGTCCATGTTGCGCATCTGCAGGGTGTAGCCGCCCAGCAGGGAGAGCATACGGTTGGGGCAGCCGTGGCTGGGGGAGACGTTCTTGCCCTCGCCGTGCATATCGCTTTCGCAGAGAACAGCCTCGGGTCCGTAGGTGCGCTTCATGCGCAGGAGCTCGTCGGCGCATATCTGGGCAGCCTCGTCCCAGGAGATGCGGACATAGCCGCTCTTGCCGCGGTTCTGGGGATTGCGCTCACCCTTGGGGTCCCAGTCAACGCGCTTGAGGGGATACTTAACGCGGTTGGGGGAGTATACGCGGGACTTGTAGCCCAGACCGAAGTGAGTGGTGGGAATGCGCTCGGGGGGCGTGAAGGTGGAGCCCCTTGCTTCCATGGTCCAGGGGTTGCAGTTGGCTTTTGTATATTCGGTGTCATAGTGGTAGGGACGGATACGGGTCATCTTGCCCTCGTTAGAGTCCACCACGCAAAGGCCGCCGCTTTCGGGGCCCATAAGACTGAAGCTTACAACGCTCTGATGTTCGGGCTTGAATTTGTTGCTCAAGTTAGGATTCCTCCTTCTATACCTGCCTCAGGCCTTTTATAATCCAAGTTTATAACAATTATAACATATGTTTATGGATAAAGCAAAGGAATTTGTACTTTCCAATTATAGAAATTCATACCGCCAAAGGCGGGGGAATACCAGTACAGCTTATAGTATAAATGTTTTTTGTCAAAAAGGAAAACAAAACCCGCCTTTTTGCATACCAAAAAAGCGGGTTGAATTTTGTAACATTTGGCAAAAGTCGTTTAAAGGCTCCCTTGTGTAAAGGGAGCTGTCGCGAAGCGACTGAGGGATTGTGCATCAAAGAAGTTCGTTTCTGCAGCAATGTTGGGCGAATGGGGACAATCCCTCAGTCATTTTCCCTTCGCTTTGCTCTGTGAAAATGCCACCCTTCGGGCCGGGTCGCAATCATAGATTACTTCCGCCTTTGGCTAGAAACATGCCACCGGCATGTTTGCTTAACGCGTCGGCCCCTTTACACAAGGGAGCCTTAGGCGCTCCCGCCGCAGTCTCCTTTCACTTCCCCGTGCTGCCGAAGCCGCCGGCGCCTCTTTCCGTCTCGGGGAGCTCTTCGCACTCTTCAAAATTAACGCTGAGATAGGGCATCACCACAAGCTGGGCTATGCGCTCGCCGTGGGAAACTTTGCGCTCAATGTCGCTGTCATTATGAAGGGCAATGATATATTCGCCTCTGTAGTCGCTGTCGCAGACACCCACGCAGTTGGCGGGGCGGAGTCCCTCCTTGGTGGCAAGGCCGCTGCGGGCAAAAATAGCCCCGAAATAGCCCTCGGGCACTGCCATGGAAAGGCCGGTGCCGATTTTGGCGGTAGTATGGGGTGCAATGACCACGTCCCCCTCGGGGAGACAGGCGTAGAGATCATAGCCTGCGGCATACATAGAGCCGGAAGTGGGTATCTGAGCCTCGGGGCGGAGTTTTTTTATCTTTATAAGCATGGCTTGCGTCTCCTTGTGTTTAGTCGATTCGTAGGGCACGACGACCCCGGCGCGCCGTATAAACAATATACCCCATTACCACTTCAATTTCAAGTTGTGGAAAATAATTATTGACAAACGATAATTCGTGCGTATAATAAAACCAGAGATTATCGAAAAACAATAATTCGGGAGGCGGACATGAAAACTAAAAAACTATACATCGCCCTTGCCATTTTCGGCCTGATATGTGCCGTGACAGGTGCGCAGCCTGTGGCGGCCTCGGGGACATATGCTGTTATCATAGCCTTTCCCTTTCAGCAGATAGCTCTGGGCCTTCGCGCTCTCAGCCTCAGCGGAAGTGGGGGCAACATTGCCGCTATATCCATCTATGTACTGCTGTGCCTGCTGCCCAGTCTTGTGGCTCTTTTCTGGTATAGAAAAAAGCTCTATGGCGAGGATGTGCTGATACCCATATTCAGTACCACTATGTTTGTGGCCATCTACTTCATGATAAATCCCGCATTGCTCAGCGGAAGCTACGGCGAGGAGTTTTTCCCCATTCTGAGGCTTATCCTCGGAGGTGCCTGTTGGTGCGTTGTTATAAGCTGGGCCGTGCTGAAGCTTGTCCGCAGAAGCCGGGAGGCGGATAGAGCGGGCGTGCAGGCTCTTCTGAAAATATGTCTCGGACTTATGGCCTTTTTCTTCGCGGCTGTGGCCTGTGCCGGTGCGGTTGGTGACTTTGCGGCCTCCTATGAGGAGCTGCGGGAGGGAAACACTGCCGGATATGTGAATCTGAGCCTCACCACTGTTTTCCTTGCCGTGAAAGCCATAATCAGCGCTCTGCCTTACGCACTGGACGCAATTGTGGCTGTGAAGGGCATGGAACTGCTCACCGCCATGGCTGCTGACCCTTACAGCGCCGGGACGGTGGAGAAGGGCGAGGGGCTTGCCACCTTTGCAGTCATGAGTCTGAAACTTACCATAGTCCTAAGCCTCGTTTTCAACCTCCTGCAGCTTGTGTTTATTGAAAAGCTTCTTGTGGTTGATATGGAACTGGTGCTGCCTCTTGTAAGCATTGCCTTTATGCTGTGCGCATTGCTTCTCAGCCGCCTTATCCGTGAAAACAAGGCCCTAAAGGACGATAACGATATGTTCATCTGAGGTGGGGCTATGGCAATTAAAGTGTATCTTGACCATGTTCTCAAGCAGCGGGGCATGACCAGCAAGGAGCTCTGCGCCAAGGTGGGTATCACTGAGGCCAACCTGAGCATACTCCGAAGCGGCAAGGCCAAGGGCATCCGCTTCGGCACCGTGAACCGCATCTGCTATTTTCTGGGCTGCGATGTGGGGGATATTTTGAAGTTCGACGGAGAATTGGAGGACAGCGATGAAGAATAAAATTATAGCTATCTGCCTTGTGCTGAGCTTTTGCCTTACTCTTTGCGGCTGCCAGCTGGCAAGACCAGATGGGCAGGCTGCTGCCCGGGACAGACTCATAGGCTGCTTTATAACCACGGAGCATCTTGACCTTTTCGACTTTGAGGCTTATTTCAATGATAATGCCAATAAGCTCATAAGCGGCGGGGACATAGTGCTGGATGGTGACACATCAGCCTATCAGGGCCGTATCTATGCGGAGCTTTACGAGGAAGAGTATAAGGACGCTGATGGCGTCATCCACACTACCTATAACTACCGCTTTCCCGAACTTGAGGGCATAGCCTATTTTGCGCCTACGGTATTTGAAAGGGATGAGCAGCAGTATGTGACCTTCCAGACCGGCGAGGGTCTTAATGAGGTGAAAAACCATGTTAAGAGCCATAACGAGGATACTTATTACACCGAGCTCAGCGCCACTGTATACGCTCCTGTTGACGCCGAAGCCGAGTTCGAGGGCGACGAGATCTGCTTCTACATGAATCCTGTTTATCAGGATGCCGAGGGCAGAGTGTACCTCGTAAGCGGCAGCGGCACAGCCATGAACAGTACAGGTACAGGTGTGGTGATGAGCACGAAGCTCAGCGAGGAATACAAGACCACCATCAACGGCGAAGAGAAAACAGGGGGCGGCAGCGTGGAAATATGCTTTGAGACCGCCTATGTCCCTGAGCTTCTGCGAATAATCGAGATGGACGGCGAGGGGAATGTTGTGAACATGAGCGAGCTTGAGCCCACGGCGCTGCCTGAAAGCTACACCCCCCATGAGAGCACAGCCTATATCATAACCGAGTCTGTGGCTTACGCGGCGGACGGCAAGGAATACGTGGAGCGCAGCTTCATAGAGCCCGAGGGTGAGGATAAGGACATATTTGTCCTTGTGGTAAGTGAAAGCGGCTATCTTGTGGAGGACTATTGCCAGGTCAGGTGGGATTGAGTACTCACGGCGCGATGTGGGCATCACGCCCTACGGGTGATGCGGCGTGCTGTTGTAGGGAGCTCTGGCCTCAGCCCGCCGCAAATATCTTGACACCCTCCCCGGCAAATGATAATATAATGCTGTTGTGAATATCAATAGGCTGTGAAAGGGAGAAGTAGTGCCCGGACTGCCCCAGAGAGATGCCGCCATGGCTGTAAGCGGTGTTGGCAGAGAAGAGTATGAAAATGCGCCCCGGAGCCTTCGGAGGAGGAAATGCCTCCGCGTCTTGGTCGCGTTACAGACCTGAAGCTGTCGGAATTATTGGACAGGGTTCGACATCGGGAAGGAAGATAGTGTGAAAGAAACCCAGGAGGGGTGTCTTTCACGTTAAATAACTTGACTCCGCTGTCGAAACGTCGTTTCGACAGCGGAGTTATTAAGCGGGAGTGGAACCGCGCGAAAAGATTTATCGCGCCTCTCATGGTCAAATGACCATGGGAGGCGTTTTTTGTTTTTCGTAGCTCTCCCGCGCTCGGAAAGGAAACAATGTTTGGAGAACTGAAAGAACTCATTTCTGCCTACAAGGCAAGAGACCCTGCCGCCCGCAGCAGCATGGAGATACTGCTGCTCTACCCCGGCATAAAGGCCGTCAGAGCCCATCGCAAGGCCCACTGGTGCTATACCCACGGCCACTTTTTTATGGCCCGCTGGATTTCCCAGCGCTCACGCCGCCGCACGGGCATTGAGATACACCCCGGCGCAACCATCGGCAAGAGACTGGTTATAGACCACGGAATGGGCATAGTAATAGGTGAGACTGCGGAGATAGGGGACGACTGCCTAATCTACCACGGCGTCACCCTTGGCGGTACCGGCAAGGACCACGGCAAACGTCACCCCACCATAGGCAACAATGTGCTTATAGGCAACGGAGCCAAAATACTTGGCCCCTTCACTGTTGGGGATAACAGCCGCATTGCCGCAAACAGCGTAGTGCTCACGGAGATACCCCCCAACTCCACCGCCGTCGGCGTTCCCGCAAGGATAGTGAAGAAGGACGGTATAAAGGTGAACTATGTCTCCGAGGTGGACGTTGTATCCGTCACCGACCCCATAGCAATGGAGCTGGCCGCTCTGAGAGCAAGAATAGAGCAGCTGGAAGGCTGAATGATTCATTCAAAGCCTCTCCTTCGTAAGGAGAGGTGGCCGAGCGCATGCGAGGTCGGAGAGGTCGAAAAACTCTGTTTTGCAGTGAATGAAGAACCTCTCAGTCAGCTTCGCTGACAGCTCCCAAACGGCGGCAGCAAGCGGCCGCCCTACGAAGGGGAAGCTTATAAGGAAAATAATTTCAAAGGAGAAACATAAATGATACTCTATAATTCCGCCACCAGACAGCGCGAGGAATTCGTGCCCAATAACCCTGACATCGTGAAGATGTATACCTGCGGTCCCACCGTCTACCACTTTGCCCATATCGGCAACCTCCGCAGCTACATCATGGAGGATATTCTGGAAAAATACCTCCGCTTTGCAGGCTACAATGTGAAGCGCGTTATGAATATCACCGACGTTGGCCACCTCACTTCTGACGCCGATGAGGGCGAGGACAAGATGCTAAAGGGCGCAAAGCGCGAGAACAAGACCGTTATGGATATCGCCCGCTTCTACACCGAGGCTTTCTTTGAGGATTGCCGCAAGCTGAACATCAAGCGCCCCGACGTGGTTGAGCCCGCCACCGCCTGCATTGATGAGTATATCAAGATAATCGAAAAGCTTATGGACACAGGCTACGCCTACTTCTCCGGCGGCAATGTGTATTTCGACACCAGCAAGATGGAGAAATACTATATCTTCAACGACTTCAACGCCGAGGACTTGGCTGAGGGCGTCCGCGAGGGCGTTGAGGCCGACACCAATAAGCGCAATAAAAATGACTTCGTGCTCTGGTTCACCAAGAGTAAGTTCGAGGACCAGGCCCTTAAATGGGACTCTCCCTGGGGCGTTGGCTATCCCGGCTGGCACATTGAGTGCAGCGGTATTTCCATGAAGCATCTGGGTGAGGATCTGGACATCCACTGCGGCGGCATAGATAACGCCTTCCCCCACCACACCAATGAAATTGCCCAGTCTGAGGCCTATCTGGGCCACAAATGGTGCAATTATTGGATGCACGTCCTCCACCTGAACACAAATTCCGGAAAAATGAGCAAGAGCAGCGGCGAGTTCCTCACCGTTTCTCTCCTTGAGGAAAAGGGCTATGATCCCCTTGCTTACCGCCTTTTCTGCCTCCAGAGCCACTACCGCAAGAGCCTTGTTTTCTCCTGGGAAAATCTCGACAACGCAGTTGTTACCTATAATAAGCTCATAGGCAAGATTGCCGCTCTGAAGCCCGAAAACGGTGAGATGGACGCAGCCGCCTTTGATGCCCTCCGCGCCAAGTTCTCCGCAGCTCTGGACAATGACCTGAACACCTCTCTGGCCGTCACCGCTATCTACGATGTGCTGAAGGCCAAGACCACCGATACCACCAAGCTTGCCGCTCTCGCCGAGTTTGACAAGGTGCTGGGCCTGAACCTCATCGAAAAGGCCGCAGCCAAGCGCGAGGCCGATGCCAAGGCCAAGGCCGCTGCCGCAAATGTTGCCTTCGCCGTAATCAGCGAGGACGGGGAAGAGGACAAGGCCGTTGAGGAAATGATTCTTGCCCGCCGTGACGCCAAGAAGGCCAAGAACTTCGCCGAAGCCGACCGCATCCGCGACGAACTCAAGGCCATGGGTGTTGAGGTTACCGACATCCCCAACGGCGCAAAGTGGAAGAGAGTATAAGATAAACAATACCTTTTTGCCTCCCCTTTTAAGGGGAGGTGGCCCACAGGGCCGGAGAGGTTTATGAGGAATTACCTCTCAGTCACGGCTGCGCCGTGCCAGCTCTCCTTAAAAGGAGAGCCTTTAAAGGAAGGAGACGCACACCATGGTACTTGCCATTGACATAGGAAATTCCAATATTGTTCTGGGCGGCTTTGAGGGGGATAAAATCTCCTTCCGCACAAGCCTTTCCACCAGCCTTGACAAGGGCGAGGCGGAGTACGCTGTGCTTCTCCACAGTCTGCTGGATATCTACGGTGTGGATTTCGGCTCCATAGAGGGCAGTATCATATCCTCCGTTGTGCCTCCCATGAACACGGTGATGAAAAATGTCCTGAAGCTCCTTACGGGCAAGTGGCCTTTGATAGTGGGCCCCGGAGTCAAGACCGGACTGAACGTCACCGGGGGCGATGCCAAAAGTCTGGGCGCGGACCTCGTGGTGGCCGCCGTGGCTGCCATTGCCAAGTACCCCAAGCCCATGATAATCATAGATATGGGCACCGCCACCACCTTCTCTGTTATAGACGAGGCGGGGGCTTTCCGAGGCGGCGTAATCTGTCCCGGCGCGGTGCTCAGCTTTGACGCACTCTCCCGCCGCACCGCTCAGCTGCCCCGCATCAGCTTTGAGGAGCCCAGGCAGGTGATAAATCTCACCACTGCCGAGAGTATGCAGGCTGGACTTATCTACGGCTCCGCCGCCATGATAGACGGCCTCATAGACCGCATCAGCGCTGAAATGGGCTGCACTCCCACCCTCGTCGCTACAGGGGGCGTCAGCGGAGGCATAATCCCCAAGTGCCGACACGAGATAATTCTGGACAGCGACCTGCTGCTGGATGGTCTGAGGATAATTTACGAAAAGAATCAGAAAAGAAGATAATTAATTTATTCTACCACCTTAAAGGCTCCCTTGTGTAAAGGGAGCTGTCAGCGAAGCTGACTGAGGGATTGTCTGAACTCGCATTAAATTAAAGTCATAATTAAGAAAAGGAATGCACAATCCCTCCGGCCCTTCGGGCCACCTCCCTTTACACAAGGGAGGCTTTAAATAGTAAAAAAACCTGAATCCATTGGATTCATGTTTTTTTGTTATTTATCATATTTTCTTACAAAATCCGCCACGTCGTCGAAGTCACGGACTCTGGCTGCCAGCTCTTCGTGGCTCCAGTTCCACCACTTTATCCGCAGCATGGCGGCGATGGTGTCCTCGTCGTAGCGCCAGCCTATGTGGACTGCGGGGACGCCGCCCACAATTTCATAAGGGGCAACGTCGTGGGTGACAACGGCGCCTGCGGCTATGACCGCTCCGTCGCCTACATTCACTCCGCCCATGACTATGGCATTGTGGCCCATCCACACATCATTGCCCACGGTGACCCGCGTTTGTCTGCGCCACTCAATGAAGTCATGGTCGTCGGGCCCGAAGCCGTAGTGGGCACATCGGTAAGTGAAATGGTGGGAGGCGGCACGGATTCGGTGGGGGTGCTGCACCGGGTTTATGCGAACGCCGGTGGCGATGCTGGCAAACTTGCCTATTTCGGCGTAGATAATGTCATTGCTGCCGAAGCAGTAGGAATAAGCACCAAGCTTGGTTTCCTCCAGCACGCAGTGGTCTCCAAGCTCCGTGTAAGGGCCCAAATCACAGTTTTTAACTATGCACTCCGGGCCAATGAGAGGCTTTTCCGTAAGAAGAGCAGAGAGATTGAGCATATCACTTCACCTGAGAAAAAACTTCTTTGTTTTTGATGAGGTATTCCACGCCGGAATAGAGCGTGGTTACCAGAATAACTATCTGGCAAAGCATATCAAGCCAGCCAAAGTCAAGACCCAGCATAAGGCAGATGCAGACCATGGTAGAGGCGGTCTTTATCTTGCCGGACCATGCGGCAGCGATGACCTTGCCCTGCTCAACGGCCACAAGGCGCATACCGCTGACGGCAAACTCGCGCAGCAGCACCAGAGCCAGAACCCAGCCCCACATCTCGCCGCTCTGGACAAACCAGCACATGGCGGCCATGACAAGCATTTTGTCGGCCAGAGGGTCCATGAATTTTCCGAAGTCCGTAATCATGTTGCGGCTGCGGGCGATGTGACCGTCCAGAAAATCAGTGACGCTGGCAATTATGAATACCAACAGGGCAGCCCAGTTGGAATAGGGGAAGCCCCAGTAGAGGATTATGAGGAAAACAGGGATAAGGGCAATGCGCAGGAGAGTCAGTTTGTTGGCAGTGTTCATAATGATTACTCCTCTTCCACCATCTCGCCCTCAAGGGCGGGGCCTTCAAAATAAGTGTCGGAAATGCCGGTGATACGGACGGAAACGATGTCGCCCTTTTCGCAGTCACCCTCGAAGCAGACCATGCCGTCCACATCAGGGGAGTCGGCGTAGCTGCGGCCGATGCACCATGCGCCGTCATGACCGGTGCAGAGCACTTTCATGGTCTTGCCAATGCAGGAGAAGTTATAGTCGTCAATAATACGCTCCTGAACTTCCCGGAGAAGCTCGGCCCGGCGCTGGGCGGTCTCCTCGTCGCAGCGGTCTGGCATCTGCTCGGAGGGGGTGCCTTCCTCGGGGGAGTAGGGGAAAACTCCGGCACGCTCTATCTTTGCCTCACGGAGGAAGTCACAAAGCTCCTCAAATTCGGCCTCGCCCTCGCCGGGGTGACCCACTATGAGGCTGGTGCGGATAACAAGACCGGGGATGCGCTCGCGAAGCTTCCTGAAGAGCTCACGGTAGCTCTCGCTGCTGCCCCGGCGGTTCATCCGGCGGAGAACTTCGGTATTTATGTGCTGGATGGGAATATCCAGATATTTCACAATTTTGGGATTATTGGCCACCTCGTCGATGAGCTCGTCCTCGATCTCGTTGGGGTAGAGATAGTGGAGGCGTATCCACTCGATGCCCTCAATATCACTCAGCTCGCGGCAAAGCTCCGCAAGGCGCATTTTGCCATAGAGGTCGGTGCCGTAGCGGGTCAGGTCCTGAGCGATGAGTATAAGTTCCTTAACGCCTATCTCGGCGAGAGCACTGGCCTCGGCTATAATATTCTCCATGGGGCGGGAGCGGAAAGAGCCGCGGATGTCGGGGATGGCGCAGTAGTTGCAGCGGTTGTTGCAGCCCTCGGCTATCTTTATGTAGGCCCACTCGGGACCGGTGGTGAGATAGCGTCCCACCTCGTCCACGGGGGCGTTCTTGTCCCCGAAACGGTCGGCGTCCTTGCCCTCCAGAGCGGCAGACACTACTTCTACGATGTCCTGATAGCTGCCAACGCCCACCATGGCGTCAACCTCGGGAAGCTCGGACCTTATCTGCTCGGCGTAGCGCTGGGGGAGGCAGCCGGTGACGATGAGCTTTTTCAGTCTGCCAACCTCTTTCAGGTAGGCGGCGTCCAGAATTTCCTCAATAGCCTCGCTTTTGGCATCGTCAATGAAGCCGCAGGTGTTTATGATGATAACATCGGCCCAGTCTGCGTCCTCAACGATATTGTAGCCTGCATCCACCAGACGGCAGAGCATCTGCTCGCTGTTTACAAGATTCTTGGCGCAGCCAAGGGATATAAGATGTATAGATTCGTTAGCCATAATATGGTCACCTCGCATATTTGCGTTTGTGCTTTGTTTTGCTTGCTTGTTGAAGGGGGTCGACCGCAGGGCGCCCCTACGGCAGCTCGCTATATGGTTTTAAGTAGGGGCGACCTGTGGTCGCCCGCACAGGGGGGACGGAATTATTCGTAATATTCTTCCCCTGAGAAATTCTCGCCATATCGGTATAGGGCGGAGCGTATCTCCTCCCAGCTGTAGCCCCGGCGCAAGAGGGCGTCGGAGGCTTTTTTTACGGCCGCCCTGTCGGAGGGAGAAGCCCCTCTCATACGGGAACTCAGGAGTCTGTCCAGAGCTTCATCCGTTTCCGGCATTTCCTCCAGAGCTTCTTCCCAGCAGTCCCGGCCTACCTTGTGGCGATAGAGCTCATCCCGGACACGGCGCACTCCGTAGCCCTTGGCGGCATAGTGGCGCACCAGCATACGGGCGTACTCGGCGTCGTTTATGAGCCTGAGCTCTATAAAACGGGCCACAACAGCGGCGGCATGGATTTCGCTTTCGCCCTTTTCAATGAGACGGTCGTAGAGCTCACGCTCGCTCATGGGACGGGCTCCTATTATGCGCAGAGCTCTTTCCTTGGCTCTGCCAAGGCCTGCGGCGTCACAGAGGGAGGCAAATTCCTCCTCATTGAGCTCCCGGCCTGTATATACGGAAAAATCCGCAATGACGGCAAGCCCCATTTTCATGGAGCTGCCGTCTGAAAATTTTACTTCATAGTGTTCGGGACGAATTTCCCGAAGCTCTGTCACCGTCAAGAGTCTCAGCCCTCAAAATCGTCGGCGGAGATGTCAACGGCGCGGCCTGCAGCCTGAGCGGCCTTGCGGGCCTGAGGAGTCATGAGCTTGTAGGCGTTTTCACGGATCTGCTGCTCGATGCTGTCGCAGATGTCGGGGTGGCTCAGGAGATATTCCTTGAGACCGTCGCGGCCCTGAATACGCTGCTCGCCAACGGTGTACCATGCGCCGCCCTTGTCGATAAGCTCAAGCTTCACGCCAAGGTCGATTATCTCGCCAACCTTGCTGATGCCCTCGCCGTAGATAATGTCGAACTCGGCCTCCTTGAAGGGGGGAGCCACCTTGTTCTTGATGACCTTGGCGCGGGTACGGTTACCAACCATTTCGCCGCCAACCTTGAGAGTTTCCACACGGCGCACGTCAATGCGGACAGAGGCGAAGTATTTCAGAGCGCGGCCACCGGGGGTGGTCTCGGGGTTGCCGTACATAACGCCTATCTTCTCGCGGAGCTGGTTGATGAAGATAACAATGCAGTTGGTCTTGCTGATGGTGCCTGCCAGCTTGCGCAGAGCCTGGCTCATAAGACGGGCCACAACGCCAACGCTGCTCTCGCCCATCTCGCCCTCCAGCTCGCTTCTGGGAACAAGGGCTGCAACGGAGTCCACGATAACAACGTCCACGGCGCCGGAGCGGACAAGGGCCTCGGTGATGTCCAGAGCCTGCTCGCCGGTGTCAGGCTGGGAGATGAGGAGCTCATCTATGTTCACGCCAAGGGCGCGGGCGTAGGCAGGCTCCAGAGCGTGCTCAACGTCGATGAAGGCAACCTCGCCACCCATCTTCTGAGCGGAGGCCAGAACATGGAGGGCCAGAGTGGTCTTACCGGAGGATTCAGGTCCGTAGATTTCCACAATGCGTCCCTTGGGAACGCCGCCTATGCCGAGGGCAAGGTCAAGGGAGAGTGAGCCGGTGGAAACGGCTTCAACATTCACGGGGATATCGTCGCCAAGGCGCATAATGGCGCCCTTGCCGTAATTCTTTTCAATCTGGGCCAGAGCGGTTTCAAGAGCCTTTTTCTTGTCGCTTGCCTGTCCGGGGGTGGTGATGGGAGCTTTCTTCTCTTTTGCCATTTTAAACACCTCTTATATATCAAAAAATATTAAACGGAGTCAAAACGGGCCGGCCGGGTTAAGTGAGACTCGAAATCTTTGATTTCGTTAGTCGAACTTATGCGTTAGAAGTCCGGCCCCTACGATTCGCAAATTAAACCTTGCCGAAGACCACACGGTCTATTCCGGCGCTGTCCTTGGCGGTGTCCACATTCAGGAAACCTTCAAGGCGCATAATTTTCACAACATCCTCGGCCTGAGTTTCGCCCACCTCGAAGAAAAGCCAGCCGCCGCTGCGAAGGGCAGCTTTCCACTCCCTGGCTATGTAACGATAGAACTTAAGGCCGTCCTCGCCGCCGTCAAGGGCGCAGCGGGGCTCGTAGTCACGAACGGAAACATCAAGAGTTTCGATTTCCTCGGTGGCTATATAGGGGGGATTGCTGAGGATAAGGTCAAAGCTTCCAAGATTCCGGGCAGGGGGCTGGAGAGCGTCCGCCTCCATACAGAGAGCCCGGGCGGAAAGGTTATTGGAGCGGATATTGCGGCGGGTGAGCTCAAGGGCTTTTTTGGAATTATCCAGCATCAGCACTCTGGCTTCGGGCAGGGAGTGGGCCATGGCGAGACCTATGCAGCCGCTGCCGCAGCAGAGATCCAGAACTCTGGGGCTGCTGTTGCGCTCGCGGATAATCTCAAGTGCCTTGTCCACCAGCACCTCGGTATCGAAGCGGGGGATAAGTACATCGGAAGTTATTTCAAGGTTAAGACCATAAAACTCCCAGTTGCCCATGATATAGGCTACGGGCTCGCCGCTGAGGCGGCGGAGCATATATCTATCCAGACGGTCTTCCACCTCGTTGGAGGTGTAAAGGGTCATATCCCGGAGAAGCTCCGCCTGGGTTTTGCCGGCGGCGTGGCAGATAAGGAGCCTGGACTCAAGACTGTGGGCCTCTATCCCGGCGTCCCTGAGTGCCTTGCGGCACTCCACATAAAGTTGGCTGTAGGTTTTGGACATATATATCTCTCTATCTCTTTGCTCTAATTATTTTACCAGCGGTCGGCGCCCTCTTCCTCGGGGATAACCAGCTTCAGAGCTTCGATGGCCACTTCTATCATGTCGTCATCGGGCTCACGGGTGGTGATATGCTGGGTCATTTTGCCGGGCCATGCAATGATTGCGGCAAGGCGGCTGTCGCTTCTTCCCACCCAGCGGTTTATCTCGTAGGTTATGCCCACGATAAAGGGAAGCAGTATGAGCTTGCAGCACATACGGATAAGGGCGGAGACAATGCCGGGCAGAGCTCCGATGGCGGGGAAGAGGCTCAGCACCCAGGTCATGAAGGAGATAACAAAAATGCTGATTATCATGACCACCACAAGGAAGCTGGTGCCGCAGCGGGGGTGGAAGCGGCTCTGCTTGCGGACGTTTTCCACAGTGAGAGGAAGGCCCTTTTCATAGCAGAAAATGCTCTTGTGCTCGGCGCCGTGGTAGGCGAAAAGCCGCTTTATCTCCTTCATGCGGGTGGCAAACCAGAGATAGAGCATGAAAATCACAATGCGGATGATGCCCTCCAGAATGCAGCGGCCAATGAGACCGATGGAGTCGGGCAGAAGCTCAAAGAGGAAGGCGGGGAGCAGGAAGAAAAGTCCCACTGCCAAAAGCACGCCAAGGACCATAGCGAAGGCCATGACAGCCTTTTCGGCCTTCTCGCTGCCCAGCTTTTCCTCAAGCCAGAGATCGAATTTCGAGGGCTCCTCCTGATCCTCCTCGGGGAGAAATTCGGCGGACCAGGTGATGGCCTTCATGCCGTTTTTCATGGAGGAGATGAGCATATGGCCGCCGCGGATGAAGGGCCAGCCCAGAATGGGGTACTTCTCCTTGGTGGCGGTGAGCTCCTCCACCTCCACGGCGAATTCGCCGTCAGGCTTGCGGCAGACCATACTCTGCTTGAAAGGGCCGCGCATCAGAATGCCCTCAATAAGAGCCTGACCGCCTATGCTTGTTTTGAAAGTGCATTTGTCGTTAGTTTTCTTTGCCATATCGGATTCCTGATTTCTGAGTGTATTTTAATAAACTTTGTGTACAATAAAACGGACTTTTGCGACGTTGAACGGAGAGAGCTTAAATATATAAGCTTAGTAGGGGAGGCTATCAGCCTCCCGCGGGCGGATAATATCCGCCCCTACGGCTAAAAGCCCCATTTGTAGCCATAGCCCCAGACCGTAGTGATGTACTCGGGGTCCGTGGGGTTATCCTCTATCTTTATGCGCAGACGGCGGATGTTCACATCAACCACTTTTTCCTCGCCGAAATACCCCTCGCCCCAAACCCTGGCGAGAATGTCGCTGCGGCTGAGTGCTGTGCCGGGATGGGTCATGAAAAGAAGCATGAGGGAATATTCTATCTGGGTGAGCCGCAGACGCTCTCCGTTTTTTTCAAGAACACGGGTGCGGGTGCTCAGGCGAAATGGCCCATGGCTTATGCAGCCGCTTTCATCGGGCTCATCCCTGGGGCCCACACGGCGGCAGAGGGCGTCTATCCTTGCCACAAGCTCCATGGGGGAGAAGGGCTTTGCCACATAGTCGTCGGCTCCGGCGGAAAGGCCTGTTACCTTGTCGATCTCCTGTGCCCTGCCGGAAAGGAACATTATGCCAATATCTCTGTTATCCCCTCTTATGCGGCGCACAAGGGAAAAGCCGTCGCCGTCGGGCAGCTCCACTTCCAGCAGCAGCACGCGAATATCGGGGTTGAGCCTCAGCGCGTCCAGAGCCTGAGCGGTAGTGGCAGTCTCTATTGGATGATAACCGGCGCGGCGGAGATTCAATGCCGCGAAGGAGCGAATACCCGACTCCGGGTCCAGAAGCAGTATTTTCTTCATTCTTTCTTCGCCTCCCCGGTGCTTACAATAAGAGCATTTTATAACTAAGATATACTATCACATTTCCTGGCAAAATGGAAGATAAGAATTATTAACTGAGCGTGAATTTATACAGGCTGTTTTTCGCTTTTATATTTTTTTTCGGAGTGCTTGAAATCCACGGAGATTTGTTATATAATACTTTGGCTTGCCGGTGTGATGGAATGGTAGACGTGCTTGACTCAAAATCAAGTGTCCTCTGGACGTGGGGGTTCGAGTCCCCCCACCGGCACCATAATAAGTGGACGGGTAAGGTTTCCCATTGAAGTGGGATAACGGGTAAGGAGATAATTATGAGCAGTTCTATTTATCACCAAGCATTACTGTGAGTATCTATTGTACCATTGCTAACTGTATGAGACATGAAAGGAAGTCGGATCGT
>JAZSFJ010000156.1:0-9186 GCA_045532145.1 Oscillospiraceae bacterium
GTGGACTCCGGGGGACTTTAATCTGCTGCAGAGCGTAAGCGCTCAGACACTTGCCGGAGGTATCTCGCCGCCGTTTGCCGCCTGCATTTCCGCCCAGCGGGCCATGCGCCCGGCCATGAGGGCCCGGCTTTCCTCGTCATCCTGCAAAGCAGGCAGACGCCATGGCATCTCCTTGAGGGCGGTGCACACCTCGTCCAGCTTCTGGTAAGGGATGGCGATAATATGCAGACCCTTGGGGTAGACCTTGCGGCGGGCCATGCCGTGGTGCATGCCGGTTACGCAGAAGTTCACTTTGCCTGTGAGATAGGGATGAACATAGGTCCAGCCGCAGGAAACCACGCAGCTTGTTTTGCTCTCCCAAAAGTCGCCGGAGATATAGCTGGTGGCACGCATAACTATGTCCGCCTGTTCGATATCCGCCACCACAATAACAATATCGGGCTCAAAATCGCAGTTTTCTACGGTGGAGAAGAGCACATAGTTAACGCTGCCCTCCACAAGAGTGGGGGCCATGTTGTGGATACGGGCATTAGGGGCGGGGGTGCGGAACACGCCGAAGTCCATTCCCGCCTGACCGCTGGCGGCAAAGGGCTGCTTGGGTATCATGCCCAGCACCATTTTGCCGAAGCAGTTGTCGTTATCCTTGTCTATGCAGAAGGTCCTGCCGCTGTCCTGGCAGAGCTTCACAAACTGGCAGAAGGAGAGGACCTCCTCCGCCTTTGCCACACCCTCGGGCCGGGCATAGCAGAATTTTATTGCAACGGGCTGAAAAGTGCAGCCCAGATCGGCAAAAGCTTTTTTCGATGCAGAGTCTATCATTTCGCAGGCCTCCATTTTCGGAATCGTGGCTATTTTAACATATCTTTCGCCCACTGTATATGGCTTATGGTTGAAAATAGGGCAGCTTTTATTTATAATGATACAATAATAATGAATTACGGAGGTCTCAAAATGGCTTCAGGCAATCATGTGTCAAGAAAAGGCTGGGATAACCGCTTTGTAATTGTAGCTGCTTTCGTGGCAGCTTTACTGGTGGCGGCTTATCTTTTAAGCTCTGTGTTCTTCGTTTTCGTGGGAGGCAGTTTCATCTCCCGCAGCGAGAAGGAGATAGACCTCAGCTCCTCCGGGGTGAAAAGGACAGGCGCCCTTCTCCGTCTCAAAGAGCCGGAGACAATAGACCTGCGGGGCAACGATATAGATGCCGGGGACTACAAGGCTCTGGCCGCCGCTTTCCCCAATTGCCTCATCCGCTGGGATGTGCCTCTGGGGGGCGTAGGCGAAAAGTGGGATAACCTCAGCGAGAGCGTAAAGGTGCCCGTTTTCTCCAAGGAGGCAGCAGAGCTTTACTCCTTCCTCCCCAATCTGAAGGAGGCCGACCTCCGGGACGCTGTGGTGACGGTGGAGGACTATGAGCTTCTGAGAAGCCTCATCCCCCAGTGCCGCATTATCTGGAACATACCCATAGGGGATGGCTTTTACGATTCCTCATCCCTGTCTCTCAGCATTGGAGATGTGGCAGAGGAGGATGTGGAGAAATTTGCCTACTTTGACTCCCTCACCCAGCTGCAGCTCACCGGCTCCAGCCACAAGAGCTATATGGCCCTTGAGCGGCTTCTGCCTGAGTGCAGTATAGTGCGCAGCGTAGACCTGGGACGGCTGTCCGCCCCGGCGGAGGCCGACACTCTGGACCTGAGAGACAGCGCCGCCACCTCCTCCGAGCTGATGGAGAAGCTGGCTTATCTGCCCGGTCTTGAGAGCGTAATGCTGGATTCCGCCGCCTTTGGCAGGGACGAGCTTTCTGCCCTGCGGGAGGCCTATCCCGGCATAAGCTTTGAATACGATGTGTTTATCGGCCAGCAGAGCTTCTCCTGTCTGGACAAGACCATTGCCCCCGGCTCCGGAGTGAAGCACAATGAGCTCATTGGCGCTCTCGAAGCCTTTGTGGCTTTGGAAACTCTGGATCTTGGGCAGTGCGGCTACGGCGTGGACGAGCTTCTCTCTGTGGCCCAGGCCTGCCCCGAGGCTTTCATTCAGGCCGACGTGGAGCTTTACGGACAGAGCTTTTCCACCGACAGTGAGGAAATAGACCTCAGCGGCACAGAGATAAGCGATACCGGGCTTATAGAAAAGGCGCTGCCCCTCTTCCCAAAGCTTAAAAAGGTGATAATGAGCGACTGCGGCATCTCCGACGAGGATATGGACGCTCTCAACCGCCGCCATGAGGATGTGCTTTTTGTCTGGACTCTGCACTTCAGCGTCTACGACGTGCGCACCGACGTCACCGCCTTCTGCGCCTCCAATGTGCCGGGCTATGTTGCCCCCAAGCTGGGAGACTACGACCTTGCCCCCATCAAGTATCTCACAGAGCTTGAGGCTCTGGACCTTGGGCATATGTACTACACGGACCTGAGCTTCCTTGAGAACATGCCCAAGCTGCGCTACCTCATACTGGTGGAGGCCAGCTACCGGGATATATCCGCCATCGCGGGACTCAGCGAGCTTTATTATCTTGAGCTTTTCAATAACACTATAGAGGATATTTCTCCCCTGCTGGAGTGCAAAAATCTGCGGCACCTGAACATAGGCTACACCCGCGGCTATGACGCCTCCGTGCTCAAAGAGATGGACTATCTGGAGAGGCTCTGGGTCCCCGGCAGCCTCCTTGAGCAGGAGGAGATAGATGACATTGTGTCCGCTCTGCCTGATACGGACTGCTACTTTGTGAAGTGGGACGGGGCGGGCTCCACCGGCGGCGGCTGGAGAGAGCACGAGAGCTATTTCGTCATGCGCGACCTCTTTGATATGCACTATATGCCCGGCGGAACAGGGGTTCCCGGAAACTGATAACTAATGAAGCCTTCCCTGCGGCGGGAGCAAGCCCCCTCTGACGAGGGGGCTGTCAGCGAAGCTGACTGGGGGAGAGACAATAAAAAAGTTGCAATTCATACCGGAAGTCAGGTGTTTTGCAAGCCTTTCTCTCCCTCCGCCTCACTTGCGCTCGGCACCTCCCTCGTCAGAGGGAGGTATTTTATTATGTTCCTTGACATACAGGAAAACCCGGATGCTTGAGCATCCGGGTTTTGACTTATTCTCTTCTTAAGAATTTGAACTGGTAATCGTAATACACCTTGGGGATTATCTTTCCTATGTAGAAAGCGGCCACGGCGCCGATGGTGCCGGCAACAAAGCCGCCCAGAACGTCGGTGAAATAGTGCACGCCCAGATATATGCGGCTCAGGCCCATGGCCAGAGCAAAGATAAGGGCTACCCAGCTTTTGCCCTTGGGGCAGGTGAAGAATATGCCCAGCATGGCGGCGGTGGCTGCAGTGGTGTGGCCCGAGGGGAAGGAAAAGTCGCTCTCGGTGTGCTGGCCAACCAAAAGCCAAAGCTGGTGATAAACGCTGCCTTCAAAGGTATAGGGTCTGGGGCGGTAAACAAGGGGCTTGAACACCACATTGGTGAGCAGAGCTCCCACGCCCAGAGCCAGAAGCATCACAGTGCCCACTCTTCTGGTGCGGGGAAAAAGCATAAGGGCCAGACTTGCGGCTATGAGCAGGGCACCGCCCTTGCCCATCAGGTCCATAAAATGTGCGAAGGGGGTGAAAAATCCCCCGGCCAGCTCATAAAGCTGTGCAACGGCTGCGGTCACAGCTGCGTCCAGACCGGCGCAGCTGGTGTTGAGCCATGCGGCTATTGCGGTAAGTTCCATATCTCTGTCTCCCCTGAGTTATTTGCTCAGATATTTTTTCATGGCCTCGAAGCTCTTGTCCGAGAGGGCGTGCTCCATTTTGCAGGCATCCTCCGTAGCGGTCTCCTCGTCCACGCCTATGGACAAAAGAAAACTCTTCAAAAGCTCGTGGCGGGCATATATCTTCTCCGCCACCTGGAGACCTGCCTCGGTGAGGCTCAGATATCCCTCGGGGCTGACGGAGACATAGCCTCCGCTTTTCAGTATGCCAAGAGCGCGGCTGACACTGGGCTTGGAAAAACCCATATGCTCGCCCACATCAATGGCGCGGACGGCGGGGTGCTCCTTTGTGAGCACATAGATAGTCTCAATATACATTTCTCCGGACTCGTGCAGATGCATTTGCGGCCCTCCCGATAAGTTTATTGCCTTTAACTCAATGATTATATCATAAGCCATCGCCTATTTCAAGGGAAAGCAGACCGTCGCAGAAAAGCTGCCCGCCTCCTCTTTCAGACAAAAAGCTATTGACAAAAAGCCTTCAATACTGTAATATACAAGTAGAGGTTAGCTGCGGCTAACCAGTTTTCAAAGAATGTAGTTAGTTGCAGCTAACCAACTTTCGATTCTGCATTGTGACACTATCCTCTCCTTTTTCTTCCCTTTTTGGCGGGGGCATGGTTAACTCCTTCCATGTCCCCGCAGTTTTAGGGAATGTGGTTAGCGTATGCTAACCAGAAGGGAGCACATTATATTGCGTTAAAAAGGAAATAATATTGGCGAAAGGAGAGAGAGCTATGAGCGAAGATAATCTTGTTTTTCACTGCGCCCCCACTTTGGCGGGGATAAAAAACGGGAGCCTGTTCACCAGCGATTATACCAGCAAAGGCGAGGTGCTCTCGGCCATACGTTCCCTCAATCGCCGTCTGTCTCCCAGAGGGCTGCGGGTGCTGCCCCTGAGATATTCCGAGAAAAAGGTGCTGGTGTATGTATACCGCCCCCTTGGTCTTGCCCGCGACCTTGAAAAAGACGGGGCAAGAGACATACTTCTCCGGGCGGGCTACAGTGAGATTGACCCCGCAAAGAGCGTGACGGAACTTATGCGCCGGGTGAACGCCTCCGGGGACTTTCCCCATGAAATCGGCCTTTTCCTCAGCTATCCCCCCGAGGATGTGCTGGGATTCATGGAAAACGGCGGACGGGACCATAAATGCGTGGGCACATGGAAGGTATATGGGGACGAGGATGCGGCAAAGCGCACCTTCTCCCGCTACAAGCGCTGCACTGACCTCTACTGCCGCCTTTACCGTGACGGCCGCTGCAGCCTTGAGCAGCTGGCAATAGCAGCAGGGTAAAAATTATACGAAAGCTTATAATTAATAGCTCCCTCTGATGAGGGACCTGTCACGAAGTGACTGAGGGAGAGATTGCTGCACTCCGCTGTTCATCAATGTCTCAGTAGCGCATAACAGCCCCAACTTCTCTCCCTCCGGCCCTGTGGGCCACCTCCCTCGTCAGAGGGAGGTAATTATTATTTGTCCGCTTAGGATGTCTGAGGGGGTGCTGCATTTTGCAACACCCCTTTTTTAAAACTCCTTTACAAATTCCGAGCGGTCGTTCATAAGAAATTCTTTTACCTTGAATTGGGCAAGGCCGTACTGGGTGAAGGGATCGCGGCTGAGGAAGGCCTCAAGCTCCTCCCGGCTTTCGGCACGGGCTATCATAAGCCCGCCGCCCTCCTGCACTTTGGGGCCTGCGAAGAGTACTATCCCGGATTCAATACCGGAGGCTATGTGCTTTTCGTGCATGGGTATATACACCCGGGGAACATCCTCGGCAGGAACAGGCAGGGGTGAGTTCATAATTGACTGTGCCAGAAAGTATTTCATAGGATAACCTCCCATAACGATTTATAAGCTCAGGCTAAAGCAAAAACCTCCGATTGTCAATCGGAGGTTTTTGGGTTTTCCATGTAGGGAACGGTCTTGACCGTTCCGTTTTTGGGGAGGCTATCAGCCTCCCACCGGGGAATGGCGGCAGCAAGCGGCCGCCCTACGAGGGCTGCGGTGCAATTGGCGGGAAGATAAATAAACCGTGCACATGTGGGAATGGCAAGCAGTTATTGTTCGCTGCAGGTGCAGCTTTTGCTGCCGCATTCCTTTGAGTAGGGGCAGCCTATGCACTTGGCGCCCTGTTTTTTCTGGCGGAGGATATAGGCCACGGCAGCGCCCACAACAAGGACCACGATGGCAATAACTATAATATCAGACATGACTGCTCTCCTTTCAGGGAAGATGGGGGAACTTACTTTGCAGCGACAGCTTCCTTCTTAAGCTCCTTGTTGGTCTTGTTGATGAGAGCCACCAGGATGCCGATAAAGACAAGTACAGCAATGAGACCTCCAACAAAGCCCTTGCCCATGCTGCCCTCGGTGAAGAGAGTACCAAACTGGTACACAAGGAAGCCCACGGTGAAGCCGGTGCCCAGCTGCAGGCCGATGCCGGCCCAGAGCCACTTGGCGCTCTTCATCTCGGAGTTCATTGCGCCGATGGCGGCGAAGCAGGGGGGAGAATAGAGGTTGAACATCAGGTAGGCCAGAGCGGCGGCCTTGGTGATGGCGATGACGCCTGCAACCTCTGCGCCTGCACCCTCTATCATGGCCAGCTCATCGGTGTTGATGAGGTTTTCAAGGCCCACGAAGCAGACGGCGAGAGTGCCAACCACGTTCTCCTTGGCGATGAAGCCGGTGACTGCCGCAGCGGCCATCTGCCAGCTGAGGACGCCCACAACAGGAACGAGGACATAGGCAAAGGGAGATGCGATGGTGGCCAGGATGGACTGGGACGCATCATCCACAGGCTGGAAGTTCCAGCCGAAGGTCTGCATAATCTGGATAACGGTATTGCAGACAAGAATGATTGTGGCAGCCTTCACTATGTAGGACCAGCCTCTGGAGCACATGGAGAGGAAGGCACGCTTCAGGGAGGGAGCCTTGTATTCGGGCAGTTCAACGATGAAATAGCTCTTCTTTGCCCGGTTGCCGGTGATGGCATTTATGAGCAGGGCGCCCACAAAGATGAGGACGATGCCCAGGAAATACATAAGGAAGCTGACCCAGCCGGCATCCTCGAAGAAAGCTCCGGCGAAGAGGGCGATAACGGGGATCTTTGCGCCGCAGGGCATGAAGGGGGTGAGCATGGCGGTAGCTCTGCGCTCCCGCTCATTGCGGATGGTGCGGGAGGCCATGACGCCGGGGATGGCGCAGCCAATGCCGATAACAAAGGGGATGACGCTCTTGCCGCTCAGGCCCACCCGCTTGAAGATGGGGTCGAGAACAACAGATACGCGGGCCATATAGCCGCAGTCTTCCAGCAAAGCGATGAGGAAGTACATTATCATGACCAGGGGCAGGAAGCCAACAACCGCTCCAACGCCGCCGATAATGCCGTCAACCACCAGAGCCTGCAAAATGGGGGCTGTGCCCTCCATCCAGCCTGCGGCAATTTCCATAAAGGCATCTATCCAGCCAACCAGCACGTCGGCTATCCAGGGGCCTACCCATGCCTGGGAGATCTGGAATACAAGGAACATGACTGCGGCGAAAATCACAATGCCGCCCACTCTGTGGGTCAGAATATCGTCCAGCTTATCGCTGAAGTTGCGCATATTGGCTCTCACCTTGCGCTTTTCAACGGAGGAAACCACCTTGTTTACAAACTCAACACGCTTGCGGTCGGCGGCTTCTACGGCTGCCTTGTCGCCGAGGTCCACATCACCCTGCTCATAGGGAGCCTTCTGGCTCTTGCCCACGAGGGAGGCGGCGGTCTTAACAAGCTCCTGCAGACCCTTGCCGGAGGTGGAAACGGTCTCGATAACGGGGCAGCCCAGCTTAGCGGAAAGGGCTGCAGCATCGATTTTGGTCTCCTTGGCCTTGTTAATGTCGGACTTATTCAGGGCCACCACCATGGGGATGCCCAGCTCAAGGAGCTGAGTGGTGAAGAAGAGGCTGCGGCTGAGGTTAGTGCCGTCAACAATATTTATAATGGCGTCGGGGTTTTCACCCTTGACGTATGCGTGAGTGATGCTCTCCTCGCTGGTGAAGGGGCTCATGGAATATGCACCGGGAAGGTCCACGGCGATAAGCTCGGTTCCATCCGGGCAGTAAGTCTTTTTAATGGGGCTCATTTTGGCCTCCACGGTAACGCCGGCCCAGTTGCCCACCTTTTCGTTACGTCCGGTGAGGGCGTTATACATGGTGGTCTTACCGCTGTTGGGGTTGCCGGCAAGTGCAATTCTCATAAATCGGTTTCCTCCTGATTCTTATATCTCAGACAAATTATTTCACAATCTTTCAGCGCATTTTCAGGTTAGCTGCCGCTAACCCTTGGGCAAAAGACTTTCAGCAGACCTTGCCTATCTGAAAAATCAGATGATGATGGCTTCGGCCAGCTGAGTGTCGATGCTGTAGCGGGCTTCCTTCACGGAAACGGTGCAGCCTCTTTTCTTGTGCGCAATGACGGTTATGGGCTCGCCGCTGTAGCAGCCAAGGGAGAAGAGAAAGGCGTTGAGCTCTTCTTCGTCGGTCTCTATCCGCTGGATGATATATTCTTTTCCTTCCTGTGCTCCACGCAAGTTCATATCTGTCACCCGGTCAATGGTCTATTTGATGTTAGCCTGGGCTAACTCGTAGCGGAAACAAAAGATTAGCCACCGCTAACTGTATAGATAATAAACCTGTTGCCGGCCATTGTCAAGACTTTTGGGGCGAAAATTGTATATTTTTTCATGATTAGGCGTGGATGCAATTCGTAGGGGCCGGCGTCCCCGACAGCCCACGCACCCCCAAAAAACGGCCCGGAAAACGGCGCGCCGGGGGCGACGCGCCCTACGGGCGGGGAACGTAATCAGCTATGTATTCGCCGGGGATGGTGCGGGTCGCAGGTACGGCCGCGCGGCGGGAGCAAGCCCCCGCCCTACGGGTGTTGCAGTAATTTGGGGAGTGCTTGTAGGGGCGGACCGATGTGTCCGCCCGAAAAATGCCATACCCGCGGCGCGACGTGCGGCCATGGGCTCGCGCCCTACGGACGGAGAACGTAATCAGCTATGTATTCGCCGGGGATGGCGCGGGTCGCAGGTACGACTGCGCGGCGGGAGCAAGCCCCCGCCCTACGGCGGGGCACAGTTTTGGGCGCTCAAAAAATCCGCCTCGGAATGGCGCGCCGGGGCGACGCGCCCTACGGGCGGGGAACGAAATCGGCTATCCATTCGCCGGGGATGGTGCGGGTCGCAGGTACGGCCGCGCGGCGGTGCGCAAAACCCGTAGTGGCCGGCGTCCCCGACTGCCCGCATTGCAGCAAAAAGCCATGGCCGCAGCCATGGCTTTTTCATTATTCCACCGGGGTATCCGCAACGGGGGCGTCGGTATTCTGGGCCGGGGGCTCCGGGTTATCCAGGGGGTCCTCGGAGGGAGTGACCTCCGTTTCCGGAGTTGGGGTTAC
>JAZSFJ010000166.1:0-6438 GCA_045532145.1 Oscillospiraceae bacterium
AGCAGTCCTGTTCAGGTATTCATAAAATTTAGTCTTTCTTCTTGATCTTGTTGAGCTTGGCGTTGATGTGAAGGAGCTGTTCCTTGGTAAACTTCACATCCATCATGCCGCCCATGAGAGTAAAGAGGCGGAGGACGGTGAAGCCGTTCATCATGCTCATCATATCGGGGGTAATGTCGAAGCCCATGGCCTTCATGCCGCCGCCTTCGCCCTTATTGCCGCCCAGCATCTTGCCCATGAGGCTCATGAAGAGCATCTTGCCGCGCATGGTGCCGATAACGTCGCCCATCTTATCGTTGTGGGAGAAGTAGCCCTCGGGAGCTTCGATATCGAACCAGTTGAGGATAGCACCCTTTTCAACAAGTCGGTAGCTCTCGTTAAACTCTGCGACCTTGTTGATGACGCTCTCGTCGCGGTACTCGCCTGCCACGGCTTCCAGCTTACTTGTACCCACATTGGGAACATCAAAATAGAAGAAGTGGTCAGCAGCGGCTTTCTTGCCTATGCTCTCGCCGTTGACAAAAAGCTCAACCTCGGGGAGATTGGAGTAAACAGTGACCTTAGTCACATCCTCAACGCGGTCAACGTAGCGCTTGCCGCAGAGGTGGACAAAGGGCTCATCGGAAAGCCATGCCTTGTAGGCATAGAAGCTGTCCTTTTTATACTTGCGGTCGAAGGTAACAAGGCCCTTGTGGTTCTGGCCGTTCTCGCCGCCCTCGTTGCGGGCGTCGGCGCCGAAATCGAACATATTCCAGACGTGGGTGGCCCACAGATACTTGCGGCTGAAGAACTGCTTGATGAGCTCCTCATGGTAGTATGCCTGATATTCCTCGGTGTAGTCGCCCTGCATGGGGTTGGAGGTATGCCAGTTGAGGGCCTCACAGCCGTACTCGGAGCAGCCGATGGGAATAGTGGGATGCATGGCGTGGAACTTATCGAACCAGGGGCCGTTCATGTCGGTCTCGCCGCCGTACCAGCCGAAGTAGTGGTTATAGCTCACCACATCGGGAATCTGGAGATAGGGATCATCCATCTTGCACATGGAAACGGCTGCAATGGTGGTAAGACGGGTCTTGTCCATCTCATGGCAGAGGTCGTTGAGGATGCGGTGGTTCTCCAGAAGGTCATCATCGGAGCCGCCGATGGAAATCTCGTTGCTGAGACCCCAGACAACGATGGAGGGGTGGTTATAGTTCTGAGCAATGAGCTCCTTCATCTGGCTGATGGTATTCTCCCGGCCGGTGGGCATGTGCTTGGAGATATAGGGAATCTCGGCCCAGATAACGAGGCCGCGCTCGTCGCAGAGGTCATAGAAATACTGGTCGTGCTGATAGTGGGCAAGACGGATAGTGGTGCAGCCAATCTCGCAGATGAGGTCGATGTCCTCTTCGTGATGCTCGGGGAGGAGGGCATTGCCCACGCCCCAGCGGTCCTGATGACGGCTTACGCCGCGGAGGGGATATTCCTCGCCATTGAGGATGAAGCCGTTATCGGGATGGATCTCGAAAGTGCGGCAGCCGAAGCGGGTGGAAACGGTGTCGATAACTTCGCCGTTTTCAATAAGCTCAACAGTGGCGGTATAGAGATAGGGGTCCTTGCGGCCATGCCAGAGGTGGACATTGGGAATCTCCACGGTAGCCTTGGTGTCATTGGACTCGGCAGCAAACTTCTTGCAGCCGCAGCGGGAAGTTACGGTGTAGCGCAGGGACTGGCCCAGCTTGCCGCTAGAGACAAAGGCTTCGATGTGAACCTTGGCGTCGGAGCCAAGGATTTCGGGGGTAACCTTGAGGCCGGGGCCGCCGTAGTAATCAAGGTCAAAGTGGCTCTCGGGAACGCAGATGAGGTTGACATCGCGGTAGAGGCCGCCGTAGAAGGTGAAGTCGGCCATCTGGGGATAGACCTTGTCGTTGGGGGAGTTGTCAACTGCGATAGCAACCACGTTCTGCTCAGCCATGGCCTCGGTCATATCCACACGCCAGGTGGAGTAGCCGCCGTCGTGGTGAGCAAGATGCTTGCCGTTGAGGTAGAAGTCGGCGGAGGAGTTGGCGCCGCGGATTTCCATGTAGTAGCGCTCAGCCTTGGGCAGCTCGGCCTTCATGAAGCTCTTGGCGTACCAGGCAGTGCCTCTCCAGTAATCGTTATCACCGTCCTGTCCATCGATGGCGTTCCAGCAATGGGGAACGTTGACGATGTTCCAGTCGCTGGGAAGAGCGGTGGGAGCAGAGCCGTTCTGCTTGGTGAAGCACCATTTGTTGTTGAAATTAATAACAGTTCTCAATTAATATATACTCCTTTGTGTGGGATAAAAGCAGAGACGCATGGCGTTTTGCGCCATACGCCTCTGGAACTTATGAGTTGATAACAACGCTTATTTCTCGTTCTTTGCCTTCAGAGCGGCAACGTTGGCATCAACCTGCTTCTTGTGGAGGGGATACCAGAACCAGAGAACGGCGGCCAGGAGGCCGAAGCCGAGAACGGGAACCAGAACGGAGATATTGAAGATACCGGTGGTGACGGTGGGATCAAAAGCTGTTTCTGCGGTGTAGCCAACGAGGGTCAGCAGCCAACCGGTGAGACCTGCGGAAGCAGCCTGACCGAGCTTGCGTGCCCAGGAATAAATGGCATAGACAGAGCCGTCCTCACGCACGCCGTTTCTGATTTCAGCATCGTCGATAACGTCGGTGATGAGAGCCCAGGATACCATGGAGAAGATGCCCAGACCGAGCCATGCGAGAGTCTGCATACCAACATAGACCCAAACATTGGCGGGACGGACGAAGAAGAGAACAAGGTTAACAATGGCTGCAAATACATTGGAAACTACAGAAACCTCGGCCTTGCCGAACTTCTTGCCAAGGGGCTTTGCAATGATAGCAGCAACGATCATGCCGACCATCATGACACCGGTGGATGCAGACTGAGCCTCGGGAGAGTTGTAGTAGTTGGGGTAAACATAACCGGCCATGTTCTGCATGGTCAGCTGAGCAAGGAGCATAACGATGGAAGCAACAATAATGGAAATGAGGGAACGATTCTTGATAGCATTCTTGAGCATCTGGCCGAGGGGCTGAGTCTGAGGCTTTTCGCCCGCTTCAGCACCGCTGCGTTCAAGAGTTACACGCTCAGTGATGAGTTTGTAGCAAAGAATATAGCAAACAATAGCAAGAATGGAGAAGATACCGGCTGCAATCATAACCTTGCTGCCAACGAGAACGGAGTTGCCTGCGGCGTCCTTGGTGTAAGCAATGAGGGGAAGGCCAACACCGATGACCATGCCGGCCAGCATGCCGCCCATGGTGCGGAAGGTGGAAAGGGACTGACGGTCGCCGGGATCGGCGGAAATGGCGGAAGCCATGGAGCCGTAGGGGATGTTGATACCGGTGTAGCAGAAGGAGCCCCACAGGAGATAGGTTATCAGGAGGTAAGCAATCTTCACGGTATTGGATGCGCCGGAAAGGGGTGCCATGTACATCAGGAAGGAAGCGATAGCCACGGGGACGCACATACGAAGGAGCCAGGGCTTGAACTTGCCGACAGCCGTGATACGGCTCTTATCGCAGATTCGGCCCATAGCAACGTCGGTAAAAGCGTCGACGATACGGGCAACCATCATGACGATACCTACAACGCCAGCGGATACGTTCATAACGTCGGTATAGAATTTCATCAGCATCATGGTGGACAGGATGAAGGTGAAGTCATTGCCGAAGTCACCGAACAAATAGCCCAGCTTGTCCCTGAACCCAAAGGGACGGATAGAATTCTTGTTCATTAATAACTCATTCCTTTCAATTGTTGGCCTCCCTTGCGGAATAAACCATTAAGTATATATTAAGACAAAGTCAATAAATTAGCTAGAATTATTTTTGTGCAGTTTAGTAATTTTTTTGTTCGCACTTGTAATTTCACAAATATTGTACGATAATATACAAAAATTAGACTGTTAAAACTTCTACTTTCAATGTTCGAGACCTATGCGGTCATTCATGGAGGAATGGGTATATGCTTACATACGAATCTGAGTTTAATCTGTTCAAAGCCATATTGCGCCAGTTCAATCTGAAAATAACCGTTATCCCCACAAGTGCACATGTGATAATGAACACCGATCTTGGTCTTAGAAGCAAAATGATGGGCCACAAGATTGCAGAATCCGTTGAGGAGCGCATGAGGGAAAATGTGAAGGAAAAAGTCATTTATCGGGTGACAGATGAATTTTCCTGCTCCTTCGCCCTTATGCTTCTGCCTGAATTCGACGAGCCCACACTTCTGGTGGTAGGACCATATCTCAGAGAGGAGCGGGATCAGGCCTGGATAGACCGATTCATAGCAGAAAACGGCATAAATCCCCAATGGATTCCCATTCTGGAAAACCACTTTCGCAGCATACCCTGCATGAAAAACGATCGCATAATTTCCGCCGCCCTAAACAGTCTGGCAGAGAGGATCTGGGGAGTGCATCAGTTCTCATTTGAGGACATTCTAAGCGGCATACCTGAAAGCTTCATTCCCCTCTCCTCACCTCCCGAAAGCCATGTTCAGGAGAATATTCTCTCATCTGTCCGGAAAATAGAGCAGCGCTATCAGGCGGAGAACCAGTTCATGGAGGCCATTACCCAAGGCCGCATCCACAGAGCCAGTATCATGCTCTCCAATTTCAGCCGGGCGGCTCTGGAAAACCGCACCACTCCCCTGCGGAATATAAAAAACTACTCCGTTATCCTCAACACCCTTATGCGAAAGGCCGTAGAAGCCGGCGGCGTCCATCCTATTCAGATCGACAGACTTTCCTCGGAGTTTGCCCAAAAAATTGAAAATACCGCCGTGTGGGATGAGTTCATGGAGCTTTGGCAGGAAATGGCGAAAAAATACTGCCTCCTGGTACGCAGTCATGCCACAACGAATTATTCCCAGCTTGTGCAATATATAATCGCCCGTGTGGATTTTGATCTGACTGCAGATTTGAGCCTTAAGGCCAACGCCGATGCCCTGAACGTTAACGCCAGCTACCTCTCCAGCCTCTTCAAAAAAGAGACCGGCACCACTTTGACCGATTATGTCAACCGAAGACGTATAGAGCACGCCATATATCTGCTGTGCTCCACGGACCTCCCTATCTCCACCGTTGGCCAGCGCTGCGGAATACAGGATGACAATTATTTTACGAAGATTTTTAAAAAATACACATCCATAAGCCCAAAACAGTATCGCCAGCAAAACAGCAGATTCGGAAAAGTTAAATAAAGCTATAAAGGACCGGTGCGAAGGCTCATCCCTTCGCATCGGTCCTTTTATTATTTTGGGACGCACCCTCCGTAGGGCGCGTCGACCCGGCGCGCCACGCAGCACGGCCCAAACCATACCCAGTACCCCCGTAGGGCGGGGTGACCACACCCCGCCGTTGTAGGGGCCAGCGTCCCCGACGGTCCGCAGAATTTCATTACAATCCCTCAGTCAAAATCGGGTCCAAAGTACCGATTTTGACTGGTCCCTTTACACAAGCGAGCCTATGGGACCCGCACCACGGCCGTAGGGCGGGGGCTTCCTTCCGCCGCGCAGGGCGTAGCCGCTCTTTTGCAATCGCTCCGGCGAATACGTACCACGGGCCGATGTGGGCATCGTCCCCTACAGCAAAAAAACTAAGTTAATGATTAGCACCGCAGGCGCGCCGAGGTCGTCGCGCCCTACGCCAAGCCTGAAATTCACCTTAAAAACGCAGGGCTGGCTGCCCTCAGCCCGCCACAAATTCTACATCGGGCTCTGTAGCCTGAGCAAGCCTCCTCCCTGCGGATACGTTGCTGGCTCCCCTCACTCAGCCTCGTACACCTTTCGGACCTCCTTGCGTCTGCCCCAGATTAAGTACCAGCTGGCCATCATGGACACAGCGCCGCATACGGTGATGCAGAGGCGGTAATCCATAATCTCCCCAAGAGCACCCACCCCAAGAGACAGTGCGCTGCCCACTGCCATAACTATAGTCTCGTTGAAGGCATTTATTCTGGCCCGGAGATGCTGGGGTATGTAGCGCTGGACGGCTGCCTCACGAATTATGGCGCTGTTATTGCCCAAAAAGCCACAAATTGCTCTATTGACCAGCATAAATGGATAGGGTATCCACAAAAGGCACATATCCATTATCTCATATACCTGATACACAAAAAATACAAAGCCAAGACGACGCTTGGGGGCTATCTTTATCTTATACTGCACGGCACTTCCCACAGTTCTCCCGATGAATTCCACCACGGAGAATAGTGAGTACATAGCAGCAGAAAGGCCCGGAGCTGTACGAAAAAAGGCCACTAACAAGGGCGAGTAGCCCATGGCAACACCGTTTGTTACTGCCATATACTCGTACATACTTCGCATGCCCTTTTCCTTTTTAAGATAATCCAGAGCCTCCCGGATATCCGAAAGCCAGGTGGAAAAGCTGTAGCC
>JAZSFJ010000130.1:0-5158 GCA_045532145.1 Oscillospiraceae bacterium
CTGGGATGATAAAAACGGCAAACGCCTTGAAACTGTGGCGGAGCGCAACTGGCCCACCGCCGACCAGCCCTACTGCGGCTCCCCTATCAGCGATAACTGGAAGGGCTGCAAGCTGCCGAATCTTATCTCCGACCTGCCCGAGCGCATCCGAAACGGCGAATATGAGCTCCCCCTCTGGGCAGACCTCCCATCCATGCCGGAGAGCGAGCGACGCAGCATCTGGGGCATGATGATAGGCAACGAGGGTAAAACACGCTACACCATATTCGACCTCTACACCCGCAGCGGCTTCAATCCCGACAAGGACATGCTGATGGCTCCTATCCAGAGCCCGGAAGGCTATCTCACCGGCGGTTGGTTCCAGGGGGAGCCCCAGTACGCCAAGGCATGGCGCAGCGAGAGCTTCGGCATGCAGGGCGAGCCCGCCGTGGACTGGTCATTGATGACCAATATACCCGGCCTTTTCTGCGCCGGTGCCGCCAGCGGCCTTGAGGGCAGCTCCTTTGCCTGTTCCTCCGGCTTTTACGCCGGCGAGCGTGCTGCGGAGTTTGCAAAGAAAAATCCCGCAGCCGATATTGACGAGAGCCAGATGGAAACAGAGCGCAGCCGTGTTTACGCCCCTGTCCGAAGATATGGAGAGGAAAAGGCCGACGTCAGTTGGAAGGAGCTTTGGAGCGGAGAAACAAGAGTTATGCAGCAGTGCTGCGCCGACTTCATGACCGATTCCATTCTGGAGCAGGGTCTTCTTTGGATGGACAGCATAAGAAATGATGAGGGCAGGAGGACATATGCCCGCAATCCCCATGAACTGGCAAGAGTTCTGGAGGTTGAGACAAGAATGACCGTTGGCGAAATGTTCATGCAGGCCTGCCGTGTGAAGCTCGAAACCGACCAAATGGAGCTTCCCAGAGGCACTTACGTTTTCAACCGCCTTGATGGCAGCGAGGTAAAGACCGAATTCAGAGAGAGCCAGTATTGGCTCAAGCCTCCCTACGCCCCAACATATCTTGAAAACTACGAAAAAGTTCTCTCGGAAGGAGGGGATAATTGATGACTGAGACCTATGTATACGCTAACCCCACCGGCCCCACCGTGGCGGTGAGCATAGACGAAAATCTCTGTATAGGCTGCAATGCCTGTGCCAATATCTGCCGCATGCAGACCATAATCCCCAATTCCGAGGCCGGGAAGCCCCCTGTACTGGCCTATCCCGACGAATGCTGGTACTGCGCCTGCTGTGTGGAGGTATGCCGCACCGGTGCGCTGCGCATGAACCTGCCCATCAACCAGCGTATCTTTTTCAAGCGCAAGGAGAGCGGCGAAATTTTCCGCATCGGTGACAAAAACTGCCCGCCCAAAAGCTATTTCGTGCCTCCCTACGGCTGGTACGAGGACTGACAGAAAGGAGCTTCATTCTTATGCCTAAAACTACATTCCAGAGAGTTGTTTTCACCTTCTTTGGCGTTCTGCTGATGGCCACCACTATGGCTACATACAACAAATATATTGTCTACGGCGAGTTTTCCGTGGAACTGTTCCGTCAGGTAGGCATCGCATTCCTGCAGAAAGCACCCGTAGCTTTTCTGCTCCAGTTCTTCGTGGTGCAGAAGTTCGCCGGAAAGCAGTCCGCAAAATACCCCATCGACAACAAAATCCTCTATCAGTGCATTCGCACCGGCTTCACCGTGCTTTTGATGTGCCCCATCATGTGCCTTTACAGCAATATCATCAATATGATTAATTTCGGCTGGAGCTTCGGTCAGCTCATTGAGGCCTGGATAAGTAAAATGCCCATCAACTGGGTCTTCGCTTTCGGTGTTCAGATCTGGATACTGGGCCCCGTGAACCGTTGGATATTCCGTCATCTTTTCCCCGAGAAAAAGCAGGTGAAAGCATGATAAGCGAGAAGCTGATCCCCGCTTTGCGGGAAGCTCCTGACCGCTCCCCCAAAGCTCTGAAATCCATTGCTGATGAGCTGGGCTTGCCCATTTCCCATGTGGCAGGCGTTGCCACATTCTACTCTGAGCTCACCGGCATTTCCGATGGCGAAGTGGATCTGAGTTTTGCCAATGGCGGCAGAGAGGGAGCCATGTTTGCCCCTGTAAATTACGAAAAAACACTCAGCATCTGTGCTTCCGCTACTGACATCATAGGTGTCCTCCATGATGCAGGGCTCACCGGCCGAGGCGGAAGTGCCTACAACATAGCCGGAAAATGGGATACCGCCAAAAATGCCCCCGGCGAGAAAAAGTATATTATTTGCAACGGCAGCGAGGGCGAGGGCGAGACCTATAAGGACATGAAGCTTATGCTCCGCGCACCCCATGCCATATTGCAGGGCATGCTGCTCTGTGCCGCCGCGATTGGCGCGGCAAAGGGCTTTGTATATGTGCGAAGCGAATATCCCGAATGCTTTGAAAGCATGAAAAAAGCTGTTTCCGAGGCCGAGCTTGGAGGCTTTGAAATTGAAGTTGTGAAAGGCGCAGGTGCCTATGTCTGCGGCGAGGAAACCGCTCTCATCCGCTCCATAGTTGGCAAGCGAGGCGAGCCCACGCTCAAGCCTCCTTACCCGGGTATCAATGGCATTTTCCATAAGCCCACCGTTATAAACAATGCTGAGACCTTTGCCGCCGTCAGCGAATATTTCCTCAGCGGCGAAGTGAGCAAGCTCTTTACCGTCAGCGGCTGCGTGGCTGTGCCTGGCGTTTACGAACTGCCTTTTGACGTAACTGTTAAAGAGATTGCCGAACTGGCGGGGGCAAAAAATGTTAAGGGTTTTCGTCTTGGCGGCGGCTGCACCGGACGTATTTATTCCGCCGATTCTCTCGACATGAAGCTTGAAGCCGGAGCCTCGCTTGGAACTGCAAGCCTGATGTTCTTTGACGAGTCAAGCTCCGCACGTACCCTTTGTTCCGAGAGTGTGGAATTTCTCTCGGGTCAATCCTGCGGTATGTGCCATCCATGCCGATTCGGCTCCGTGGAGCTTGCAAAGCTGCTGAAATCCGATGGAAGCAAAGCCGAAATCGAAAAACTATGCACCTATCTGCGCCTATCTTCCCGCTGCAGCATGGGTCAGGGCATCCTCAACACCGTGGAAAGCGCTATTGGGGCCTTCCCCGCTGAATTTGAATAAGGGGGCGGCGATATGATAAATTTCATAATAAACGGCAAGGCCGTCTCTTCCGAAGAGGGCCGCACGATTCTTGAAGTTGCCAGCGAAAACGGTGTGCGCATCCCCACTCTTTGCCATCTTGCAGGCTGCAAGCCTGACAGCTCCTGCCGCATATGTCTTGTGGAGATAAAGGGCTCTCCCAAGCTCATGCCCGCTTGCTCCACAAAAGCAGCAGAAGGCATGGAAGTTCTCACCCACAGCGAAAAGGTGGTAGAGAGCCGCCGCATAACCCTCGACCTTATCTGCCGCAATCACCGCATGGACTGCGAATACTGCTCCCGTTACTCCGACTGCGAGCTCCACGCCCTTTTACGTGAGCACGGCATGGACGACAGAGTTTACGCCAATGTCTACCACGAACAGGAGAAGGATTTCTCCTCCCCGGCCATCATCCGCGACAGCAGCAAGTGCGTTCTCTGCCGCCGCTGCGAAAAGGTCTGTGAGAAGCAGGGCATACATGCCATCGGCGCGCTGAACAGGGCAGCCGATACCAAAATCGGCTCAGTTGTTCCCATGCCCGAGAGCGGCTGTATCGGCTGCGGTCAGTGCCTCGCCGCCTGCCCCACCGGGGCACTGAGCATAAAGGACGAAAGCAAGGCTCTGCGTGTTGCTCTCAACAAGAAACAGCCTGTCGTTTTCGCCCTGTCCCCCTTCATTGAACACAGCGGCAAACTCGTAAACATGCTACACAGTATGGGCATAGCCAAGGTTTTGGACGCCTCCGGCTTCATCGCCATGGCTGCCGAAGAAGTGAGCTCCCAGATTTCCATTGGCAAAAAAGGCATATCCCCCATATGCCCTGCCGCGGCCAGGCTTGTTTGTGCTCCCGTTTTGGGCCGCCATCCCGAAGCAATATTCCACGAATGGTGCAAGGCCAATTACGGCGAAGTCTTCACTGTATGGGTCTCTCCCTGCACGGCGCTGAAAGCCGCGCACAAGTGTGATTTCGCCATGACGGAAATTGAGCTTTATGACCACATACTCCGCGCCTGCGTGAGCCGTCATACTATGCGTCAGGTCTGGGAAGACGCACAGGAAGAAGCATTCGACGAATCCGTAGCTGTAAGCTCACTTCGGGACAAGCTCTCCCCTGATCTGGACGGCATTAAGACGCTTTCCGTCAGCGGCGCCGCCGAGATAAAAAAAGCCGCCGAAGACTTTGACTTCGCCGACTTTCTTACCTGCCCCGGCGGCTGCCTCAATGGCGGCGGTTACCGAAGCAGAAAACAAAATTGATATTCTTCAACCTTCATTCCTATATTTCCCCAAGCGCGAATCCCCACCGACCTTTTGGCCGATGGGGATTTGTGTTTTCCCTCAAGAGAGGCTATTTATATACTCCACTTTATATCCGTGGGTGCTGAGCATTTCATAGAGCAACTCACTGAGCATCTCCGTGGTCTCTCCGCTTTCGTAGCTGAGCAGAAATACCCCGCCATCATAAAGACGGAGCAAAACTGCATTGGATGTGCCTGCTATGGTGTACTGGTTGTACTCTCCCCATACCTCATTCTCCCACGCTCCCCAGCGGCATGCTTTGTCACTTCCGCCGCCCAAAGGCTCGCCAAAATCGGAGACCTCCACAAGGTCAATGGCAACAACATCTCTATACTCCAAAGTGGTAGAAAAGTCCTTATAGCTCACACTCAAGCGGTCCTCGCCTATGTCCAGATCAGTCCGACCTCCGCCTCCCATAAGGGAGTACGCCGCCACGATGACCACAATACTTATTATCAGAATAATGCTGTATTTCTTGTTCATTCTCTATCACCTTTGCATATTATACTACAGTTTCCCTAGCCTGAGCAATATAATCCGAACCCGTTTCTGAGGGCATATGCGTCGGCATTGCCGCGTTGTCGTCTTTTGAAGGGCGAAAGCCCGTATGCAAGCCGACATCTTGCACTGCACTAGCATATGACCTCAGAAATCTACGACTCCACAAGTCGGATCGTAGCCATGTCGTTCTGTGAGCCAAGGAGTTGG
>JAZSFJ010000013.1:0-3230 GCA_045532145.1 Oscillospiraceae bacterium
CCCCATTTGTTGCTTCCCCCGTAGGGGACGGCGTCCTCGACGTCCCGTGTGCTGACAGCATGGCGCGCCGGGGCGACGCGCCCTACGCAAGCGAGACCCAAGTTTCCGCAAGTTATTGGTAGGTAGCCTAAATATAATAATCCCCCACCCTTGGGGTGGGGGATATTTCATGTTCACAGTATCTTATCAAAGGCCTGTCTTCTGGGGTCGTGGTAGGGCTCACAGAACACGAGGATATTGCCCCGGTATTCATAGCCGTGTTCCCTCAAAAGGGCGGTCATAGCCTTATTTTTTCTGTGGGTATCCACTCTGACACAGCTTCTGCCGGCGGCGCGGGTAAGCTCCTCCACAAAGCCCATCAGATGGTGGCTCAGTCCGCTGCCCCGATATTCGGCCATGACGGCTGCCCGGTGGAACACGCAGTAGGGCTCCTCGCTGCGCCACTTGCCGTCGGTGAGGTCGTCATAGTCCGGCTCAGGCCTTGTGCTGAAGGCAAAATAGCCTGCAAAGCGCTCGCCATAGGTGATTACATAGCCCTCGCCACGCTGGATATCCTTTTCCAGAAGCTCCTCGGTGGGATAGTCGCTCTGCCACTGGTCAACCCTATGCTTTTTCAGGTAATTTTTCGCCTGACGCATGGTGAGCAGGATATTTTCCATATCCTCGGCAGTGGCCTTGCGGTAGGCAATGGGCTGGGTGAGCTTCAGGCGGCTCTCATCACGCTTTATCTCAGAAAGAAGCTTCTCGTCAGATTCGCTGAGGCTGAGCTTTTCAAACATGTCCGGGCGCTTATTGCGGGTGCGCAGTATCATCTGCTTTCTCCGCCAGCGCTCTATGTCCGCGTGGTTGCCCTTGCGGAGCACCTCGGGCACCTCCATACCCTCCCACTTTTCCGGGCGGGTGTACTGGGGATACTCCAGAAGTCCATCCCAATGGCTCTCACCGGTGAAGCACTCCTCGTCAGAAAGTACACCGGGAACCATGCGGCAGACCGCGTCCGTCACCACCATAGCGGCAAGCTCACCGCCGGTGAGGACGAAGTTTCCGATGCTTATCTCCTCGTCCACGCATTTTTCGATAAAGCGCTCGTCCACGCCCTCATAGTGGCCGCAGACCAGAACAAGGTGGTCGTAGTCCCGAACAAGCTCCCTTGCTCTCTGCTGGTCAAAGGTTTTGCCCTGGGGGCTCATGTAAATAACCCGTCTGCGTCTGCCTTCTCCGGCCTTGGCCACCACATCGTCAAGGCAGCTTTTGAGAGGCTGGGCCATCATAACGCAGCCCCAGCCGCCGCCGTAGGGATAATCATCCACCTGACGCTGTTTATTTTCCGTGTAGTCCCTTATCTGGACGCAGTTGATGTCCAGAATGCCCTTTGCTGCCGCACGGCCAATGATGCTCTCATGGAGCATGGCGTTCATATTATCGGGAAAAAGAGTGAGAATATCTACTTTCATATCTATAATCCTTTACCTTGTAAGCTATTGCGGCGGGCTGAGGGCAGCCCGCCCTACGGGTAAGATGGGATTTAAAGCTGCAAGGGGTATTTAAGTACCCCTTGCGAATAATCGATTATTTCTGTCCCTTGTTAAAGGCGAAGCGGTTTTCGGTGCCGCCGATGAGACGGACGATATTTTCTCCGTGTCTGATTACCACCGTGAGAGCGCAGAACAATGTCAGCAGTACCTCAAGGCCGCCATGGCCGAATATGGCAAGAAACACAGGGCCCATAAGGCAGGCGATGCAGGAGGACAGGGAGATATAGCGGGTGCAGATGGCCACGAGGATGAATATCGCCCAGCAGCACAGCCCGGCAACAGGGTCAACTATCAGTATCATGGTACCGGCACAAAGAACACCCTTGCCGCCCCTGAAGCCATAAAGCACGGGAGCTGCATGGCCAAGAATGGCGCAGAAGCCACCGAAAACCCGGCCTACAGTAACAGCATCCGCACTGCGGAGCAGCCAGCCGCCCAGCAAAGCGGAAATGACGGTTTTGAGAACATCGATAGCCAGCACAAGCACTATACCCTTCACGCCGTAGGTACGGTTAAAGTTGGTAAGGCCCGCGTTGCCGCTGCCGTGATTTCTCACATCGTCATGGAAGAAAACCCGGGAGGCGATGATGGAACCGTTGAGACCGCCCAGAAAATAGGCAAGCACAGCGGTGATAACAAGAAGAAGAGCGGTCATTCTTCCTTGTCTCCTTTCTGGCGTATGACCATGCGGACGGGAGTGCCCTCAAGGCCGAATGTTGCTCGTATCTGGTTTTCCAGATAGCGCTGGTAGGAGAAGTGGAACAGCTCTCGGCTGTTGCAGAAAACAACGAAGTTGGGGGGCTTGATGCCGGTCTGAGTCATGTAGTATATCTTCAGGCGGCGGCCCTTGTCCGTGGGAGGCTGAACTCTGGCCTGAGCATCGGCCAGAACGTTATTGAGCATACCGGTGGTGATGCGCATGGCGGACTGGTCGTTGACATAGTTGATAAGCTCAAATATGCGCTGAACTCTCTGGCCGGTCATGGCAGAGATAAAGAGGACGGGAGCATAGGTCATGAAGCTGAGATCCCGCATAACGTCCTTGCGCATCTTCTCCATGGTGCCGGTTTCCTTTTCCACCAGATCCCACTTGTTGACGATGATGATGCTGGCCTTGCCCGCCTCGTGGGCCAGACCTGCAATCTTGGTGTCCTGATCGGTGACGCCTTCACGGGCATCGATCATGATAAGGCAGACGTCGGCACGCTCAATGGCAAGCTGGGCACGCATAACGGAGAACTTCTCGATGCGGTCGTCCACCTTGCTCTTGCGGCGGATACCGGCGGTATCGATGAAGTTATACTTGCCGAACTCGTTGTCTATCTTGGTGTCAACAGCATCGCGGGTCGTGCCGGCAACATTGCTGACGATAACGCGCTCCTCGCCTGCAATCATGTTGGTAAGAGAGGACTTGCCAACATTGGGCTTGCCGATGATGGCGACCTTGATGCGGTCATCTTCCTCTCTCTCAGCTTCCTCAGGCGGGAAATACTTGAGGCACTCATCGAGCATATCGCCCGTGCCGTGGCCATGAACAGCGGAAACTGCAATGGGATCGCCCAGACCCAGGGAATAAAACTCGTAAATTCCGGGGTTTTCGGCGGTGTTATCCATCTTGTTTACAACGAGCACAACAGGCTTGCGAGAACGCAGAAGCATATTGGCAACGTCCATATCGGCGGCGGTGACGCCGGT
>JAZSFJ010000051.1:0-4868 GCA_045532145.1 Oscillospiraceae bacterium
TTGTTTTGTGGCGTGGGAGGGCAAGAAATCTAGCCGCGCCCCGTGCGGTTCGAGGCGCCCGCTTAATGCCCTGTGTGTTTTGCAAAGCTTTGCTTTGTAAAACACGTCGCTCCGCTCCGCGAAAGCCCTTATGCAAGGGCGTTTCGCCAGGGCAGATCCCATTCGAGGCGGGCTTGCGCCCCCTCGAGCTCCCCCCCTTTTTGTCTTAGTGCCGGCCCAGGGCAAATGCGATTGAGTTTCGTTTTGCGGCCGTAGGGGCGACCATCGGTCGTCCGGCGGTAGGCACCGGGGGCTGCAGCAATCAGCGGCGAATTGGTGCGCTGTGGCGGACGAGCAATGCTCGCCCCTACGATTGTGTATTTGTGTCTTTTTGTTCAGTGAATATAGCCGCTCCATCCGGGCAAGCTGAGCTTGAGGTGATAATATGTCAAAACAGGGAATGGCCCGGCCTGAGAGAACTCATACTCAGCCCAAAAACCAGGTTTCTCCCGTGCCGGAGATTCAGGGGAAGGCGAAGCACGGCAAAGGTTCTGCACGCCCCATTGTCAGCGGCACAAGCGGAGCTCACCAGAAAGTGTTCCACACGGATAAACCCATTTCAAAAGACAAGCGGGAGGATAGCTGAGCTGCTCACACTCCCGTGCTGACGGGCATATAATGGCACGAGGTGATAGCATGGATCTTTGCTCAAAATGCCCGGATGCCCTTGCCCGGATAAAAGGGGGCACAGACTACCCTTGTATCCGGGGTCAGGTGCGCTTTTATCAGGAACGAGGCCGCGTTTTGGTGGTGGCCCATGTTTCCGGGCTGCCGGACCGCAGCGAGACCGGCTTTTTCGGCTTCCATATCCACGAAGGAGAAAGCTGCGCAGGGGAGGACTTTTCCCGCACCGGCGGACATTATGACCCCATGATGATGGACCACCCCTGCCATGCCGGGGACCTGCCGCCCCTTATGCTGTGCAGGGGAGAGGCCCATCTGGCCCTGCGGACAGACCGCTTCCGGGTGGAGGATATTATCGGGCGCACGGTGGTGATACACAGCGCCCCCGACGATTTCCGCACCCAGCCCGCCGGGAACGCGGGAACAAAAATCGCCTGCGGAGTGATTTGCAGGGTTTAAAGGCTCCCTTGTGTAAAGGGAGCTGTCGCGAAGCGACTGAGGGATTGTGCAGAGGCGGACTACATGCTCGCAATTAGCTTCGGCGAAGTGATACAATCCCTCAGTCATTTTCTCTCGTGACCTTCGAGAAAATGCCAGCTCCCTTTACACAAGGGAGCCTTTAAAGGTGCGGCAAAAGCCACCAACTTCCCTCCTCGCGGCATAGCCGCTGCGGTCGGATGCTAAAAACATGCCACCGGCATGTTTTTTAACGCACCGACACAAGGGAGCCTTTAAAGGTGCGGCAAAGACAAGCAACTTCCATCCTCGCGGCATAGCCGTTCAAGGCTTAAAAAATGAGATGCTTCCATTTGGAAGCATCTCATTTTTGATTGTTGTTCTTTATTCCTCTACGGTCTCAACCTCGGCGGCGTTGAGCACAACGGCCACGGCCTTTTTCTGGCGAATCTCACGGCCCATGGTCTTGAGGCTTTCTTCGTCGAAGAAGCCCTTCACCTGCTCGGCAGGCACACCGCACTGGGCGGCCAGAGCGTTGAACTCACGCTCGAAGTCCTCGTCCAGAGCCTCGATGCCCTGGTCAGCGGCGATCTCGTCCAGAGCGGCGGTAACTCTTGCGCCGAACTCGGCCTGATCACGCTGGGCAGCGCGGAGCTCCTCCATGCTGCGTCCGGTGAACTGGAGATACTGCTCGAGACCCAGACCCTGCTGGCGGAGCTGCTGCTCCATACCGGCCAGCATATTGTCAATCTCACGCTCCACGGCCTCGGAGTCCACTGCGATATCGCCGCAGTTCTGGGCCAGGTTCAGCATCAGCTGGTCAACAAGCTGGTTATAGGCCTGCTCCTCGGCAGCGGACTGCATCTGCTCTTTCAGCACTGCGCGCATTTCGGCCAGAGTGGGGAGACCGGCTATGTTCTGGGCGAAGGTATCGTCCATCTCATAGGGGGTCTTCTGATGTATCTCATGGATGGTGCACTTGAAAATAGCCTCTTTGCCTGCAAGGTCGGCGGAGTGGTAGACCTCGGGGAAGGTGACATGAACGTCAATCTCCTGACCGATTTCTGCGCCCATAAGCTGCTCCTCGAAACCGGGGATGAAGGTGCCGGAGCCCAGGGTCAGGCTCTGGTTCTGGGCGGTGCCGCCTGCAAACTGCTCCTCGCCCACGAAGCCGGCGTAGTCCAGAATCACCTCGTCGCCGTCCTGAGCGGCGCGGTCGGTGATAAGCTCGGTTCTGGTGTTGGCCTGGCGGATGCGCTCCAGATACTCGGTGACCTCTTCCTCGGTGACGAGGTGCACGGTCTTGGTAGCCTTCAGACCGATATATTTCTCTTTCTGCATGGAAAAACCTCCTGAATAATCACATTTACCGGCCTACTATACACCAAAAGCCGCCGAAAGGCAATAGTTCCGCATTTTAAAGGGAAAATTGAGGGAAATGAAAGCTTTTCCACATTTTCCGTCTTTTATTAGTGCAATGAGGCTGAAAAAATCTTGCGTCCGGGGCTCTGGCGCAGTATAATCAACACAAGAGTACAATTGAGCAAAGGAGCTGTAAATATGAAAAATATAAAGCGCACACTCTGCCTTCTTATGGCCTTCTGCCTTTTGTTTGGCACTCTCGCCATAAGCGCCTCCGCTGCAAAGGAGATAAGCTTCAGCGACGTGGCAAAGGACGCATGGTATTATGACCCTATCACCAAGGCTGTTGAGAAGGGCATAGTCATCGGTAATGCCGACGGCACCTATGCTCCCCGTGGCACTCTTACCTGGGCTCAGACCATCACCTTCGCCGTCCGACTGGACCAGCTGAGAAAGGGCGAGGAGGTTTATGACAGCGAGGATCAGACCGGCCAGCGCTGGTATGATATTTACGTGGAATACGCTCTCGAAAAGGGCATCATCAATTCCGAACCCGTAACCCCCGGCGGCACTATCACCCGTGCTGACGCCGCCGTTATTTTCAGCAAGGTTCTGGGCGAGTACACCGCCGTCAACGAAGTGCCCGAGGGCTATTTCAGCGACGTCCGTTCCGCCCATCCCGCCCATGATGCCATCTATATGCTGGCTGAGGCCGGCATCTGCAACGGCAAGGAAGAGGGTGTCTTCGGTATAAACGACAGCTTCCTCCGCAGCGAGGTTGCAGCCATCGTTGCCCGCATGGCGGGACTTGTGGACAAGGTTTATATCCAGACCGGAGCTGTGGGCGAGTTCTTCGCCGGACTTGACGGCAAGGTCCTCCGCTATACCCAGAGCGTGGGCGGCGGCGCAACCACCATCACAATAGGTCAGGGCGGATCTTTCAGCGGTCAGTATATGCGCCACCGCGCAGGGGAGACCGGCACCGATTACGCCAAGGGCACTATTTATCTCTGCAACTTCACCGGACGCTTCGTCAATGCCACCGAGCAGGGCGGCAATATCTATACTCTGGATGTGGTGGACCTCAAGCTGAGCACCGAGCCCGGCAACACCGTCTATAAGGACGGCTACCGCTATATCGCCACCAAGGCCTACGGACTTGACGACACATCCACCATGCAGCTCTATATGTCCGGCGCCGACACCTCCACCATGCCCGAGTGCATGATAAACGCGCTCATCGTTGCAAAGAACTGGGGCAGCAGCGTTCCCGGCCGCATGGTTGGCGCAGTGCTGTATAACCCCGTGAACCACAAGGTGCTTGTGGAGGACGTCTCCTCCGGCGTCTCCGCAGCCAAGATTTTCGCAAGCCTCGAGGGCAAGAGCTTCACCTATTCCTCCGGCGCAGGCGGCTGGCAGACCACCATCACCTTCGGCGCAAACGGCTATTTTGAGGGCGAGCACATTGACAGCAACATGGGCGAGACCGGAGACAAATATCCCGGCGGCACCGTGTATAAGTCCTCCTTCTACGGCAACTTTGCCGACCCCACCTGGGAGAGCGATTATCAGTACTCCCTCCGCCTCAAGGACCTTTATCTGAACAACAACAATCTGGGCGCCGAGACCATAGAAGACGGCGTACGCTATGTTGTCACCGGCGCCGTGGGCTTTGAAAAGGCCGGCTTCTTCACCCTCTATCTCCCCGGCATGACCACCGCCAAGGCACCCGAGGCCATGGTGAACTGGATCGCCGCTCTGGAGGGCTGGGGCGGAAACAGACCTGCAAGCCTCCCCTGCTGGACTCTCTATAACATCGGCGGTCAGGCTCCCTTCCTCAGCTTTGAATAAGCCATGTATAACTATGTGAACGAGGAGTCCTTTTTCCGGTGGTACAAGGAAAAAACCGGACTTATGGCCGATAAAAAGGCCCTTTTGCAGGAGCTTGCCCGTCAGTATATGGCCACAAGAAAGGGCGAGTTTGTGCTCAGCGCCGATAAAACCCTCAGCGGGGAAGAGGAGCGCTATGCTTTCAGCTTTGAGAACATAGGCTGCTGCGGCGCAAGTACCATGTATTTCTATCTGTGATATTAAAAACCCGGCACGGCTTTCGCCGTGTCGGGTTTTTTACATTTACAGCTCCCTCTGACGAGGGAGCTGTCGGCTAAGCCGCCTGAGGGGGATAACGGATTGCCGCGTCGCTAAAGCTCCTCGCAATGACGACGGCTGTTTTTTGGTTGTTGCGTATTCGCCGGGGGACGGTGTTGGACGTGGATGCCTGCTGCGCGGCGGGAGCAAGCCCCCGCCCTACGGGATTGGTGGAAGCCTTGTCCTCCACCGTAGGGCGCGACGACCCCGGCGCGCCGCCAAAGCTGCGTCGTTATACG
>JAZSFJ010000129.1:0-17135 GCA_045532145.1 Oscillospiraceae bacterium
GATCTCCTTGGGGAAAGGGGTCGAATAATTGCCCCTTGTTTCCCTAACACATAATACTCAAAAGCCCCTGCACTTGTCAATCCAGTACACGGAAGGCGGAGAGAATATTTACCTCTCCTATCCACCGGCGCAGCTCATAGGCGCTCATGGCCTCGGTGATAAGAGCCTTCTGTCCCTCTCTTTCCTGCTGGGCAGGCTGAGCATTGCCATTAAAGCGCACGTACCAGCGGCTGGGAAAAGCGTCACTGTCGGCCTGCTTTTCGCTTCGCTCCTCGCCCCAGTCGATATAGCGGCAGCCATCACTGTGGCGCACGCAGTCCATAATGTCGCCCACCATGGCGCTGGCGGTGGGATAGCGTCCGGCTCCCGCGCCGTAGAAAAGGCACTCGCCCACACTGTCGCCTCTCACAACAACAGCATTCATAACGCCGTTGACATTGGCAAGCAGGGCGCTCTTAGGCACAAGATGGGGAGCCACAAAGGTAGTGACCATGCCCTCGTCATCGCATACGGTGCGTCCCAGCAACTTGATGGAGCAGCCGAAGTCCTCGGCAAAGGCACTGTCTATGCCGGAAACGCAGGTAATGCCCTGAGTTTTAACCTTTGCAGGGGGAATATTGTGTCCGAAGCTCAGATCCGCAAGAATGCATATCTTGCGGCAGGCGTCTATGCCCTCCACATCGGCAGTGGGGTCAGCCTCGGCATAGCCCAAACGCTGGGCGTCAGCAAGGGCCTCCTGGAAGCTCTGTCCGCATTGTGCCATCTGGGTAAGAATATAATTGGTAGTGCCGTTTATGATGCCGAATATCTCCTTGATACGGTTGCCCGCAAGGCAGTTGGTGAGAGGGCGGATAATGGGAATTCCGCCGCCAACGCTGGCCTCGAAAACAAAGCTTGTTCCCTTTTCCTTTGCTATAGCCAGCAGCTCAAGGCCCTTTTCAGCCACCAGATGCTTATTGCAGGTGACAACGCTCTTGCCTGCCAAAAGGCACTTTTTGATGAACTCATAGGCAATGCCCACGCCGCCTATGCATTCGCAGACGATAGCTACTTCCTCGTCTTCAAGAATGATGTTTATATCGTCAATGACCTTGTCAGCGAAGCTCTCACCGGAGCAGTCACGCTTTTCAAGGACGTATTTAAGCTGAACTTCCTCGGCAAGGTTTTTGGCAATACCCTCGCCGTTGCCCATAAGTATTTCCACAATACCGGTGCCCACGATGCCGCAGCCCAGAACAGCAACTTTTTTCATATCTCTATTCCTCCCTTTTATCTCTCAGCCTGCCAGCAGCTCAAGGCGCATAACCGCAGGCAGTGCCTCCACCTGGGCTCTCAGTTCGTCCAGAGAGATGTTCATGGCGTCGGCCATTATGCTCAGCGTCACCATTGCCGCGCCGTTTGCGGAAATGGATTGATTGATGGTGAGAATATTTACCCGGTTGTCGGCAAAAATAGCAAGGACAGCGGAAAGAGCGCCGGGACGATCGTGCATCAGTATGCTGAGGGTCAGCACCTGATCCCGCTTTATATCCCGGAAGGGAGTTATGGCATCCTTATATTTATAGAAAGCGCTGCGGCTTATGCCCGCCTTGGCCACTGCCTCGGCCACCGTGTCCGCTGCGCCGGTTTCCAGATACTCCTTGGCCTCGCATACCTTTATAAAAACCTCGGGAAGCATGCCGCCCTCCACAATATAAAGCTTTGATCTCTGTCTAGACATGGTAATGTCCTCCCATGAAAGTCATTTGTCTTTGTGGGGTATATATTAGCACATTTATCTCCATACTGCAAGCCTTATTTATCCGGATCTTGAGGGGAGGGAACGGAATGTATATTAACCCAAAATCGGCAATAAGTAAAGCCCTTCGTATTGCGGGTGCAGTCCTTGCCCTCTGGCTTTTTTTCCGGATTGGGCTGCCATGGACGGCTCCCATACTGCTGGCCTTTGCCGCCGCAATGGTGCTTGAAAAGCCGGTGAGGGCTCTGTGCAGGCGCCGCATTCCCCGCCCCGCCGCTGCGGGTTTATGCGTTGGCGGCTTTCTGGGACTTTTGGCGGCGGTGCTGTGGCTTGTGCTGTCCCGAGCGATAACGGAATTGCAGCATCTCGGCACCAGACTGCCGGAGCTGGCAGCGGCGGTCTCCTCCCTGCTGGGACGCTGGCAAAGCGTTCTGGGAGGCTTCGCCACCAGACTGCCTCCAAGCCTCACTCAGGTGCTGGATTCTGCGGCAGCGGGTGTGACGGACTATCTCTATTCCCTGCCCGGAAAGATTTCCTCCCGGGCAGTGGAGCTGCTGACGGGCTTTATAGGCAATCTTCCCACATGGCTCCTCTTCGCCGTCACATGGCTCATGGGACTATACTTCATCTCCGCCGCTTACCCACGGGTTGTGGAGCATCTCCGTCGGCAGGTCCCACCCCGGATATATTCCCGGGCGCTAAGGGTAAAGGAGGCTCTGGGCCAAAGCCTTGGCAAATATCTGAAGGCCCAGCTTATTATGAGCGCCATTACCTTCGGGGTAATACTCATAGCCTTCACCCTGCTTAATATTGATTCCGCTCTGGTGCTGGCTCTCGGTGTGGCAGTGATAGACGCGCTGCCGGTCTTCGGCGCGGGAACGGTGCTGGTGCCCTGGGCGGCCTGGGAGCTTCTGGCGGGAGACCCCAGCCGTGGTCTGGGCCTTGCCATAAGCTACGGCGCTGCCACAATACTCAGAAGCTGCATACAGGCAAAGCTCCTTGGAGACCAGCTGGGGCTGCACCCCATAGCCACCCTGCTGGCTATCTATGCAGGCTGGAGGGCCCTTGGAGTCTGGGGCATGATACTCTTCCCTATTGCCGCCATAAGCCTCAAAAAGCTTAATGACAGCGGCGTAATACATCTTTGGAAAGGGTCGGATACAAATGACAGGAATAATATTCAGCATAATAGCGGGAATGGCCATGAGCATACAGGGGGTCATGAATACCCGTCTGGGTGAGCACATTGGCCTAATGGAGTCAAATGCCTTTGTCCAGTGCACGGCGGCAGTGTTGAGTCTGCTGGCTCTCGTATTTTATCGCACGGGCTCTTTCGCGGAAATAGGCTCTGCCCCCAGATTCTATCTCCTGGGCGGACTTTTTGGTCTGGTGATAACCATAACCGTGATGTTGGGCATCAAAAATCTCTCCCCCACTGTGAGTATTTCCGTGATACTCATCTCCCAGCTTCTCGTGGCGGCAATAATAGACTACTTCGGCCTCATGGGCAGCGAAAAGCTCCCCTTCGGCTGGATGAAGTTTGTCGGTCTCGCCCTTATGATAGGGGGCGTGGTGCTGTTCAAACTGAAAAGCTGAACTCACGCCTTGCCGGCGCGCCGGGGTCGTCGCGCCCTACGGGTGCGGTGGAAACTTGTCGGGACGTCGAGGACGCCGTCCCCTACGGATGGGGAGAAAACTTTACATTATTGAGCACGACTCCGGTTTTAATTGTAGGGAACGGTCTTGACCGTTCCGAATTGCGGCGCGCCGGGGTCATCGCGCCCTACGGACGGAGAGCAAAACCTCCGCAAAATCCGTAGGGCGGGGGCTTGCTCCCGCCGCATATCTGCCAATGTGCGGTACATAGCGCAGGTGCATACTGCACGGGCGACCACAGGTCGCCCCTACCCGTAACGGGAGGCAAACTTCCACAGCTCCCGTAGGGGCGATTCACGAATCGCCCGCCCCCCTGTGGAAAACGTATATCGACGCTGCTTTGGCGGCGCGATGAGGGCATCGCGCCCTACGGGTGCGGTGGGATGTTTGTGGCGCGCCGGGGTCGTCGCGCCCTACGGACGGAGAATAAAACCTCCGCAAACTCCGTAGGGCGGGGGCTTGCTCCCGCCGTATATTCGCCGCTGTGCAGTACATAGCGCAGGTGCATACTGCGCGGGCGACCACAGGTCGCCCCTACCCGGAACGGGTGGCAAACTTCCACAGCTCCCGTAGGGGCGATTCACGAATCGCCCGCCCCCTGTGGTGAACGTATAACGACGCTGCTTTGGCGGCGCGCCGGGGGGCGTCGCGCCCTACGGGTGCGGTGGGATGTTTGTGGCGCGCCGGGGTCGTCGCACCCTACGGACGGGTCAAGGAAAACAAAAAAGGATAAGAGGCGAAAACCTCTTATCCTTTTAATCATTTTAGCTTTTAATTACTCAGCGTGGTCAACGGAGTACATGTGCTCAACGAGGCAGAGCATCTTGTCAGCATAGCCATACTCGTTGTCATACCAGGAAACGACCTTAACGAACTTGTCGGTGAGGGCGATACCGGCTTCGGCGTCGAAGATGGAGGTGCGGGGATCAGAGAGGAAGTCGGAGGAGACAACAGCCTCATCGGTGTAACCGAGAACGCCCTTGAGCTCGTTTTCGGAAGCTTCCTTCATTGCAGCGCAGATCTCTTCGTACTTTGCGGGCTTCTCCAGGTTGACGGTGAGGTCAACGACGGATACGTCCAGAGTGGGAACGCGCATAGCCATACCGGTGAGCTTGCCGTTGAGCTCGGGGATGACCTTGCCGACAGCCTTGGCAGCGCCGGTGGAGGAGGGGATGATGTTGCCTGCTGCTGCACGGCCGCCGCGCCAGTCCTTAACGGAAACACCGTCCAGGATCTTCTGGCTGGGAGTGGTAGAGTGAACGGTGGTCATGAGACCTTCAACGATACCGAACTTCTCGTTGAGAACCTTGGCGATGGGAGCCAGGCAGTTGGTGGTGCAGGATGCGTTGGAAACGAAAGTCATATCCTTGGTGTACTTGTCGAGGTTAACGCCGCAGACGAACATGGGAGAAGTGTCCTTGGAGGGAGCGCCCATGATGACCTTCTTAGCGCCTGCTTCGATGTGAGGCTGGCACTTCTCAGCGGTCAGGTTGAGACCGGTGCATTCAAGAATATACTCAGCGCCGACTTCGCCCCAGGGCAGGTCAGCAGCATTTTTCTCGCTGAAGCAGGGGTAGCTCTTGCCGTTGACGACAAGATTAGAGCCCTCGTAGGAGACTTCACCGTCGAACTTGCCGTGCATGGTGTCATACTTGAGCAGATATGCAAGGTAGTCAGCGGAGCAAAGGTCGTTGATGCCAACGATCTCGATCTCGGGGTGGTTCATGCTGTTGCGGAAGACCATGCGGCCGATGCGGCCGAAGCCATTGATACCGACTTTGATTTTGTTCATAATAATTAATTCCTCCTGAGAGTAGTAATTTGTTATTTGAAACGTACCATACATTTGGTACGTCCATATTATGCCTCAAATTATACGATTTGTAAATATCTTTTTTAGAAAAAATATAAGATTTTTGCTGTTTTTCTGGCGAAAATCAATTCCATACAATACAAATTATATTATATGCGCGCACTGCGGGGAAAATTCCGCACAGCGAACAAAAAACCGCCGAAGCGGTTTTTTGAATGATATTCAATTTCAGATGCTGTTCTTATCCACGCTGCGGGTGAAGCTTACGCCATCCTTGTGGAGGAATACATCCAGCTTCACGCGGTCTGCTCGCATAAGGCTCTGGGTGAACTCATAGACCATGCCGGCCTCAGTGAAGGTGCGGCGCTGGACAAAGAAGCCGCAGCTGCCGGGCTTGCAGGAGAGCATCTCCGCCTCCTTGCGGCTCATGATTACGGCCTCATAGGAGTCAACAGCGTTGGCGGGGATGACACCGACTTCGTAGAGAAGGCTGTAGAAGCTGTGGGTCTGCAGAAGCTCCTTGGTGAGCTTGGGGTATATGTACTGGGGATAGAAGCTGGTTGCAAGAATGAGAGGCTCACCGTCCACATGGCGAATACGGACAAAGCGGTATACCTTGGAGTCGGTGCCGCTGAGTTCCAGCACCTTCACGATGTCGGGAGTGGGCTCAATTACTTCAAACTCGATAAGAGTGGAGGAGGGGGTCATGCCCATGGAGCTTATCTCACTGGTGAAAGAGTAGACCATCTCGGTCTTGCGGCGTACCTTGGGCTCTGCCACGAAGGTGCCGCGGCCCTGCTTGCGGACCACCAGTCCCTCGCTCTCAAGAGCGCCGATGGCCTGACGGACAGTAGAGCGGGAGATATCAAAAGTTTTGCAAAGCTCCGCTTCGCTGGGCAGAAGGTCGCCCGTGGCAAGAGTGCCTGCGGAGATATTGCGCTTAACTATACTCACAAGCTGTGAGTAGAGGGGAATGTCGCTGTCCATAGAGAGCGTGCTGAGAAGTATGGGGTTTCTTTCCATTATGGTTTCCTTCCGGGGACGCCGGGCGTCCCGTTTGTTATCCGGAGCCTTCCATGCGCCGGAATATCTTCAGTTCATTAAATTATTATACAACATGCAGGTACATTTTGCAAGAACATGTCCGTACATTTCATACATTTTATTTTTGCTTTTTCTTTAAGATTTTCAGCATTTCCTCCTGAGGGGGCAGCCCCTTGCTGCGGCGTCTGAGCTTTCGGTAGGGCTCAAAAAGCTCCGCTGCCTCTTCCTTTGTGAGAAGCTCTCCGAAGGGCAGAAAATGCTTCTCTACGGCCATGAGCATCCAGTCCCCCCAGTCGTCGCACTGACTGTGACAGTCGACGAGTGTGTATTTAAGCAGGGGTATAAGGCCATCCCGGGATACGGCGCCATCTTTTAATGCGGCAAGATATTCCCCTGCAGCTTTCTCGCAGGAGTTGAAAAACTCCATATGCTCTGGACGATTTTTGTACTCACCGCCGCCGGTGAACATCTGTGCAAAGATTTTCACGCCGCCATAGGAGCCCATAAGCTCCCTTGACCACTCGAGATATTCCCGGTATATCCTGAATATGTTTCCGCAATAGCTGTCCATCAAAGTTCCTCCAATGGGATTTTGTAATATTCTAAACCCTTTCGTGCATTTTGGCAATGTCCTGAATAGAAAAAGCGAAAATTTCATTGAAAACGCAGAGAAAAAAGTCTTGACAAGCCCCTCCCCTTCTGATATTATATTGGGGCGCTCCAAAGACAGCAGGTGGCAAAAGCGGAAATCCTGCCGAGGACAGCATCAATAACTTTGATTGCTTTCTGTCTTCATGTCTTTTTGGACATGAGGATTTTTTCTTTTTCGGGCGCAACGAAATAACCCCGGAGGTGTAAACAATGCCGAACGCAAAAGTTCTCAGCGAGAAGCAGGCAATTGTCGCAGCACTGACCGAGCGTATTCAGAACGCCAGCTCCGGCCTGTTCGTGGACTACAAGGGCATCAACGTTGCTCAGGACACCGAACTGCGTACCGAACTGCGCAAGAACGACGTTGAGTATTCCGTCGTCAAGAATACCCTCACCCGCTTTGCTCTTGACAACTGCGGTCTGCAGGAAATGAATGGTATCCTCAACGGAACCACTTCTCTCGCAACCAGCACCGGCGACCCCATCGCTCCTTTCCGCATCATCAATGACTACGCCAAGAAGATGAACGACATCTTCACCATCAAGGCCGCATTCATGGATGGCAAGATCCTTTCTGAGTCCGAGATCACCGAGATCTCTGCCCTGCCCAGCAAGGACGCTCTCTACAGCCAGGTATTTGGTACCCTGCTTGCTCCCATCACCAGCCTCGCCGTGGTCCTGAACCAGATCGCAGAAAAGAACGGCTACGTTGCCGAACCCGAAACCGCAGCTGAGTAATTGATAGCTGCACAAGACACAATTTTAGGAGGAAATTATAATGGCTAGCGAAAAAATCAATGCTATGATCGAAGAAGTAAAGGCTCTCACCGTTCTCGAGCTCGCCGAGCTCGTACACGCTCTTGAAGAGGCATTCGGCGTTTCCGCCGCTGCTGCTGCTGTTGCTGCTGCTCCCGCCGCTGCTGCTGCTGTTGAAGAGAAGACCGAGTTCGACGTCGTCATGACCGACTTCGGTGCTGAGAAGATCAAGGTTATCAAGGAAGTCCGCGGCATCACCGGTCTGGGCCTTGCTGAGGCAAAGGCAAAGGTCGAGGCTATCCCCGCTGTCCTGAAGGAAGCTGTCTCCAAGGAAGAGGCAGAAGAGATCAAGGCCAAGCTCGAGGCTGTTGGCGCCAAGGTCGAAATCAAGTAAGTTATCCCTTACTTTTTCAAAAGAAGCACTGCTTTCGCAGTGCTTCTTTTTTTATAAGCAGTAGAGGCGGATATTACGGGTCGGTGCAGGAATTTGCACCCGTAGGGCAGCCCGTGACCGGCCCCCAGCGCGCCGCATGGAGGGACAAAAACGGCGGGAGCCGTAGGGCGGGCTGACCTCAGCCCGCCGTTACTACCCTACGGGGGTTGCGTAATTTTTACGTTTACCTTTGTAGGGGGCGGACCGATGTGTCCGCCCGCAGGTGACTTGGCGGTGCGGGCGATCGCAGGTCGCCCCTACGGCCAAGCCTTTATGTTTATATATTTCCTGTAGGGGCCGGACACCCGGCCGACCCTTGACGCTTCGCATTAATTTGCGGGCGAGAGCGTGAATCGCCCCTACGGTTATTCGGGGCAGGGCGCATAGGCTCCCTTGTGTAAAGGGAGCTGGCAAAATCGGCTCTTCGGAACCGATTTTGACCGAGGGATTGTGAAGTCAGATTTGGGTAAAACACTACGTGCCGGTCAGGTGTTCGCCCCTGCGACAGCGGCGGGAGCAAGCCCCCGCCCTACGGGTGGCGCATTATTAAGCCCGGGTCGTAGGGCGCGTCGCCCCCGGCGCGTCACAAATCACTCCCCGCTTTTTTGCATCCATCTTGCAATACAGAGTAAAATATGAGATAATCCTAAAAAGCATTTTTCTCAGGGAGGTAACACCATGCCCAGATTTTTCATGGCCGGAAGCAATATTGCCGGCGGCACTGCATATATATCCGGCTCCGACGCCGACCACATCAAGGTCCTCCGCCTGAAGGTGGGCGATCGCATAGTTATCTGCGACGGCAACAAAAATGACCACTATTGCCGTATAAAGAGCCTCGCACCGGGAGCTGTGGAGGCCGAGGTAATAGAGAGCGTGGTTTGCCCCGCGGAGCCCAGCGTCCACTGCACCATTCTGGCAGGCGTGCCCAAGCAGGGAGAGCGCAGCGACTATATCGTTCAAAAATGCACCGAGAGCGGAGCTTCCGAAATAGTCTTTTTCATGTGCCACCGCTGCGTGGCCCGACCCGACCCCAAGGGTATGGAGAAAAAGCTCCAGCGCTGGCAGCGTATTGCCGAGGAAGCCGCCAAGCAGTCCGGCAGAGGCATCATTCCCAAGGTGAGAGCTGTGAACAGCTTTGCCGAGGCTCTGGACATTGCCGTAAAGACCGACCTCCCCCTTTTCATGTACGAGACCGGAGACCGTGTGGAGCTTCGTGAGGCCATAGAGGCTGCCGGAGACATTAAGTCCGCCGCCATTATCACCGGCCCCGAGGGAGGCTTCGAGCCCTTTGAAGCTGAGCTGGCAAGCAAGATCGGCATAAAGCTCTGCGCCATGGGCCCCCGCATCCTCCGCTGCGAGACAGCACCCCTGGCTGCCCTGACCGCACTGATGTACGCAACAGGTAATCTTTAAAATTAAAGTCCGAAATCCATTTACGGATTTCGGACTTTTTCATATTATCTTAGTCAACTCTCTTGTCGCCCCAGAAGAAGAGGGCAACGGTGCCGGGGCCGGTGTGGCTGCCTATGGTGGTGCCGATATTGTTTATAATGACCTTTCCCTTCATGGCGGGGAAGCGCTCCTCAACCATGTCCGCCACCTGACGGGCATCCTCAATGCAGGCGGAGTGGCACATATATACCTTGCCGCTGTAGTCAAGCCCGCCCTCGGCGTGCTCTTCCATGCGCTTTACAATTTCGCTGATAACCTTTTTCTTGCCTCTGATCTTGCTGCGGGGGATGAGATGGCCCTCGTTATCCATATTCATCAGGGGGCAAATATTCAGCAAACCGCCGAAAACGCCTGCAGCCTTGGAGATACGTCCGCCCTTGACGAAGAAGGTGAGGTCAGTGGAGAAGAACCAGTGGTGCATATTCAGCTTGTGCTCCTCGGCCCAGTCTCTCAGCTCATCAATGCTCTTGCCCTCGTCACGCATATCGGCCAGAGTATCCACAATAAGACCGAAGCCGGAAGAGGCGCCGAGGGAGTCCACCACATATATCTTGCGATCGGGATAGCGCTCGGCGGCAATGAGGGCTGCGTTTCTTGCGGAGTTACTTGAGCCGGAAATGCCGGAGGAGAGGCTCAGGTGCAAAATGTCCTTGCCCTCGGAGAGAATGCTCTCAAAATACTCAAGATACTCGGAGATGTTTATCTGGGCGGTGCGGGTCTCCGCGCCCTCGGCCATACGCTTGTAGAACTCATCAAAAGGAATGGTCTGACCCAGATCATCGGGGTATTCCACATCATCCATAAAATAATGGAAGCAGATATATTTAATGCCGCGGCTTTCAAAATGCTCTTTGGAAAGGTCGGCAGTGGAGCAGCAGCTAAGTACGAATTCACTCATTTTTATAATTCTCCTTGGATAGTAATCGGCGGGGGCAGTATTCCGCCTCCTTTGATTTTGCCTCATCAGGACCCAGAATTTCAAGCTACTAAGCGGGGAAGGCTCTCTACTAAGCAAAAACCCCAACTCTACTGATTGTAGAGTTGGGGTTTTTAAGCATCATTTCGAGGCATTTTTCTTCTTTTTCTGTTTTTTGCCTATCTGGAAACTGAGATACACGACCACTTCCGCAGGAATGGCGATGATAAACATCTCCCAGAAGTTATACTCCAGAAGCACGAAGTATACAAGAGCCACTATGCACAGCACAAGTGCCATAACTATATACATATTGTGTCTGCCCTTGAACCAGACCGAGTTGAGAACAAGCAGCGTTACAAGAGACACGGGCACCGCCGCCACAAAGCCTATCCAATGGGCGTGGCCAAGCATCCAGGCCACCACGAACTCCGCAATGGTCAAGGTCCAGATGCCGGCAATGCAGGCCAGAGTTATGAACAGGCGGCTATATACCTCCGTCTCCTCACCGGGTGAACGGGGTTTCTCCCACTGGTCGTGGCCGCTGAGGAGATAATCCACCGTTACGCCGAACATCTCCGCCATGCACTTGAGCACATAGGCGTCGGGCAGGGATTCTCCCCTCTCCCACTTGGAAACGGACTTATCTGAATAATGGAGCTTCTCTCCCAGTTCCGCCTGGGTCATACCGACCTGGGTGCGGAGCTTTATTAAATTACTTGCGAATACTATTTTGAGTTCATCCATAAAAAATACCTTGCGAGAAAAATTGGTCTATTTATTTTACCCGTTTTCACCTTGCTTTGCAAGGGGAAAACGCAAAACCGGCTCCGCACCCGAAGGCGCGAAGCCGGAAATCAGGCTTAATGTTTACTTTTTGAGCTCAGCAAAATGCTCCTTGGTGAGCTTGATAACAACGCCGCTGAGACCAAGCAGAGCCACGAGGTTGGGCAGAGCCATGAAGCCATTGAGAGTGTCGCCAATGTCCCATACGAGGCTAAGCTTCAGGGTAGAGCCGATAACAATGGCAATAACGAAGATAATCTGGTAGATGCGCACGCCCTTGCCCTTGGTAAGGAACTCAAAGCAGCGGGTGCCGTACAAGGACCAGCTGAGAACGGTGGAAAGAGCAAAGAAGCTTATACCCACAGCGATTATGAGAGAGCCTATCTTGCTACCGAACACCGTGCCGAAAGAGGCTGCCATCAAAGCGGTAGCGTCAACTGCAGAGGAGCCCCAGTCAATGGCGATGCCGCCTGCCTGAGCGTCGGCACAGCAGACCAGCATGGAAACAGCGGTCAGAGTGCAGATAACGATGGTGTCCATAAAGACCTCGAAGATACCGTAGAGACCCTGCTTTACGGGGTTGCTCTCAGAAGAGGCAGCATGGGCAATGGGGGCAGAGCCAAGACCGGCTTCATTGGAGAATACGCCGCGTCCGACACCCTTCTGGATGGTCTGCATGATGACGATGCCGGTGGCACCGCCAAGAGCTGCGTCAGCGTTGAATGCACCCTTGAAGATCATAGCGAACACAGGGCCAATGGCGCGGAGATTGAAAAGAATGACGATAATGGCTGCAAGGATATAGATAATAGCCATGAGAGGAACCAGCTTCTCGGTGACAGCGCCTATACGCTTGATGCCGCCCAAAAGGACGCAGGCAACAATGATTGCCAGAATAACGCCGATAACCACACTGGAAACAGGAACTTCCTGGCCGAATATAAGGAGAGTGCTGGCAGCGGTGTTGCCGCCGAACTCGTTGATGGCGTTATTTATGGAGGAGGCAATGGTGTTTACCTGAGTCATGTTGCCTATACCGAAGGCTGCGCAGCAGCCCAGTACGCAGAACACGGCGCCCAGCCATGCCCAGCCCTTGCCGAGGCCGTTCTTGATATAGTACATGGGTCCGCCTACCCAGTCGCCCTTTTCGTTGCGCTCACGGTATTTTACAGAGAGAACAACCTCGCTGTACTTGGTGACCATGCCGAAGAGTGCACTAACCCACATCCAGAACACGGCACCTGGGCCACCCACAATGATGGCGCCGGTGACGCCGGCGATGTTGCCGGTGCCCACAGTGGCAGCCAGAGCGGTGGTGACAGCCTGCAGAGGAGTTATCTCGCCTTCGCCGGCCTCATGCTTCTTGAACATCTTGCCCAGAGTGTTCTTCATGGCATAGCCAAAGCGGCGGAACTGTATAAAGCCTACCCGGCAGCTGAGATAAATGCCGGTACCCACAAGAAGAATAAGCATCCAGGGACCCCATGCATAGCCGTTCAATACGCCAACAAAATCAGTGAGTTTTTCCATAAAAGTCATGAGTTTCTTCTCCCTTCAACGCCGCATAATAGCAAAAAAGAGGCTGCACCGATTGGGTGCTGCCTCAGTAAAAACAAAAATAATTGCTTCCATACGCAATTTGCTTTCTGTCCTTTTGCCTGAGAGATTTGGAGCTGCGCGCTCCTTGCACCTTCGGCCCCCGCGCTGTTTCACACGGGCTTCTCCAGAATGCCGTCCGTCTGCGGTCAAGTTCCCTTACCAAGCACAGTATATGCTGTGTTTAGGAAATGCTTTCCTGCAAACTTCATCCGACGCTTATTAATTTATGCTCATATTCTAATACATTCTTTTTTTCATTTCAATTGGGCAATTCGCCGTATTTTATGCCTTTTCTCAGCATCCCTAAAGACAGCTTGCATAAAAAATGGACATTTTCTGTTTTTCTGTGGCGTATTTTTGTATTTTCTCCGCGCACAGAAGGCCTTGCGCTGCACGGGCGGCCACAGGTCGCCCCTACTTTGTTGACCGGAAAATTTACGATATAGCCCACTACGAAACCCAATGACACCTGTAGGGAACGCGCAAGACCGTTCCCTACATTGGCAAAACTGCGCTTTACATTGTAGGGGCGGACCCGTGTGTCCGCCCGAATGTTGCCCCCGCGCTGCTGGGGCAGCGGCGCGTTGAGGGCATCGCGCCCTACGAAAAAGGCGGCAGCCGCCGATTCTTTCACCTTTCCTTTGGGAACAGCTTCTTCCTAAGCAGCAGCACAGCCGCGCAAATTACAACAATTCCAGCAGCGGCGCTAATGACCTGCACAATCCCACTTTCGTTGGTGCCCCCGCCCAGAAGTTCCGCCGCTGCAGGCACCGGGTAGCCGTCCACGCTTTCAAAGACTATTTTGTCCCCGAAATTTTCGTAGCCCCAACGCATAAAATCCTCGGCCCCGGGCTTGGATACAATAACATCCATACGTACCTTGTTATCTATCACATCAATGCCCCACCCGGCAGCCCCCAATTCCTCACCCTCATAGGAGGTAATATACTCCCCTATCTTTTGGAAGGCTGCTTCGAGTTCCGAGTAGCTGTACTTTTGAGTAACAAAGGTGATATTTCCGTCCTCCCGGACAGAGGCAAGAATATCCTCCTTCGCTTTTTCTCCCCTGGCATCGTTGGTAATGCCCACGGTGAAGTTTTCCGTACTCCCGTCAGTGCTCCATACTCCGCTCACACCATCGGGGTAAACACATTCACCAATTATCACTTCCGACCCCACCTGTTCCTTGACATGCCAGCTGCCGTAAAGAGCGTCAAAAGTGGCATATTCTCCATCGGCAAAAGCAAAGCAACCAAAGCTGCACAATAAGCTAAACACAAATATTAAAATCATTACCTTTTTCATCATCGTCACCCCTTTACTGATTTTGACGCAGAAAAACGGGAAAAGTTCCCAGACCTTTCCCGTTTTTATACGTCATTTATTTGTCTTTTCTGTATACCTCGGGGATGCACAGGCCGTGGTAGCTGTAGCCATTCTCCGTGGGTGAGGCTTCGTAGTCGCAGCTGAACACTATCTGCAGAACCTTCACACCAGTTACGTCCACGCTGACAGCGATGGCAGTCACCTCGTCATCGGAGGAAAGCTCGCTGCTGGTATAGAGAACCTCGCCGTCGCCCAGAACCTCAAACTTTGCGCTCTTGTCGTCCTCTTTCTCGCCGCGGACGGCAAACACAGCCTCAAATACGTCGTACTCAGCGTCCAGCTCAAAGCTGATGGTAGCCTCGTCACGGCCCCACATCCACTTTTCGTACTTATCCAGACCTATGGGCTTGAAGTCCGTGGAGTTGCGGTTAACCTCGCCCTCCTTCTCGGAGTAGGCATCAATGATAAGGTCGAAGGGCAGGAGCTTTTCCAGAGCATCGATTTTCTCGTCTATCTCGTCCAGATCCCGGATTTCCAGAGCAGCCTCAAGGCCCTCGATGGCCTTGGCCACCATATGGCGGTCGCCGCCGTAGACCTCGTCTGCCTTGGCGCACATATCATAGGCGAAAAGTCTCTCATAGTCGCCTATGCTGCTCTTCACGGTAGCCTTGTCCTCATCGCCCAGACCGTCAAGTATAGCCTCCAGGCTTCCAAAGACCTCCTTGTAGCTTCCGGCGGTATAGAGCTCGCTTGCAGCGGCAACAGTCTTTTCCACCAGCTGCTTGTCGGCGGCAGCGGCATAGCTTCGCAGAGCCTCAACAAGGGCTTCGGTGGAGAAGCCGTAGTCCTCAACGCAGGCGCGCACAGTCTCCCGGGCGCTTACATAGTCCTCAGTCTCGGCCAGAGCGGCAGCAGTATCAAGGATATATTCCTCATAGAGCTTGTAGCAGTCCTCAGTCTTGGCGTCTATGTCGGCGGAGAAGGTGCCGTAGTCACCCAGCACGCCGTCGCCCTGCTTCAGACACTCGATGGCGGCGGTATATTCCCCGGCCTTTATAAGCTCGCCGGCCTCTGCCAGCACCACGTCAGCATATTCATCAAGACACTTTTCTGCCTTGTTCTGAGCCTCAGCATAGAGAGCGTCGCTCTCACTGACCATAAGATAGCTGTCGCAGGCGGCCAGATAATCACCCTCTGCAAAGAGCTCGTCGGCTGCTGCCATACTCTCAGAGGAGGCGAAAAGGGCATCCATCTCTTTCTGAACATCGGCAAAGAGCTCCTTGGTGAAGCCGCCGAAGGTGCCCAGAGTGGCCATGGCGCTGCGGGCTTCCTCATTGCTTATCTCACGGGCTGCCAGAGAAAGCAGGACCTGCCGTGCAGAGGAAAGCAGCTTTGCCTCGGTGCGCTCACTGGGCTCGCTGTCGGAGAGCTTTTCGCTCCAAACCGCCAGAGCACCCTCATAGTCCCCCTTGTCCAGAGCTCTCTGCACCTGGCTTACAGGCAGGAAGAAGAGCACAAGGAAAGCTATCGCCAGCGCAAGCACTGCGGCAATAACGGCCACAGTGGTCTTTTTTCTGTTCTGATGGCGCTTCCGGGCCCGCTCCCGCTTTTTCTTCTCGTCCTCGTCGCTCTCCCGCCATATCTCGGCATTGGAAAGCAAGGTGAAAAGAGCGGCATCGGCCTCGGACTGGCCAAGGGCGTTGCAGTCGGGGCATATCTCCACGCCCTCAGGCAGCGCCTTTCCGCATTTTACGCAATATTTTGCCATAAATACATCTCCTGATGCAAAAATATAATCAAATTCGTCTGAGCACAGACACGGTTATTATACTAAAATGGCGTTTTTTTGTCAATCATGGAAGTAAGGGGCGATTTATGAATCCCCCGCAGAAATCCGTCGACATTTGCAGGGAACGGTCTTGACCGCTGCGCTCTGCGGAGTCCTGTTTTCGGAACGGTCAAGACCGTTCCCTACAGTTTTCCTTTTTCGCCATCCCTTTGTGCACAAAAACAAGTTGAAGCAGGCATTAAGTGATGATATAATATGATGTTAGTAAATTCCACAGAAAAGGACAGTGTTTTTAATATGACCAAGGTTGATATTTTCTCCGGCTTTCTGGGTGCCGGAAAGACCACTCTTATCAAGAAGCTCATCGCCGAGGCCTACGCCGGCCAGAAAATAGTTCTCATCGAGAACGAATTCGGCGAGATTGGCATTGACGGCGGCTTTATGGAGGAAGCCGGCATTCAGGTGAACGAGCTGAACTCCGGCTGCATCTGCTGCTCTCTTGTCGGCGACTTCTCCATCGCTCTTGGCAAGGTGCTCACCGAGTATGCCCCCGACCGCATTCTCATCGAGCCCTCCGGCGTGGGCAAGCTCAGCGACATTATCAAGGCCGTATCCGGAATCGAGGGCCTTTCCATCGCCTCCGCCACCGCCGTGTGCGACGGTGCCCGCTGCAAAATGTATATGAAAAACTTCGGCGAGTTCTATAACGACCAGGTGAGCAATGCCCGCACCATAGTCCTCAGCCGCACCCAGACCATGAGCGAGGAAAAACTGGCTCAGGCCGTAGCCCTTATCCGCGAGAAAAATCCCGATGCACTTATCATCACAACTCCCTGGGATCAGCTCAGCGGCAAACAGATACTGGAGGCCATGGAGGGCGCAGACACTCTCGCCCATCAGCTTGAGGAGCTTGAGCATCACCACGAGCATCACCACCATCATGAGCACGAGTGCCACGACCCCGACTGCGGCTGCCATCATCACCACGAGCACGAGGAGCATGAGCACCATCACGAGCATCACCACCACGAGCACGAGTGCCACGACCCCGACTGCGGCTGCCACCATCACAACGAGCACGAGGAGCATGAGCACCACCACGAGCATCACCACCATCATGAGCACGAGTGCCACGACCCCGACTGCGGCTGCCATCATCACCACGAGCACGAG
>JAZSFJ010000102.1:0-61115 GCA_045532145.1 Oscillospiraceae bacterium
TCATCCAGACTTGATTCCTCCTTTGTTTTCTTTGTGCGGTTGGCAGACCTCACTCTAGTATAACAAAGGAGGATATTTTTTCTATGCATAGCTAAAGCTTTTTGGAACCACCGGCACTGCCGGTGGTTTTCTGTATACAACCAAAAAGAACCACGACATAAGTCGAGGCGTTTTTTAAATGCACTTATTACTGTGAGGACAAAACCTCTGAAGATGTGAGATTCTATAAAAAAAGCAAACCATTGGGACACAAGGACTTTCCTTTGTATAGGACGCGTACTCCCTGGATTGGAAGGACTTAAGCGCTGGGGAAATTACGGAGCGGGTGACAGACAAGGTGCAAAGCGGCAGCATAGTGCTCTTCCACAACGCAGCAAAACATACCCCGGAGGCCTTGCCCGGAATAATTGAGCATCTGCTCAGCAATGGCTATAAGATAGTGCCTGTGTCGGAAATATTGCTGCAGGGCGAGTACGAAATGGACCACACGGGGAAAATGTGTCCCGTGGGAGAGGCGTAAAACAATAGGCGTACCGTGAAATGACGGTACGCCAGTTGTTTTTATAAGAGATCATGGCTGAAATCCGCGTCTAGACCAAAGAGGTTCCAGAACTCGATGTTTTCTTCGTCACCGAGGAAGTAGCCGCCGTAGGAACCGAAAACGATGGTATCACAGGAGTCAGTGCCCTTGAAGACAACCATCTTTTCACCGTTGTCCATTTCAAGAGTAAGCTTTGCACCGTAGCCACAGGAGCCAACATAGCCGAACTGTGCGTTTTTGAGTATCTCTTCAAGGCGCTCAAGCTTATCGCCGCTCAGAGTGATGGCCTCATTAAGCCAGCTGCATTCAAAGGTAGCGGATTTAAGGCTTCCTACATCCTCCGGGGTGGCAAACTTATATCCGCATTTTTCGATCGCCAGCTCCAAAGCGAGAGGGGGAACGCCCCTGTTTTCGTTGTAATACACTCTCTCATCGCCGTTTTTAAGGGTTGCAGAGAATCCGTGGCCCGGTGTGAGCTCATGCAATTCTTCGGACTTAATAGCCTCAAACTCCTCGCTGCTGAGAGCTATGCGCTCCCATACCTCTCCGAAAAGCTCGGAGATATAATAAATTTCCAGATAAGGGCCATTGATTTCAATCAGAGAAATGCCTCTTTCTGCTGCGTCTGCTATATACTCTCTGCCGTTTGGGCTGTAGCAGTAGCGGCTGAATACGCCGCTGAGACTTATGCCTCCCATTGGCTCAATGAAAATAAGGTCATTGTCTTTTGAATAGTGAATGCGGCTTTTAGTGATTTGGTAGACATCCGTATCGGGAAGCTCTCCCAGAGTGAGTGCATGTTCAACGGCTTCGCTCTGCGCCTCAGTGTAGAGTATCTGTGCCCAGCCATCGGGAGCGCCCATCTCAACGCCCCACATATTCTCAAGGATGCTTTCACCCTCTTTTCCGACATAATGCCCAATAATGTAAGCCGTACTGCCGTCGCTGCTCTCTCTGGCCATTAGCTCATAATAATCCAATAGTTCCCCATATTCTGCGATAATTTCATTTTTCTTAGTGCCACCCATATCGACAAACTCTGCTCCGGGTGCAGCAAGCTCAAGAAAATATGCAAGATCCTGAATAGCGTCCGGTGAATTCATTACCGGTTTCTGGTTTATGGGCTGTTCAGGAATGGGGCCGGGCTTTTCAACATCCGAACCTTCGCTGAATTCTGCAAGAGTCTGGGGAGTTGAAATGGGAGGAGGGACAGATACATTATCTTCCACAGGTGTGGTGCACATTGTAAAGCAGAGTACCGCTGCCAGCATAAGGGCTATCAAAGCGGCGCAGCGCACGGTGTGACCGTTTGCCAGTGTGCTTATGCGCTCTTTGAGAAGCTTTTTGCTGCCGCTCATGGTGGAGAGACAGACCATGCGTCCGGTATTGCCTCTTGGAACACGGGAGGCAAGGGAGATAAGAGCCAGGCCGTAGCTCATTCGCCTGTCATGGTCCATGTCACGGGTGGCAGCGGCGTCGCAGGCAGTCTCGCAATCTGCTCTGAACATTTCCGAGCAGAGCCAGACGAGGGGGTGAAACCAGAATAGAGCAAGCATTATGCCACGGACTACGCCCCATATATGGTCGAGACGTTTATAGTGGGTGGTCTCGTGGAGAATGGTCATCTCCAAAACCTCGTCTGAAATGAGAGTCTGGGCGTTTATATATATTCTGGGTTTGATTACGCCTGCGAGACAGGGGCTGGGAAGAGCCCTCAGAAGATAAACCGGGAGTCCCCAACCGTCCCCAAGCTTTTCAGCATGGCGTTGGCTCGTTTTGTAAAACCGCATATTCTGATATATTATGATGCCTCCCGTCACAAGCGCACCCGCGAGCCATATCAATAGGAGAATGGTGGAAAGGCTGATTCCACTCTGGGGAGCGGCCGCAAAAGCATCGGGAGCGGCTTCAATACTAGGAATGTCGGAAGGGGTGAGGCCGATACCGCTGCCCAGCCATGTGGGAGCTTCAAGAGGGCGGCTTACGGCTGCGGAAAGCTCCGAGGAAACGGGCTCAATGGGAGCCATTATGCTTACAGGACTGGGAATGCGGAAGGGAAAAAGTAGCCTCAAAGCGGGCAGAGCCCATAGGGCGCAGCGGGCTCGGGGGGACACAAAGCGCTTGAGCAGGGGACGCAGAGCTATAAGGGCCAACATTAGAGCCGTGGCCTGAATGAGGATGGTGAGAATATCGCTCATTATTTGCCTCCTCTCAGTATCGCGATAAGCTCCTCCCGTTCTTCGTCGCTGAGCGTGGCGGCATTCACCGCGCACTGTATCATAAGGAGCTTTTCACCGCCGTATACACGGCCAAGAAGGTCTTCGGTTTCTTTCTGTACCGCCTCGTTGCGGTCCATTGTGGCGGAATAGCGGATGGGACGGCCTTCGTGGATGCGTATGGCACCCTTGGCTTCCATACGCTTGAGAAAAGAAATAACGGAGTGGAGGCTCCAATCTTTTTCTCCTGCCAGATCATCCATTATCTCACGGACGCTCATAGGCTTATCGCTGCGCCATAGGCTCTGCATAAGACGCCATTCAACATCCGAAAGGCTGATTTTATTGTTTTTCATGTTGTTCACCTCTGAAATTTACCGGTGGATAGAGTAATGGTTAAGCAATTGCCTAACTTGACAATAGCACAGTTTGATGTTACTGTCAACAATTATTTTAGGCAAATGCCTAATAAAACGCAAAAAAAGTTATGCCCGTTGCGTGTGGTATTACTTTTTAAGCTCTATCTGAATTGTTTATGTGGTAGAGGGTGATTAACTACCAGTTATTATATTATTGAAAACAAGCTTTTTACAAATTGCGACATTGGAGGCTATACCAAACTCAACGCAGCGTTTGTTGCCTAATAATAGTTTTTTTGTTATCATAAAGGTGGAAGGAGGGCCCGCTATGGACAGTATAAAAACCGGTAATCTCATTGCAAAAACAAGAAAAGAGAAAGATATGACTCAGCGCGCCCTTGCTGAGATGCTTCATATCAGTGACCGCACTGTGAGTAAATGGGAGCGAGGAGTGGGTTTTCCTGATGTGTCGATGCTGGAGCCTTTGGCAGATGTACTGGGCCTTACGGTAACGGAGTTGCTTCATGGTGAGTGTAATGAAATCCTGGGCGCTGACAACGAAGTGCGCTATGCGTTGAAGGTGATAAGACAGTACCGAAGGGAGATGCTTAAAAGAAATATCCGTGATGTAGTGCTGGCAGTTTTGTGCATAGCTGTTCTTGGATTTTTCACCTTTGCCTTCGCTGAGCGGTGGGGCGCTTTCAGTGAGGATATTTATCTGGAGCTTGAAGCTGGAGTATATATAGACGGCCTACGCGTTGAGGACACGAAGGTAATCATTTATGGTTCAAGGAACAAGCTCAGCAATGAGTTTAGCGGACGCCTCGCTATAGACTGGTTGGAAAAAACCTGCCGGGAGAAGACGAAGGCTCATATAGCTTGGAGCGAAAATGGCCAGAATATCGGCTATTATGGCTATGGGCAACTCGGCTTTGTGCCCCTCGACAACAATTGCTATTTCAGCTCCAATATGATGAGTTTTGCCATAGAAAACTCGGAGGAGGGCTGGGTTATTGCTACCGACGACTATCTGGCAGAGCTTATGGCGCTGGAGGGTTATTATCCCCTCATAGAACCGTGACATCATTTTTATTAATAACAAGAAATAATGGTCCGTGCCTGATAGTAGGCACGGACCGTTTTCGATGCTTTTATTCGTTTGTGCCGGTGGTTGTAATATCTCTGTAAAAAGCAGCAGTTGCGGCTTGGCTATAGGGCGTGAGGAAAACAAAGCCTGCAAGGGAAATAATGCAGAGGAATAAAAAGAACAATAGGCCAGCCGCGCTTGTCACAGTCTTTATGGGATATAAAGTTATAAGAAGGATAAAAGGAAGAGTGCAAAGTATTGTCCAGCCCAGAAAGCTGAAATGAAGACAAAACAGCCGCCATTTGTTGCCATGCATTATTCTCTTTGACTCGTTTATTGCATCGTGAACGCTGTAATCCCGGTGCTCTGCCAGAATGTAGGCCGTCATGGAATAGCTGTAGCTCTTTACTATACCGGGGATAACAAGAAGCAGAGACCAAAGGCTTGTGTAAAGCCATACCATGAATTGCATACCAAAGCCGCTCCAAAGACGGTCAAACTGGGAAAATACATCTGAAACAGAAACATCCTCGCCGTCCACAAGCTTCAGATTGAATTTGCAGTAGCCCAATGTGGCAGCGCCGCCCACAATAAAGGTGAAAACGGCGTAAAGTATGACGATTATCATGAGTACGGTCAAAAGCCTCAGCGCATTCTCGGGCAGGAAGCTAAAATCATAGTCGACTTCCTGAGAAGAAGAGGCGCCGGAGCTGAGACCGGCACCCAGAAGCGATGCCAAAAAGCCGCTGAGCAAGGCGGTTTTCCAGCGCCCTCTGAGAGCGTCCAGAGCATCGGTTTTAAAATCGGCAGATACTTTCATTGGCATTACCCGTCCTTTCCTGTAATTTATAGTATTATATCATACAATGACGCCACTTGTCTATGTTGAGCTCAATCAAAATCTGTGCGCCTTTTTTTGACATGGAAGCAGCAAAGTTTTGATAAATTTTCCCTCGAATTGAATATAAAAATGGCCTTTGATATAATTTTTTAAATATTTCCTATATGTTTAGGAGGCAAGAAAATGAAAAGGGAAGAGATAAATATCCGCGACCCGTATGTGCTTTTGCACGGAGATACCTATTATCTCTACGGCACCCGCAGCGAGAGCTGCTGGGGAGAGTGCGACGGCTTTGACTGCTATCATAGCTGCGACCTTGTTTCTTGGGAAGGACCGGTGGAGGTTTTCCACCGTCCTAAAGGCTTCTTTGCCGACAGGAACTACTGGGCCCCGGAGGTCTATTGCCATGATGGCAGCTTCTATATGCTCACCACCTTCGGCTGTGATGAGAGAAAAAAGGGAGTTTATCTTCTTCGTGCCAATAATCCTCTTGGCCCCTTTGAAGCCCTTGGTGACAAGCCTCTGACCCCTCCCGACTGGGCCTGCATAGACGGAAGTCTCTATTTCGACGGGGCGCAGGAGCCATGGCTCATTTTCTCCCATTCCTTTGAGGACGAGCCAAGGGGAGATATGTGTGCCGTGAGACTTAGTGCAGACCTTTCAAAAGCCCTGTCAGAGCCCTGTTTGCTTTTCTCTGCTGCCGATGCTCCGTGGGCGCGGCCTGTGCCCTTTGCCAAGGCGGAGTTCGGTATGGATGGCGATGTTTACTTCACCGACGGTCCCTGTATGCGAAAAATGGAGGACGGAAGCCTCATATGCCTTTGGGCCAGCTGGTCGGAGCGGGGCTACGCCGTAGGAGCTGCCCAGTCCAAAAGCGGCGACATCACCGGGCCTTGGAAGCATCTTCCCGAAAAGGTCTTCCCAGAAAACGGAGGCCACGGAATGCTCTTTGAGGATAAGAGCGGCCAGCTTTTCTACACCCTCCATTATCCCAACGACAAATATATGGAGCGCCCCATTTTCCGCAGGGTGGAAATTAAAGATGATAGACTAATTCTTGCAGATAGATAATTAAGGAGGCTTTTACTATGTCCAAATATTCATTCTGGTTTGTTGTAGGCTCCCAGACCCTCTATGGTCCCGAGGTCCTTGATATCGTGGCTCAGAGAGCTGCAGAAATGGCTGAGAAGCTCAGTGCAGTGCTGCCCTATCCCCTTGTGTACAAGGTAACCGCCAAGAGCAACGAGGAGATAAGTGCCATTGTCAAAGAGGCCAATTATGACGACAGCTGCTGCGGTATAGTGGCATGGTGCCACACCTTCAGCCCATCCAAGATGTGGGTAAACGGCCTCGCAGCATTGCAGAAGCCCTACTGCCATCTGGCCACCCAGTATAACCGCCTCATCCCCAATGAGGAAATCGATATGGACTTCATGAATCTAAATCAGGCTGCCCACGGCGACCGTGAGCACGGCTTCATCGCCGCCAGACTGAGAATGCCCAGAAAGATAATTGCAGGCCATTGGGAAGACAAGGCAGTGCAGAAAAAGCTTGGGGACTGGATGAAGTCTGCTGTTGGCGCCGCTTTTTCCCGCTCTTTGAAGGTCATGCGCTTTGGCGACAATATGCGCGAAGTTGCCGTCACCGAGGGCGACAAGGTTGAGGCCCAGCTGAAGCTTGGCTGGCAGGTAAATACCTGGCCTGTGGGCACTCTGGCAGAGACAATGAATGCCATTACTGAGGGAGAAATAGACGCCCTCATGGCTGAATATACCGCCTCCTATGACATGGCAACAGAGGATATAGCCACTGTCCGCTATCAGGCCAGAGAGGAAATCGCCATCAAAAAGATGATGGATGCCGAAGGCTACAAGGCCTTCTCCAACACCTTCCAGGACCTTTACGGCATGGAACAGCTTCCCGGCCTTGCTTCACAGCACCTCATGAGTCTTGGCTATGGCTACGGCGGCGAGGGTGACTGGAAGGTAGCAGCGCTCACCGCTGTCATGAAAGCCATGGGCGAGGGCGGAAACGGCGCATCCCTTTTCATGGAGGACTATACTTACCATCTGGAAGAGGGCAATGAGTATTCTCTGGGTGCCCATATGCTTGAGGTATGCCCCTGCTGCGCTGCAAACAGACCCCGTATTGAAGTCCATCCCCTTGGCATTGGTGACAGACAGCCTCCCGCACGCCTTGTTTTTGAAGGCAAGGAGGGAGATGCCATCGTTGCTACCCTTGTGGATATGGGCGGCAGAATGCGCCTTATCGTTCAGGATATCCGCTGCGTGAAGCCCATTATGCCCATGCCCAATCTCCCTGTGGCCCGTGTTATGTGGAAGGCCATGCCCGACCTTGCCACAGGCATTGAATGCTGGGTAACAGCAGGCGGCGCACACCACTCTGTCTTGTCCTATGATGTCAGTGCCCAGCAGATGAAGGATTGGGCCAATATAATGGGCATAGAGTTTGTGCATATCACCGCTGAAACCAAGCTTCAGGAGCTTGAAAAGGAACTCTTCCTCATGGATCTGGCATGGAAGCTCAGGTGAAAACTATGAAAAAGGAACTTTTTCTCGGCATAGAGCTGGGCTCCACCCGCATAAAGGCCAGCCTTATCGACGATAAGCACATACCCGTCTCCTCCGGGGACTATGTATGGAAAAGCAGCTGCGAAAATGGCGTCTGGACTTATGAGCTTGATGAAGCTTGGGTGGGCGTTAAGTCTGCCATTGCAGCACTTGATTTTGATGGGGAAATAAAATCTGCGGGAATTTCCGGCATGATGCACGGCTATCTGGCCTTTGATAAGGACTGGAAGCTGCTCACCCCCTTCAGAACATGGCAAAACACCATGACCGCCGAAGCCGCCGCCAAGCTTACGGAGCTTTTCGGCTTCAATATTCCACAGCGCTGGAGCATTGCTCACCTTTATCAGGCCCTGCTGAATAAGGAAGAGCATATCAGCCGCGTGGCTCACATTACTACCCTTGCGGGCTACATACATTTCATGCTCACAGGGGAAAACGCCGTGGGCATTGGCGAGGCCTCGGGTATCTTCCCGGTGGACAGCGCCGAATTGGGCTACGATAAGAAGATGCTTGCCAAATTCTTCTCCCTTGAGGAAGTGGCTGCCATGCCTTGGCGCATTGAGGAGCTTTTGCCCCGGCCTCTGATGGCAGGGAAGAGCGCCGGTAAACTGAGCTCTGAGGGCGCAGCAATCCTTGACGGCCTGCTCCCTGTGGGCCTGCCCTTTGCTCCTCCCGAGGGCGATGCCGGCACTGGCATGACCGCCACAAATGCCGTGGCTGCGGGCACGGGCAATGTGTCTGCCGGAACATCCATATTCTCCATGGTTGTGCTGGATAAGCCCCTCAGCAGGGTCTATGAGGAAATAGACATGGTGACCACCCCCACAGGCAGACCTGTGGCAATGGTCCACTGCAATAACTGCACCAACGACTCCAACTGCTGGGCCTCTCTTCTGCGTGAGAGCGCAGAACTCTTTGGCGCTGAGCCTTCAAGCGCGGAGCTTTACACAAAGCTTTATGAAAAGTCTCTTGAAGGGGAGAAAGACTGCGGCGGCGTGCTTGTCTGCAACTATATGGCCGGAGAGGGCGTTACACATATGGACTCCGGGCGGCCTATGGTTATGAGAATGCCCAATAGCCGTCTTACTCTGGCTAACTTTATGCGCGCCCAGCTTTATTCCACCATGGCCACTCTGAAAATCGGTATGGATATTCTTGCCGAGGAGAATGTGGAGATAATATCCCTCACCGGCCACGGCGGACTTTTCAAAACTCCCCGTGTGGGACAGAGCTACCTTGCCGCCGCCTGCAATGCCCCTGTCCGCACCATGGAAACAGCGGGAGAGGGCGGACCCTACGGTATGGCCCTGCTTGCTGAGTACATGGTGAAAAGGGAAGAGGGGGAGAGCCTGGAAGCCTGGCTTGATAAAAAGGTCTTTGCAGATGTACCTTCCCTGAGTCTTGCGCCCGAGAATGAGGATGCCAAAGGTTTCGAAGCTTATATGAAGGCCTACCGCGCCCTCCTTGACGTGGAGCGGAGAGCCATAGAAGTGCTGTGAGGTGAAAGAAAATGCTTGAAAAGCTGAAAGAGATCGTTTGGAAAGCCAACCTTGAGCTGCCCAAACACGGCCTTGTAACATTCACATGGGGCAATGTCTCCGGTGTGGACAGGGAGCAGGGACTGATGGTCATAAAGCCCTCTGGCATAGAATATGACAGCATGGGCCCTGAGGATATGGTTGTGGTCTCCCTTGCCACAGGCGAGGTTGTGGAGGGCAAGTGGAAGCCTTCCTCCGACAGCCCCACCCATGTTGCCCTATATAATGCCTTTCCCAATATTGGCGGCGTGGTCCATACCCATTCGCGTTGGGCCACCTCTTTTGCTCAGGCGGGTAAAGGCATTGTCCCCTATGGCACCACCCACGCCGACTATTTCTACGGGGAAATACCCTGCACAAGGTACATGAGCCCCGCCGAGATAGGGGGGGAGTACGAAAAGGAAACCGGAAATGTTATCATTGAAACTTTCCGAAGCCTTAGCCCTGACGACATTCCCGCTGTTCTGGTCCGCTCCCATGGTCCTTTCGCATGGGGTACAGACCCTATGAATGCGGTGCATAATGCCGTTGTCCTTGAGGAGCTGGCATTCATGGCCTTCCATAGTGCCGCTCTTGAGCCCAATATACAGCCCATGCAAGGTGAGCTTCTTGATAAGCACTACCTTCGCAAGCACGGCGCAAACGCCTATTACGGGCAGAAATAAAGGGCGGCACACCATAGGGATTTATTCGCTGCAAAGCGGCCCTTTTCCAGCAATACTTCGCTAAAAAAGCGCGGTAGGCGTCAGCCTTGCCGCGCTTTTTTGACTTTATTGCAAATAATGACGGGTTTTTGAGTAAACTGTTGCATTTGAAAATTAATGGCATTATGGTATAATGCAGTATGGACAGGAGGGATGACAGGGTGCATTATCTCGCGATCGACATTGGTGCTTCCTCGGGCCGCCACATTGTGGGTTATATGGACAATGGCAGTCTTAAAACGGAGGAAGTGTTCCGTTTCCCCAACGGAGTAAAAAAAGAAAATGGCCATCTTATCTGGGATATAGAGGCTCTTTTTGCCCATGTAAAGGAGGGCATAAAAAAGGCCTTTGCCGCTTACCCCGAAATTAAAAGTCTCTCCATAGATACATGGGGCGTGGACTATGTGCTGATGAAGGGCGATGAGGAAGTTTTGCCCTGCTACGCCTACCGCGACAGCCGCACTGAGGCGATTATTCCGGAGCTTCACAGTAAAATATCCTTTTCTGAGCTCTATCGCCGCACCGGCTGCCAGTTCCAAAGCTTTAACAGCATTTATCAGCTTTATGACGATATGAAAAGAGGCCGTCTTGAGGGCGTCACGGATGCGCTGATGATACCCGAATATCTTATGTACAAGCTTTGCGGTGTAAAAGCAAGAGAATACACAAATGCCACCACCATGGGTATGGTCAATGCCGAAAGTGGAAAGTTTGATATGGACATTGTCCGCACTCTCGGCCTTCCCGAAATACTTTTTCCATCTCTTTCTAAGCCCGGAAAGGTGTTGGGCAGATTTTTGCCGGAACCTACTAAAGAACTGGGCGGGGACTGCGACCTTGTTCTCTGTGCTACACATGACACCGGCTCTGCCGTTGAGGGCATTCCCATGGAGGGAAATGAGCTCTATATATCCTCCGGCACATGGAGTCTTTTGGGCGTCAAGACAGCCAAGCCCATCACGGGAGAGGGCAGCGAAAAGGCCAATTATTCCAACGAGGGCGGCGTGGGCTACAATCGATATCAGAAAAATATCATGGGTATGTGGCTTATAAACGAGCTCAAGCGGGAAATTTGTCCGGATATCGAGTTTTCCGAAATTGTACGAATGGCAGAGGAAAGCACCTTTGAGGGCCTTGTGAACGCCAATGCTCAGGAGTTTTTTGCCCCTGAGAGTATGAAAGCTGCCTTCGACGAGGCCTGCGAAAGCGCTCCCACAAACATCGGAGACTATTTCCGCTGCGCATACCGCTCCTTGGCTCTGGGATACAAGCAGGCTATTGAGGAGCTTGAAGCCAATACCGGCGTAAATTACGCTAAGCTCTACATCGTGGGAGGAGGCGCGAAAAACGCCTATCTCAACGCCCTTACTGAGAAATTCACAGGAAAGAAAGTTATAGCCTTGCCTATAGAGGCAACGGCTCTTGGAAATCTGAAAATACAGATGGAGGTTAATTAACATGAGCTATTTGGAAGCAAAGGCCCTTTACGCAGCTCTCGGCATAGATACCGACAAGGCAATAGAAACTCTTCGCAGTGTTCCCGTGGCTCTCCACTGCTGGCAGGGCGACGACGTCCGCGGCTTTGATACAGACCCTAATAAGCCCCTCACCGGAGGCATACAGACCACCGGCAACTATCCCGGCAGAGCACGCAATCCCGAAGAGCTCATGGCTGACCTTGATATGGCTCTTAAGCTCTGCCCCGGCACAAAAAAGATGAACCTACACGCCTCCTATGCCATCTTTGATGAGACTAACGGTGGATGGGCGGATAGAGACGCTCTTGAGCCCAGGCATTTCAAAAAGTGGGTGGATTTCTGCAAGGAAAGAGGTATGGGCTGCGACTTTAACCCCACCTTCTTCTCCCACCCCAAGTGCGACCCCCTCACCCTTTCTTCTCCCAACGAGGAGACCAGACGCTTCTGGATTGACCACGGCAAGGCCTGCATTCGTATAAGCAGCTATCTGGCCGAAGAGCTGGGCCAGCCCTGCATCATGAATATCTGGACCGGCGACGGCTTCAAGGACATTCCCGCCGACCGAATGGGCCCCCGCCTCAGATATAAGGAGGCCATTGACGAGATTCTCTCTGAAGACTATGATTTCAATATGGTCAAGCCCTGCGTTGAGTCCAAGGTCTTTGGCATCGGTGTTGAAGCTTACACCGTTGGCAGCGCTGAGTTTGCCCTCAGCTACGCCGCAATGAATAAGGATAAATGCATTCCCCTGATGGACAACGGCCACTATCATCCCACGGAGCTTGTTTCCGACAAGATTCCGGCTCTGCTGGCCTTCTTCCCCGAGATAGCTCTCCACATTACCCGCCCCATTCGTTGGGACTCCGACCATGTGGTGCTGCTGGACGATGAAACCAGGGAGATATGCAAGGAAATAGTCCGCTGCGGCGGCCTTGATGGCAGAGTGAAGATGGCCCTTGATTATTTCGACGCCTCCATCAACCGCATTTCCGCCTGGGTTGTGGGGTTCCGCAATGTTCAGAAAGGCCTGCTCATGGCCCTGCTTACTCCTGATTATACCCAGCTGCAGAACGAGAATAACTGGACAGAGCTCATGGTTATGCAGGAAGAGATGAAAACCCTGCCTTTCGGTGAGGTATGGAAAGAATATTGCCGGGTATGCGGCGCTCCCGTCGACGGGGAATGGTTCAAGGAAGTTAAAAAATATGAAGCCGAAGTGCTTTCCAAGAGAGGTTAAAGATTATGAAAGATATTATGACTGCACCCTTTTTGGTGGAAATGGTACGTACCACCACAAATATGTACGCTCACGGCTGGGACGAGCGCAACGGCGGCAATATAAGCCTTATGCTTGATGAAGCAGAAGTGGCTGAATATCTGGATGTAAACAGTATCATCCGCACTATTCCCACAGGCTTTGATGCACCCTCCCTGGCAGGCAAGTATTTTCTTGTTACCGGCACCGGCAAGTATTTCAAGAACGTCCAGTATGATCCCGCCGCAAATCTGGGTATCATCCGCATCGCTGCCGATGGCTGCACCGCAGAGCTGCTCTGGGGCTACTCCGACGGCGGCAAGTTCACAAGCGAGCTTCCCGCCCACCTTATGAGCCATGTGGAGCGCCTGAAGGTGGACAGCGATAACCGGGTAGTAATGCACTGCCATCCCTCCAATCTCCTTGCCATGACCTATGTCCATGAGCTTGACGAGCGCAGCTTCACCCGCACCCTCTGGCAGATGTGCACCGAGTGCGTTGTGGTTTTCCCCGACGGCGTGAATGTTCTGCCCTGGATGCTTTGCGGCACTAACGAAATAGGCGAAGCCACCGCTGAGAAGATGCGCACTGCCCGCCTGGTGGTCTGGGCCCAGCACGGTATTTACGGCGCAGGCAAGGACCTTGACGAGACCTTCGGCCTCATTGAGACCGCAGAAAAGGCTGCCGAGATATACATGAAGATAGCCCATCTTCCAATACTCAACACCATCACCGATGCCCAGATGCATGAGCTTGAAGGCCGCTTTGGACTTAAAGCCCGGGAAGGTTATCTGGATTGAGTTGAATATGACTGAACATAAAAACTCCCGAATCCGAAATCGGATTCAGGAGTTTTTTTGATCTATAGGTTTGTTTACATGAAGCTTGCTCCCCAGGCTCCGCACCAGGGGTCAACGGGGCTTATGCCCTTGAAGCTGCTCTTGCCCGTGAGCTTATCCACCGCTGCCTCAACGCAGAAGCGGCTGGAGGAATAGCAGTTAATAAAGGTGCTTATGAAGGGCACATCTATCATGTGATAGGGGCTGCAGAAGCTTATGAACAATGTGGGGATATCTTTCATGTACCAGGGCTCATTGGCGGCCATGAGGGGTATCCAGTCCAGACGGCGGGATGTGTAGTTGGAGCCTGTTGCCACATTGGCGGCTACGATGGAAAGGTCAAATTTTTTCTTCATATCCTCTGCGCCGCAGAAGAATATTTCGCCTCTTTCCATGCTGGCGTAGTCATAAAGGCTCACCTCAAAGCCGGCCTTCTCAAGAGCCTCCTTCAAAGGCTCGGTGATATTCTCGCTCTCCCCAAAACCGCCGCTCTGGTTCTCGCCCAAAACTGTTAGGCGAACACGTCTGGTTTTTTCGGGGGAGATGGGAAGGAGGGCCTGATTATCCTTAACGAGGGTAATTGCCTTGTCGGCGCACTCCTCAGCCCAGCGGGTGTGTTCCTCGCAGCCAAGTTTTCCCAAAGCATCAGGGGAGGAGAGGGGACTGCGGTGGAGGCCAAGACTTGCCTTAAGAGCAAGCTGACGGCATACAGCCTCGTCAAGACGCTCAAGGCTTATTTCCCCGGACTCAAGGCCATCACGGACGGCAGCATAGTCCTCGTCAAGATTTTTGCAGAAGACTATCATATCCGCGCCCGCGCTTATGGCAGAGCGAATGGCATTGGCTCGGCTTTGGATGGCAGAGAAGCCCACCATGGGTGTGGCGTCTGTGGTAATAAGGCCGTTGAAGCCCAGTTTTTCACGGATTATGCCCTTAATAAGATTGCGGCTCTGGGAGGCGGGGAGCATATCTTCGTCCCGAATTTCGGGCTCAATAAGCCTCTCAAGGGCGGGCTGGAGAATGTGTCCGCACATAAGGGTCTGGGCGCCCTTATCAATAAGGGTCTTATATACTTTGCCAAAGGAACTCATCCACTCCTGGGCAGAGAGGGAGTTGACAGTGGGCATAAGATGGTGGTCACGCTCGTCGACTCCGTCGCCGGGGAAGTGTTTTATGCATACGGCCATGGGTCTTTCGGCCCGGGCTACGCCGTCCATATAGGCGGATGCCATTTTCAAAACGGTATCCGGGTCGGAGCCAAAGGTGCGTACATTGGTAATGGGGTTGCGCCAGTTATAGTCAATGTCCACTATGGGAGCGTAGGCCAGGTTGCAGCCGACGGCTGTACCCTCGCTGGCACAAACATAGCCAAGACGCTCTGCCTGCTCAGTCTCGCCGGTGGCGGCCACCTGCAGAGGACGTCCAAAGAAAGTGCCCTCGGGAGAGATGCCGTTTCCGCCGCTTTCCAGATTGCAGGGGAAGAGCATGGGGATTTTGGCAACAGCATTCATAGCGGCGTAGGCCTTCTGAATATCGGCGCCATTGCCTGCGCGGTACATAAAGCCGCCGGGGCGATATTTGCTCACAAGAGCCTGCAGCTCGCCGCAATCGGTGGTGATGTCGGTGAGGCAGAAAAGCTGACCTATCTTGTCCTCGAGGCTCATGGAAGCAAGGCTCTCCCGAACCCACACAATGTCCTCGTCGGAGAGGTAAAAGGGTTTGGATTTGTAATCTAGCATGGGGGTGTTCCTCCCGTGTTATATGGTTAGAGAAGCGCTGAGGCCGGTTTCCGTGCTGACGGAGATGGTGGCGGGGCCATCGGGGCTGATGATAGCAAGGGCGCGGCCTCTGAAAAGGCGGCAGACCTCCTCTGTATAGCAGTGGAGAGGCTTGGGATCGCCGCTGCCAAGGCCCAGGAGCTTACCGCTGCTGAGAGAGACGCTTATCTCGCAGTCGCCGGCGTCATAAACAAGGCCCTTTTCATCACGAAGAGTTATGTTTATATAGCGAATATCGCCCTCTGCTTCTTCCGCTTCAAGCGCTATGGAAGCTGCGGCGGAGGCAGTGGTGAGCTGATGGCGGCCTGTCTCAATGCCATTTTCATAGCTCACAGCTTCCAGAGTGCCGGGAGCGTACTCAGTTTCGAAGGTGGCAATAAAGCCTGTCTTTTCTCCGGCGGGCTTTTTGCCAAGAGAGATACCGTTCAAAATAAGCTCAACCTCGTCGCCGGGGGAGTAGACCTCCACCACTATGCTCTTTCCTTCAAAGCCGGGATAAGTCCAGCCGCAGTGGCTGTCGCTGAGAACCCAGGGGGTCTTTATGAGCTTTTCGCCATAGTGGGCGGGATCCTGAACTGCAATGTAGGGAGCTTTTCTCAGACCGAAAACTATCTCTCTCATGTAGGAGAGGGGGCGGCGGAAGCCGCTGATATCAATATCGCCGCAGTAGGCAAGCTGGCAGGGGTACTGAGCCCCGAAGCCGCCTTCGCCAAAGCGGTAGGCGGGTATGCCAACGCCAGCCTCGCCAATGTAGTCCCAGCCGGTCCATGTGAAGTCGCCGATAACAGAAGGGAGCTTTTTTACAAGAGCCCAGTTGCGGGCGATGTGGGGAGGATAGGTCTCGCTGCCCATGATGACTCTGTCGGGATAAGTGACAGCATCAGGTTCGTAGCGGGAGGCCATGTAGTTATAGCCCACAAGGTCCATGCCCACGGATGCTGCATCAATGCGCTGGGAAACAAGGGGATGTTTTACTATCTCGTCCATGTGGGTGTCCATGGCGGTCATAAAGTCGTTTACATTGCCCACATCTTCGCCGCGGGAGGCAGCGGCAGAAATAACATCGCTCATTATCTGTGGAACATGGTCGCCTGCTGCGAAAACGCCGTTGATGGAAACCATGGCGTAGCGCTTGGGGTCAAGTGCCTTGATATAGCGGGCCATTTCACGGCCGAGAGCGGAGCCTTGAGCGGTGCCAACCTCAGGTATCTCGTTGCCAAGAGAATAAAACACCACTGAGGGGTGGTTGAAGTCGCTGAGCACCATGCTCTTAAGATCTTCATGCCACCATTTTTTCATAGAAAGGGCATAGTCATTGTCCTTTTTGGGACGGGTCCACATATCAAAGGCCTCGTCCATGACATACATACCAAGCCTGTCGCAGGCTGTGAGCAGGGCGGAGGAGGCGGGATTGTGGGCCATGCGTATAGCATTGAATCCGGCTTCCTTGAGTATGCGCACCCTTCTCATTTCAGCCTCAACGGGGCTCACAGCGCCTAAAAGTCCGTTGTCGTGGTGGATGCAGGCGCCGCGGAGCTTCACGGTCTTGCCGTTGACACGAAGACCCCGCCTTGTGTCAAGACTGAGAGTGCGAATGCCAAACTCTGCTTCGCAGCAGTCAATGTCCTCTCCGCCGGAAACCAGGCGGCATACACAGCGGTAAAGATTGGGGCTTTCGGCGCTCCAAAGCAGGGGAGAGGTCAGGTTCAGAGACTGTTCAATGCTCTCCTCACTGCCGCCGCCCATGGAAAGGGGCAGGGTGGAACGGGCGCATATCTGGCCATCGGGAGCATAAATCTCGGTAATTATTTCAATGGACTGAGCACGGTAGTCCAGGTTTTTAAGGTCGAGACCAACATTAATGGAGGCATAGTCATCCTCGATACATGCGGTGGACACCTTCAAACCACAGTCGGGAATGTGCAGGGGAGAGGCCGATAGGAGCCAAACATCCCTTGTAATACCGCTGCCGGAATACCAGCGGCTGTTGGGGCCGATGTTCTTCACAAGAACACGAAGCTCATTTTCGCCGCCATAATTAAGATAGTCGTTCAAAGGGGCGTTGAAAGCGCTGTAGCCGTAGGGGCGCTGGGCGATAAGTTGGCCGTTGAGATACACAAGGGCGTTCATGTAAACTCCCTCGAACTTAAGCTGAATTATCTGGTCGCGCCAGCTTTGGGGAGCCTCAAAGAGCTTAACATAAACATAGCTTCCGCCATCTCTGTAGGCGGTGTCGCCGCCGTTGACTCCATGGGGTTCAGGGGAGCGCTCTATCATAGCGTCGTGGGGGAGGTCTATATCACGGGCATTGTCGGGAATATTCCACACAAGAGAAAAAGCGTTCTTTTCCTCCCAGAATTTCCAGCCCTCGTTCCATTTTGTATAGCGCATGGTTTTACCTCACAATCAAAGAGTTTTGCTTCCCCAAAGGGCCATAAGGTCCTCTTTCACCACAAAGAAGGATGCCTTGTTCCAGCGCACACGGCAGAGCTTGCCCTCGGGGTCGCCTGCCTCGGCGTATTTGTGGTTCAGCTTGTCCTCAATGGTGGCGTCGCCTTCGTATATATGCTCCACAAGGCCTATGAAGTCATCCAGATAGGAGTGGGCGATGGGGGCGCCGTTATGAGCGGGGAGAATGGTGTTCCACTCACTCTTGCGCTCACGAAGCTTCAGCATGTTGGCGTAGTGGGCTCGAAGTTTTTTGTCAAGCACAAACTCATAGCCGGGAATGGCTTCGGTCTCATACATGAGCACCTGAGTGCTCTCAAGCTCGTCGCCTACGAAGAGATAGCCGCTGTTGTGGTCCAGAAATGCCAGAGAGCCATTGGAGTGGGAGGAAATGTCGATGAGTTCAATAACTCTGCCGCCCAGATCTACGGTGTCGCCGTCGGAGACGAACACGCACTCATAACCGGGGTAGGGGAGCTTGCTTGCGTCGAAGGGCAGACGGTAGCAGGTGAAAATATCGGCTTTACCGCCGGGGAGCATATAAACCTTTTCCCATTCTCCGTTGCCGCCGGAGTGGTCAAGATGGCCGTGGGTGTTGAATACTATCACCGGCTTGTCGGTGAGCTTTTCAACGTATGCGCGAAGATTGCCTGCGCCCCAGCCCGTATCTATAAGCAGGGCCTTTTCTTTGCCCTCGAGAAGATACATATTCTGAGAGCCGCCCATAAAATTTATGACCCAGGTATCCTCGTTTATCTTCCAGTTCATATAAGAGCCGAAAATTTCAATAAGATTAGGTTCCATAACGGTGTATCTCCTTTCATATATCAAAACCCCCGAGGCAAAGCCGCGGGGGTCGTATGGTGTTCGGAATTATTAAAATCGGATTAGTGCTTCAGCGCGGCGAGAGCGGCAGACTTCTTGTCCTTCCATGCTCTGTGGAGGCCAAATTTGTAGCTGTTGGAGGTATAGACCAGGAAGAGCAGGACCACGAGACCGTCCATTACGCTCTTGAGGGAGCTGGAGCAGCCCAGCTTGACAAGACCGGCGGTGAGACAGGCCTGGCAGAATGCACCGATAACAGTACCGATGTTGCGGTCGGAATAGGGCGCAAGAGCCTGACCAATAAACATGGGCAGGAAGGCGCTCATAAGGAAGGAAGAGCTGGAAAGTCCGGTTTCGGGAGCCACCATACCATTGTAGCTCAGGAAAACGACGCCGGCGCAGGCCATGAGAATGCCGGCAATAATGTAGCAGATAACAGAGTTTATATTTTCATTGACGCCCACTTCAACGGCGTTTTTCTGGCCGGTTTGGAGGGAGCGGCAGTTATAGCCAAATTTGGTGAAGTTCAAAAGGTAGATTAGAACAATGAGCACAGCGCCCATAAGCATAAAGCCATACTTGGGCTCGGCCCAGATGAGAAGATTGAAGCGTCCCAGGAGACGGATGCCGGAGTTGTTGATGGCAAAGCCAATTGCCTCGAAAATCATGGCGACGCCCAGAGAGGAAACCATGGGAGGCAGACGGAGGGTAATATAAATGATGCCGGATACAAGTCCGCAAAGAGCTCCGATGACTATAATAAGTCCAAGGAGCAGGAAAATGCTTGCGGGCACAGAAAGCTCTATGGCCTTCTCTATCTTCAGGAAGAGATTACCGCCGGCAATAATAGAGAGGAGGAGCACAGAACCCACGGAGAAGTCAAAGCGTCCGGAAGTGAGGTTGTAGCTCATGGCAAGGGCAATGAATCCCGAGTAAATGGTATTATAGAAAATAGTACGCAGGTCGGGACCAACGCCGAAGCCGGGGGCTCCAAACGCATTTGTCAAAGCAAAGAACAGCAGATAAACCACCACGGGAACGCCGAGAGTGATCCCGATATTCTTCAAAATTCTTTTCGTTTTATTCATAGCGCACCTCGATAATCAGATGCCGGAGCGGGCGGAAGCCCGCCCCGGCGCAGTGTTTGCCTGGAATAATTAAGAAATGTAAGAAAACTTAGCGGCGAGCCTGGATGTCAGCAGCGTCAACAGCGGTGTAGAGAGCGCTCATGTCTTCCAGAGTCAGGTCGGGATTGTAAGCATAGAGAACGGACTGAATGTCTTCAATGTCGAATACCCAGCCGCCTTCATTGCTCTCAACACCGGAGAGGTAAGCAGCGTCTTCGATATTGGTGACAAGCCACCAGCTGGCATCGATCAGGGGAGCGGAGCCGTCGGGATTGCGCTGCTGCTCAGCGTGACCGTCCATAGCGTTGATGATCATGGGGATAGCCATACCGAAGATGTCGGCGATCTCAGCGGAAACGCCAACATACATGCCGGCGCCGAACATATCAACAACAACGGGAGATACAACGTCAACGGCAGCGGTCTTGATCTGGCCAAACTTGCCTGCAGCCTGCATGGGCTGGATCCACATGAGAGCGGTGAGCATAGAGGCGAGACCGTCAGCATCGCTGTTGAGAGCCTCGGTCTGAGCAGCCTCGAAGGAACCGTCAGTGCCGGGGAAGCCGGGAACCTCAGCTACGACCTCGATGTCATAGCCGGCTTCCTGGTGAGCCTTAACAGCGTCCATAGCGCCGGTGTAACGGTCGATGAACATCTGAATGCCGAAGTTGACACCGCCGGAAGCGATGATGATCTTGTGGCAGCCTGCCTCAACAAGAGCGTCAACGCAGCCCTTGCCGTACTGATAGTCGGCGTTGCCAACATAGAAGGAGCCCAGATAGAGGGGGTTCATGCTGTGGTTAGCCTGGATAGCCTCGTTGAAGCCCTGGCCCCAGTAGTACATACCAAGGCTGGTGCAGAGGTCAACGGACTGATCGTTGGCCACGTTGTAGAATGCGATGATGGCATCGCAGCCGGCAGCGGCGGCCTGCTCGATGAAGGCCAGCTCCTGCTCAACGCTGCTGATGGACTCGGACCAGAGCATCTCAATGTTGAAAGCGGTCTGGAGATACTCGATGTAGGCCTTGGTGGTCAGATAGAGTTCGGCGGTGGTGTCGTAGTTCAGGAAGCCGATCTTGATGGTTTCTGCGGGGTAGCGGCCGTCAGCGGAGAGCTGGGGGCCTTCTGCCTGGGGCTCGTCGGGAGTCTCGGGCTCAGCGGGAGCTGCAGGAGCTTCGGGCTCAGCGGGAGTCTCGGGAGCGGCGGGGGTGCCACCGCAGGCGGCCATGCTCAGAACCATTGCCAGAGCAAGCAGCAGAGCGAGAATCTTTTTCATGTTTACTTTCCTCCTTGAATTTTGGAAATACATTTTATTAATCATCTGGGCAGCAGCTTGGTGCGGTAGCTCATACTCGCAACATAGACAACAGCCAGGAAGATTACGGCACGGCAGATCTGGATAACTGCAAGATCCAGATTCATCATGGTGAGACCGGCGTTCAGCACGGTAATGGTAGCAGCACCAACAACACCGGCGCTGATGCGGCTTCTGGGGCCTCCGGTGAGGGGCATGCCGCCCAGAACAAGGGCGACCATAACGTCGGTACCCATTGTACCGGCGCTGGTTGAACCAACGGCACGGGCGCGCATAAGAAGGACAAAGGCTGCAAGAGCAATGCCCACAGCGCCAATGATGAAGGCAAACATCTTGACCTTAACGGGGTTAAGTCCGGTCTGGCGGAAGGTGACAGGGTTGCCTCCCAACAGCTTTATCTCACGGCCCAGCCTTGTATAATTGAATATCACAAGGCAGAGAATGAAGTAAGCGGCAAGGCAGACCAGATTCAGCACGGTCAGCTGACTCTGGCTGAGATTTGGAATGGGCTTCACGGCGGCGGAGAGGTAGATGGTGGTCTCCTTGCCCATCATGAGAAGCACCAGAGCGGTGAGGACAGAGCCAAGGACGATGGTGACTATGAAAAGGGGAACTTCAACATAGGAAGCGAATATACCCTTGAGTATGTTCAGAACCAACGCAGCACCCAGGCAGCCGAGAGCCATTACAACTATACTGCCGGAGGCAATGCCTGCGTAGCCGCCCACAACGGCAGCCATGCAGAGTGTGCCGCCCATGGACATATCGAAGCAGCCGGAGCCGAAAATGAACACGGAGCCTATGCTCACAAGAGCGGTGAGCATAACCTGGTTAACAAGGCTCTGGATACTCTGAGAGGTGAGTATGGCGCCCTTGGTGGTAATGCTGAAAATTACGACCACCAGCACAAAGCCTACGATGGGGAAACTGTTTTTTATGACATCCCAGTATTTTTTCATCTTGTTTCCCCTCCCTTATATCATGCAGTCGATGATCTGGCTGTCGGTCAGATCGGGGCTGCGCATAAACTCACCGGCGAGACCACCGTCTTTCAGGATGAGGAGACGGTCTGCCATGCCTATGAGCTCGGTAAGCTCTTCGGATATCATGATAATGGTCTTTCCTGCGGCCTTCATATCCTCAATAAGCTGATACATTGCAGCCTTGACACCGATGTCAACACCGCGGGTGGGGCAGTCCAGAATGAGAATGTCGCAGTCTCGGCCGACCCATTTGCCGAAGACAACCTTCTGCTTGTTGCCGCCGGAGAGGAACTGAACATTCTGGCCGATGGAGGCACACTTGATGGAAAGACTCTCCACCTGCTTGTTCACGTAAGCTTTTTCGCTCTTGGGGAAAATGAAAGGACCGGAGTTTATTTTGTCAAGACCGGCGGAGGCAATGTTGTCTCTGATGGAAGCGGCCAGTACCAGAGCCTCCTTGTCGCGGTCCTTGGAAACATATCCAAAGCCCAGCTTGGTGGCTTGTCCGGCGCTTGTGATTTTCTGGCCGGAGGGAACATGGGTGACGGAGCCGGTGAGAAGTTTTTCTTCGCCGAAAATTACCTTGCCCAGCTCATGCATTCCGCAGTGGGAAAGACCACCTATGCCCAGGATTTCGCCCTTATGTACCTGCATGGAGAAATTCATGAGAAGACCGGAGCCGGAGGTCACATTATCCACATCGATAATGATCTCATCGCTGATTTTGGCTTCAAAATCGCTGCGGTAGTATTTTTCGCCCATCTCGCGGCCAACCATGTGCTTTTTGATAACATTGCCATCAAACTCGCTGCGGTCAAGGGCGGCGATATACTTTCCGTCTCTGAGAACCACCATGCGGTCGCATATCTCCATAAGCTCTTCAAGGTCGTGAGAGATAAAAATCACGCATTTATTCTCGTCGCGCATCCTGCGCATTATGTCATAGATGATGTCGCGGCCGCGCTGGGAGAGGGCAGTGGTGGTCTCGTCCACCACAAGGACATCAGGGTTATTTACCATAACTCGTGCAAGCTCAACAAGTTTTCTGTCCTGAATGTTCAGCCTGTCTATGACCCAGCTTGCGTCTATATCTCCGCAGCCTATATCGTCCAGAGCCTTCTGAGCGGCCTTGTTCATGGCGGAGCGGGAAAGACCTATGCCCTTGCGGAATCTGCCTTCCTCGCCCAGGAATATATTCTGAGCAATGGAAATGCCGTTAACATAGCCCTGCTCCTGCACTATCATGCCTATACCCTTGGCGGCGCCCTCTATCATGGTGGAGACCTTGTGAAGCTCTCCCTTATAATATATTTCGCCGCTGGTGGCAGGCTGCATGCCGGCCAGAATGGAGGTTATGGTGGATTTGCCGGAGCCGTTTTCTCCGATAAGTCCCGTTATCTGCCCGCGGTAGATCTTCAAATCAACATGATTGAGCGCTATGGTGGGGCCGAAATTCTTGCAAAGGTCCCTGGTTTCTACGATGAGCTGCTTTTCGTTCATGGCATAGTCACCCCGTAAAATTAGTCACATTGACATCCTAAGATGAATTAATTAGCCTGATATATATTAAATATAACAAAACTGCCACTGTCAGTACACCCACGATTTGGGCTGAAATCCGACTTTTTTTGATACAAACGTTGACAGCGTCGCCATGAAATGATTATACTGTATGAAATGGAAAGGAGGCGTTAAATTGTGAGCATTGACAAAAATTTCGCAACAATCGGGCAAGTCTATGATTTTCTGGTGAAAAAACACGGGGAAACAGGGCAGTCATTCTCTTTTCCCGAGGCATTGGATAGCCTCCGCTCAGCAGGAGAGCTTTCCCAAATTCCACCTCCTTTTCCGCTTTTTTGTTCCAATATGAGTACGGATGAATTTCTTGAATTCATGCGCGGACTTTGTATCAATGCAGACCCCATACTTCCCCAGGCCCACACATACATGAGCGACCCGACCATGGAAGAAAAAAATCTCTTTCCTGATGGAAAGGATGTTTTCTGCCTTATGAATATGCCATACATGGTGGAGCTGCCCCATTTTCATAAATTCTTTGAGATAACCCATGTGCTCAAGGGAAAGTGTACCTTTGTCTTTGAAGGGGAGAAGGTCACCCTTTCCGAAGGTGAGCTTTGCATAGTTTCTCCAATGTCGGCACATTGTCTGCCCTTGGAACCCGGCTGCTTTGCCGTATCAATCGTTGTTCGCCGCAGTACCTTTGATAAGGTTTTCAGGAGCCTTCTGACTCAGAAGGACCTTATAAGCCTGTTTTTCCGCAGCAGCCTTTATGAGAACAGAAGAGCCAATTACATTCTCTTCAAAAACGGCAGCGACCCCCTTGTAAATCAAACTTTGAAGGAACTTGTTTATGAATGCAAGGTTCCGGAGCAATATGCAAATGACTGCGCCGTAAGTCTTCTCAATCTCTACCTTGCCCGGGTGCTCAGAGCATCCAGCAACGCGGTTCAGCTATATCGCCACGAGGGATATTCCGAGCGTGACTTCGACTTCTCTCTCGTGCTCAATTACATTCAGCAAAATTACCGTACCGTAACCCTCTCCTCTTTGGCTCAAACCTTCCATTTCAGCGAGAGCTATCTCAGCAAGCTTATCCATAAAAAGCTTAATAAGAGCTTTACCGAGATACTCAGGACGCTGAAGATGAATAACGCCCTTGAATATCTTATGAACACCCAAATGAAGATAAGTGAGATTGCGGACGCTGTTGGTTACGACAGCGTGGATCATTTCTCCCGCACCTTCCGCAAGGTCTACGGTGTGCCCCCGCAGGAATATAAAAAGAGCTATTCGGAGGAAAGCTTGTCCGAATGAAAAAACCAAGTCTCAGCCGATCGCTCGGCTGAGACTTGGTTTTTTCATTATACTTTGCCCTTTGCGGCAATGTGATTCTGGCGGCGGTTTTTCACTTCATCGCTCTTGGGTTTGATGTCACCGGCCTTGGTCAGAGCTATCTTGGTCATCATGGGTCCGAAGAGCTCATAAACCAAAACGCCCATAAGTATTATATTGCGGACTACAGCGCCGTCTTCGCCCAGATGGGTGGCTGCGCTGAGGCTCATGCCCAGTGCTACACCGGCCTGAGGGAATAGGGTAATGCCAAGATATTTGGTAACATTGCTGTCACAGCCCATGGCGCGGGAGGAAAGACCAGCGCCGAAATACTTACCCACGCAGCGGGTGATAATATACACTACGCCGATAATTACCATGAGGTAGTTGGAGAAGACGTTCAGCTGGAGTTCAGCACCGCTGAGGACGAAGAAAAGGGTGAAAAGGGGAGCGGTCCAGCGGTCGGACTTTTCCATAAGCTCGTCGGAGAGAGGGCAGGTGTTGCAGAAGATAGTGCCCAGCATCATGCAGACAAGCAAGGTGGAGAAGCCAACGGTAACATTTCCAATCTCGAACTTAACCATACTGAGAGCCACGGTGAGAACCACAAAGCCGATAATAAGGGTCATACGGTTGCGGTTGGAGTGGAAAATCCTCTCAATGGCGTTGAGCACATAACCCAGCACTGCGCCCAGAACAAGGGAGAGTACGATTTCAATAAGAGGCTCAACGAGGATGGAGATAACATCCACAGCGCCTACCAGCAGAGCACGGGCAATACCGAAGGCCACGGCGAAGCACACAAGACCCACGGCATCGTCAAGAGCCACAACGGGCAGCAGTATGTCCGTAACAGGGCCCTTGGCCTTATACTGGCGAACCACCATCAGCGTTGCTGCGGGAGCGGTGGCGCTGGCGATTGCACCCAGAGTAACGGCGGCGGGGAGGGAGAGAGTTTCGGGGAAAGCGAAGTGGAGACCAATCATGGCTGCCTCCACAAGAATAACGGCACAGACACCCTCGCATATAGCCACAACAACGGCCTGGCGACCGGTGCTTTTAAGCTTTTTGAGCGTGAACTCGTTGCCGATGGCAAAGGCGATGAAGCCCAGAGCCAGATTGCTTATCATGCTCAGAGAGTGGATGGACTCATAGTTTGTGAAGCCCAGCCCATCAATGCCGAGACGGCCCAGACAGAAGGGGCCTATAAGAATACCGGCGATAAGATAGGCGGTAACGTCGGGCAGCTTAAAAATATTGACCACACGGGTCATCAGAAGTCCCGCAATGAGTGCAACTGCAATGGAAAAAAGAAAAGTCATATTATGTACCTTCTTATGTTATATATAATTCTGAATGTCCCCTAGAATATACAACTTTTTCATTCTCATTACAAGAAGAAAAATTCACCGAATATCAGGGCTTTCAAGGCCATTTTGCAGACGAAATACACATATTGTTTTAGCGGGAGGGATGTGCTATGATGGAGAAAACAGCGAAAGGCGGTAAGGGACAAATGACCTACAGCGAATTTTTGAAAGCAGGGGACGAGCAGATAAGACTCATGCTCTTTGACAGTCTCTCCGCCGCTCCCGAGATAAGAAGAAAGCAGCTTATTGAAGCGGTCATAGCAAAAATATCCTTTACTCAGCAGCAGCTTGAGAATACCTCCCCGGGCAGCGAGCTGGTCTCCGCCAAGAGCCGCATTGGCATGATACTCTCAGGAGCCATGAAGTCCCGCTATATTCTTGAAGATGAGCTGGGCTATATGAGCCTGAACAGCGCGGAGATAAACTATGTGTCCAAATACCAGTGCCGGGATTTTGTTGTCTCAGCTTTGGAGGGGGGCAAAAGCTATACAAAGCAGGAGCTTTTCCGCATGGCGGAGGAGCATTTCTGCAACTGTGAGCTCAGTCCCGAGGATAAGGACCTTCAGCTTCGCTCCGTCCTTGGTCAGGTCATAGCGAGGCTTGAAGAGGAAGGCCATATCTGTCGCTGCAGCGATAAAATAAGCCTTATCACTGACACTCGATATCCCAGCACCGAGCTTGGCTGCTATCTCCGAGAGGCTGCCTTGGGCGGCAGCGTTGAAAAATACTTCCTCAAGGCTGTTCACACCATGGGCGGTGAGTGGTTTGAGCTCTATGCCGTGGAGCTTATGGAGAAGTATTTCAAAAAAACCGGCAAGAGTATTATTTCTGCCTCTGTCTCCGGCGGCAGCAACGATGGAGGCATAGACGGAATCATAAATACCAAGGACTGGCTGGGCTACCGGGAACTCATACTGATGCAGATGAAAAACCGCAACGCCATAGTCACCCCCAAGGACGTCCGGGAGTTTTACGGAGCGGTCTGCGCCGAGCAGGGAAGCCGCGGCCTCTATGTGACCATTTCCTCCTTTCACCCCGAGGCCCAGAAGCTCATAGACAAGGTGGATAATCTTATCGGCATAGACGGTCACCGAATCTTTCTTATAGCAAAAAAAGTGCGCTACGGCCTTAAATTCCATAAGGGCAAGCTGCTGATTGACGAGGAGCTTTTCCTGAATCCTATAGGACAGGAGTGTGGAATGTGAACGGAAAACTATTTGTTCAGGCTATAAGCAAATTCCTGCTTGGCCTTGTGCTGGTTGGATTGCTGTTATTTCTGCCCGGTGGCTTACACTATCCTCTGGGCTGGCTCTTTATGACCATACTTTTTGCACCTATGTTTATAGCCGGTATCGTAATGATGGCAAAGTCGCCCGAACTTCTCCGCAAGAGACTTTCCGCAAAGGAGAAGGAGGGAGAACAGCAGCTTGTAGTAAAGCTCAGCGGACTTATGTTTGTTCTCGGCTTTGTGGCTGCAGGACTTGACCACCGTTTTGGCTGGCTGCCCATACCAACATGGATTAGTATTGCTGCGGCGGTGCTGTTCCTCCTGGCCTATATCCTCTATGCCGAGGTTCTGCGTGAAAATGCCTACCTCTCCCGCATAATCGAGGTGCAGGAAGGCCAGAAGGTTATCGACACGGGTCTTTATGGCATTGTACGCCATCCCATGTATATGGCGACCCTGCTGCTTTTTCTGAGCATACCTCTTGTTCTGGGCTCTGTGATCTCTCTGATATTCTTCCTTGCCTACCCGGCCATTATCATTATGCGCCTGAAAAATGAGGAAGAAGTCCTTGAAGCTGGCCTTGAGGGCTATAGCAAATATAAAAAAAGAGTGAAATACAGACTTTTGCCTTTTATATGGTAATATATATGGTGATAAAAAAACCCCTTGAGCTTCTGCTCAAGGGGTTTTTTCTGACTGTCAAAAATAGTGGTTATGTCACATTTTTGACACTATAAAACTATTATCAGAAGGTGAGGATGCCGAGGGCCTGCAGAAGAAGAATGAGAAGCAGGACGGGGGCAATTACCTTGACCATAACGGAGTAGAGACCGGCGCGGGCAAACTTGCGGCCGCCAAGGGTGACTTCGTCGATGATGGCCTTGGGCTTGAGCACCCAGCCGATGAGCAGGCAGGTAGCAATGGCCACAACAGGCATGAGGACGTAGTTGCTGACATAGTCCAGAACGTCAAGTACCTGGCCGACGCTGCCGTTGGGCAGAGCGAGCTCAAAGTAAAGAACATTGTAGCCAAGGCAAACGATGAGGCCAACAACCAGAGTGAAAATAGTGGCAACGATGGTGGCCTTCTTGCGCTCCCACTTGAACTTGTCCATGAGACTGGAAACAATGGCCTCAAGAAGGGAGACGGAGGAGGTCAGAGCAGCGAAGGCAACGGTGACAAAGAAGATGATGCCAACGATGTCGCCTGCAAAGCCCATAGCCTCGAAAACCTTGGGCAGGGAGATGAACATGAGGCTGGGGCCTGCAGACATGCCCTCGGTGCCCATGAAGGTGTAAACGGCGGGAACGATCATGAGACCGGCCAGGAAAGCAACCAGAGTATCGAAGAACTCGATGCGGTTGACGCTCTGAACGAGGTTGGTCTCCTTCTTGACATAGGAGCCGTAGGTGATCATGATACCCATGGCAACAGAGATGGAGTAGAAAAGCTGGCCCATGGCGTCGGTGAGGATGACCATGAACTTGTTGAAGGTGAGGCCCTCAAAGTTGGGAACGATGTAGACCAGAAGACCCTGTATACCGGTGCGGGTAACGCCGCTTTCGTCGGTGTGGCTGAGGGTGAGGGAGAAGATAGAGATAGCGATGATCATCACCAGCAGTATGGGCATGAGCACCTTGGAAAGACGCTCAACGCCGCTGTTAACGCCCTTGTAAACAACAATGGCGGTAGCTGCCAGATAGATGACAAACCAAATCATGGGACCCCACTGGCTGGTTATAAAGCCGGTGAAATAGCCGTCTGCAACGGCGTCACTGCCGCTGAAGGTGATGTAGGTTGCAAGATACTTCAGGACCCAGCCGCCGATAGCGCTGTAGTAGGGAATAATCATCATGGGGATGATGCAGGCGATGATACCAAGCCAGCCCCAGTTCTTGTTAAGTACCTTGTAAGCGGTGAGAGGGCTCTGACCGGTCTTGCGTCCGATGGCGACCTCGGAGGTCAGCAGGGCGAAGCCGAAGGTGAGCACCAGCACAAGATAAACGACAAGGAAAAGACCGCCGCCGTCCTTGGCAGCCAGATAGGGGAAGCGCCAGATGTTGCCGAGACCGACAGCGCTTCCGGCTGCAGCAAGAACAAAGCCGATGGAGCCTGTAAACTTGCCTCTCGTAGATTTGTTTTCCATAATATCCTCCTCTTTCAATATTAAACGAACTTTATCGCTTTAATATGATATTTTATAAGTATAAACCCTTGACTCCTCAAAGGCAAGAAAAAACTACCTGTTAATTATCAGATTATTAAAAAAAAGCCGCCCAAATGCAGCAAATGCAACAAAGGCGGCTTTTTATAATCAAATATTACTTTTTCTTCTCTATGACCAGCGGCTCCATGTTAAGACCGGGGAAATGCTTGTTGAATATACCTATGCATCTGCCCACAAATATGGCGGTGCAGACGGTGCCGAGACCCACGGAGTGGAGAGTGCCGGTGCAGCTCAGGTCTATGATGACGCTGGTGGTGACCCAGATAATGTCGCCGCAGGTTTTGACCCGGGAGAGTGGGAGCTTATACACGGCGCTGATTGTGCGCATGAATGCGTCAGGTGCCGGGAGCATAAGGTCCGCGCCCACAATGAGCACAACGCCCAAAGCGGAGACAATGATACCGGGCACCAGCAGCACTATGCGCAGCCAAAGCGCACTTACAGTGAAGTCGATGAGGAGCATGCACAGGTCTATAAGGTATCCGAAAGCAATCGCAAGAGGCAGGGTCAGGATTATCCTTACAGTTGGACGACGGTTCACTACTATCTGGCCAATGACGCAGAGAACGTGAAAGGCTATAGTGACGTTGCCAAGAGTGAAGGGAGTTACCGTGCTGATGGCGTCGGGGACGGAGCTGATGGGGGAGATGCCCATGTTCAGACGTTTGATAAAGACGAGGCCAACAGCCATCAATACAAGGCCCAGAATATACTGGGGTATTCTGCGTTTGAGATTCATAATTCCACCGTTTCTTCTTTGATGGAATCATATTACTATATTTTCTCCAAAAATACAAGAAAAGTGCTCTTATTTTCCCTTGTATTTTACTCTGGTGGCCTCTCCGCCCCGTAGATGACGCTCTGCCTTGTTCTGCTCCAGGACGGCTCTTGCCTGTATGTAAAGGGCTTTGTTCAATATTTTGAGCCTCTCGGTGAGGTCCTTGTGTACAGTGGATTTGCTCACGCCGAACTTTTTAGCCGCGGAACGGACCGTGGCTCCGTTTTCCACAATGTACTGGGCCAGCAGCACGCAGCGCTGCTCTATGTCGGTATTCACATTGACCACTCCAAACTGTTTTGCTAATGGAGTATATGCGAATAGCCCTTAAACTATGAAAGACACAAGCATCGCCCTCCCTTAGGAAAGAGAGGGCGATCTTTGTGTCTTTTACAAAGCTTCTATATCTTCCTGATCAAGGATGCTGATACCCTTAGCAGCCAGAATGGCGGCGGCTTTGGGTGCGTCGGCGGTTTTCAGGATCATGTAAGCGTGATCAGCTTCAGGACCGCCCAGGAATGCGTACATGTAATCAACATTCATTCCTGCTTCTCCCAGAATTGAGAGAACCTGACCAAGTCCGCCGGGATTATCGGGGATGGCGGCGGCTACCACAGGGGTGACAGTACAGACAAAACCAGCATCTTTCAGGGCGTGTGTGGCATCATATAGCTTATCAACGATAATCCTTGCAATTCCGAAGTCGCTGGCCTCAGCCAGGGACAGGGCGCGCATATCAATGTGGCCTGCGGATAAAACTTCGCACATGGATTTGAGGGCGTTGGGCTGATTCTCAAGAAAAACGGAGATCTGTTTTATACTCATTTTCCCTACCTCCTTTATATTTTGCGCTTGTCGATAACGCGGACAGCCTTGCCTTCGCTGCGGGTGATGCTCTTGGGGGCAACAAGGCTTATCTTTGCGCCTATGCCCAGCATACTGCGCAGGTCGGAGACCAGCTCGTTCTGCATACGGGAAATCTTGCCCATATCGTCGGTGAACATCTCAGGAGTCATTTCCACCTTGATGTCGAAGGTGTCAACGTTCTTCACGCGGTCAACGATAATCTGATAGTTGGGGCTGTAGCCGCGGTTAAGCAGCACGGTCTCTATCTGGCTGGGGAATACGTTTACGCCGCGGATGATGAGCATATCGTCGCTGCGGCCCATAGGCTTTGCCATACGCACATGGGTGCGGCCGCAGGAGCAGGGCTCGTAGTTCAGCTGGCAAATGTCACGGGTGCGGTAGCGGAGCAGGGGGAAGGCCTCCTTGGTTAGGGAGGTGAAAACAAGCTCGCCCTTGCTTCCCTCGGGAAGGACCTCTCCGGTGTTGGGGTCGATAATTTCGGCGTAGAAATGGTCCCCGTTTATGTGCATGCCGCTCTGGGCGGAACACTCGAAGCTGACGCCGGGGCCGCTAAGCTCGGTGAGACCGTAAATGTCATAAGCCTTGATGCCCATGGTGTTCTGAATTTCCTGACGCATTTCTTCGCTCCATGCCTCAGCGCCGAAGATACCGGCTTTCAGAGGAATGTCATCGGGGCCCAGACCCATTTTCTTCATAGTCTCGGCCAGATATGCGGCGTAGGAGGGAGTGCAGCAGATGATGCTGGCCTGCAGGTCCTGAATGAACATTATCTGGCGCTCGGTGTTGCCGGAGGAGGCGGGAATGGTGAGACAGCCAACCTTGTGACTGCCGCCGTCAAGGCCAGCGCCGCCGGTGAAAAGACCGTAGCCGTAAGCCACCTGAACCACATCGTCCTTTGTGCCGCCGGCGGCGGTTATGGCGCGGGCGCAGCAATCGTACCAGAGGTCTATATCGTGCTGGGTGTAGAATGCCACAACTCTCTTGCCGGTGGTGCCGGAGGTGGAGTGGATGCGCACGCACTCGCTGAGGGGCTTGCCCATGAGGCCATAGGGATATGCTTCGCGCAAATCCGCCTTGGTTATAAAGGGCAGCTTGTGCAAATCGGCAATGCCCTTGATGTCATCGGGAGTAAGGCCCTTTTCTTCCATCTTTTTGCGGTAGTAGGGCACATTGTCCCAAACGTGCTTCACTTGCTTTACGAGGCGCTCATCCTGCATGGCGCGAATTTCCTCACGGGAGGCGCACTCGATTTCCGGCTGATAGTAGCGTTCCATATGTATCTTTGTCCCTTCTGTCTGCGGATTTCCTAATGACTTACCAAAAGAAGTTGTGCTTATTATAGGATATTAAATCAGGAATTGCAAATATATTATTTCCATGATAATATAAGAAAAACTTATGTTATCGGGGGCGTCGAGCCATGAATCTGAATCAGCTTCGATATTTTGTCACCTTGGCGGAAACGGAGAGCTTTACAAAGGCTGCCGTTGCCCATTATATATCTCAAACGGCCATCACTCAGCAGATACGCACTTTAGAGGAAGCGGTGGGGGCGAAACTTGTGAACAGGGAGAGCCGTCCTGTGTCCCTGACTCCGGCGGGAAGAGTGTTTCTCAAAGAGGCCCGTGAAATTCTGGAACGTATGGACACCGCCCTCTGGCGAACACGCGAGGCCTCAACAGGACTTGAGGGCAGCTTGCGTATTGGCTACACAAAGGGCTATGAACACAGCGACCTTTCAAGCTACCTGAGAGTATTCCACAGGCAGTATCCCAATGTGCTCCTGTCCTGTTATCGCAGGGACACGGACGCCCTGGCGGCTGGCCTTGTCAACGGTGAATACGATATTATCTTCACATGGGACAGTACCAACATCCGTCAGGAAGAAAATCTGCAGCTGCGGGTCTTTGAACATGTTCCACTGAGGGTAGCTCTTTATCCAAACCACCGCCTTGCCCGGAGAAAGGAACTGAGCCGCCGTGACCTGAAGCAGGAAAATATTCTTTTCATGTCTCCCTCCGGTACAGGCGACTCCTTCGGCGACGCTTACTATATCCAGCTCTATCAGCAGGCAGGCTATCAGCCCAAGATTCTGCTGCGCTCCAGCGATATGGAGAGCATACTGATGATGGTGGCTGCAGAGGAGGGTATCTCCATCGTGCCGGAATACTCCCATCCCTGGGAGATAGGCACGGACAATGTTATCTTCGTCCCCCTTGTTGGCGAGGGGGAAACGGAAGAAATACTGGTGGCCTGGAGAAAGAACGACGATAACCCGGCTTTGGAGCATTTTATAGATAAATTGGGTGAATAAATAATGTTTCAGGATTTGTAGGTAACGGCGTCCTCGACGGTCCGGCGGTGCTGGCAATAAGTAAATGCAAGTCCTGGGCGAATGCGCTTGTGTTTGGTTATATGGCCGTAGGGGCGACCATCGGTCGTCCGGCGGCAGGCATTGGAAGATTATTTGCGTCCTTGGCGAATTCGTGGCTGCTTATCGGACGAGCGATGCTTGCCCCTACGGTTGGGTCCGGGAAAAAGTGTGTTCGGCGGGATTGCTGAGGGTACTTGATGTCTGCATGCGTCCGACGAGGACGCGGTCCCTATGGACGATTTGTTATGAGCTTCATTAAAACCTTAAAAAAGGGGCAGACCTATGGTCTGCCCCTTTTTTGTTTATGCCTTCCTGCCCATAGCAAAGGCTTTTTTGTTCAGTTCAAGGAATTTTGCGGGCACAACGGCTTCGAGAGCGCGGAGCCATGCTTCCTCGGGGAGGTCAAAATAGGTGGAGAGACGACCCATGAGGACTATGTTAACGGCCTTCACGCTGCCCGCTTCCTGAGCCAGAGCGAGACAGTCCAGAGCGTCCACCTTTACGCCCAGAGCGGACATTTTTTCTACAAGCTCTGTGGGGTACTGTGCGGCTCCGGTGATTACGGGCATGGGCTCTATCTTCTGGGTGTTGGTGACAATCTGACCATCGGGAGCGAGAAAGCTCAGCCATCTGGCGGCCTCAAGAAGCTCAAAGGAGACTATGTAGTCCGCCTCGCCCTCGTCGATAACGGGGGAGGCCACGCAGTCGCCGTAACGAACGTATGTAACAACGCTGCCGCCGCGCTGGCTCATGCCGTGGACCTCGCTGACCTTCACGTCATAGCCTTCCTGAATAAGGAGCTGGCCAAGAAGCTTGCTGGCAAGCAAACTGCCCTGTCCGCCAACGCCCACTATCATTATATTTTTGGTTTTCATTGGCTCTTACTCCTTTCCCTGAAATGCGTCAAAGGCGCAAAGCTGAGCGCACACGCCGCAGCCAACGCACTGGGTGGGGTCGATAGAGGCCTTGCCATCACGGAAGGATATGGCGGGGCAGCCTATCTTCATGCACATCTTGCAGCCCTTGCACTTGTCGGGAGCTATGCTCAGGGCGGGGGAGTGCTTAACATATTTCAGCAGAGCGCAGGGGCTGCGGCTTATGATAACGGAGGGTTCATTGGCTGCAAGCTCCTCCTTTATGGCCTTGTCGCAAGCGGCCAGGTCATAGGGATCCACAACGCGGACACGGTTAATGCCCAGAGCATGACAAAGAGCCTCAAGGTCTATTTTTGTGGCGGGGTCGCCCTTGAGATTATAGCCGGTGGTGGGGTTTTGCTGATGACCGGTCATGCCGGTAATGGAGTTATCCAGAATGATGACGGTGGAGGCGGAGCCGTTATATGCTATGTTGGCAAGACCGGTCATGCCGGAGTGCATGAAGGTGCTGTCGCCGATGACTGCAACGGTCTTTTTCTCGCCCTCCTCGCCCAGAGCCTTGTTGAAGCCGTGAATGGAGGAAACGGAGGCACCCATGCAGAGGGTCATTTCCATGGCGTTCAGGGGTGCAACGGCTCCCAGAGTGTAGCAGCCAATGTCACCAAGAACGGTGCACTTATTGCGGACGAGGCTGTAGAAAAGTCCGCGATGGGGGCAGCCTGCGCACATAATGGGAGGACGGGCAGGAATGGCCTCGTCCAGGGCGGGCCCGGCAGCAATTTCCTTGCCCATGGCTTTTGCAACGAGATTCTGGGAAAACTCGCCCTCAATGGGGAAAATGTCCTTGCCCTTGACCTTGAGTCCCAGACGGAGGCAGTGTTCCTCGATAACGGGGTCCAGCTCCTCGCAGACTATGAGCTCGTCCACTTTGGAGGCAAAGTCCATAATAAGCTTGGTGGGCAGGGGATTGACCATGCCGATTTTAAGAAGAGAGACGCTGTCGCCAAAAACTTCCTTCACATACTGATAAGCGGTGGAGGAGCAGATAATGCCAAGCTTTGCGCCGCCCATTTCCACGCGGTTTATGCCGCTTGTTTCCGACCACTGTGCCATATCCAGCATACGCTTTTCCACAATGGGATGGCGGCGCTTGGCGTTGCCGGGCATCATAACATATTTGGCTATGTTCTTTTCATAGGGAACAGCCTCGGGTACAACTCTTTCTCCAACTTCCACAGGAGACTGGGAGTGGGAAATGCGGGTGCACATACGCAGCAGCACCGGGGTATCGAACTGCTCGCTGAGCTCAAAGGCCAGACGGGTGTATTCAAGTGCCTCGGCAGAGTCGGCGGGGTCCAGCATGGGAAGCTTGGAGGAAATGGCATGGCGGCGGGAATCCTGCTCGTTCTGGCTGGAGTGCATACCGGGGTCATCGGCAACGCCGATGACAAGGCCGGCGTTTATACCGGTGTAGCTCATAGTGAAAAGGGGGTCGCAGGCCACGTTGAGTCCAACGTGCTTCATGCCGCAAAAGGCTCTCTTTCCGGCCAAAGCGGCACCAAAGGCAACTTCCATGGCAACCTTTTCGTTGGGGGCCCACTCGCAGTATATCTCGGGATACTTGGCGGCTTCCTCGCTTATCTCCGTGCTGGGAGTGCCGGGGTAGCTGGAAAGTATTCCGCAGCCGGCCTCATAAAGTCCACGGGCAACGGCAGCGTTGCCCAGCATAAGTTCTTTCATAGTCTCTTTACCCTCCTTGGGTGAAAAATTATGATAAATAATAATACACCGATAATTTATCAATGTAAAGTGAAAGATTGAAAAATTAAAATAAAAGAGGCTTTATTTGTCGAATAAAGCCTCTTTCTTGTTTATCATTCAAGCACGTGCTGGCCGGTATAGAGCATATAATATCTGCCCTTTTCCTCCAGAAGTTCCTCGTGGCCGCCCTTTTCCTGAATCTGGCCGCCCTCAATAACAACTATGCAGTTGGAGTTGCGGACGGTGGAAAGGCGGTGGGCAATTACAAATACGGTGCGTCCTTCCATGAGCATATCCATACCCTGCTGGATGTGCTGCTCCGTGCGGGTGTCGATGGAGCTGGTTGCCTCGTCGAGAACCATGACGGGAGGATCCTTGACAGCGGCACGGGCTATGGCCAGAAGCTGGCGCTGGCCCTGGCTGAGGTTTGCGCCGTCACCGGTGACCATGGTGTTGTAGCCGTCAGGCAGGCGGCGGATGAAGGAGTGGGCGTTTGCGGCTTTTGCGGCGGCTATGCACTCTTCGTCCGTAGCGTCAAGATTGCCGTAGCGGATATTGTCCATAACAGTGCCGGTGAAAAGGTGGGTGTCCTGCAGCACCGCGCCAAGGCTGCGGCGGAGGGAATCCTTCTTTATGCGGCGAACATCGATGCCGTCATAGGTGATGGTGCCGGAATCAATTTCGTAGAAGCGGTTTATAAGGTTGGTGATGGTGGTCTTGCCTGCGCCGGTGGAGCCAACAAAGGCTATCTTCTGGCCGGGCTTGGCGTAAACATTCACCTTTTTGAGGACCTTTTTACCTTCAACATAGCTGAAGTCCACGTCCTTGAGCACCACATCGCCCTTAAGGGGGACAAGCTCAAAGCTGCCATCGGCCTTGGGGCACTTCCATGCCCAGCTGCGGGCGTGTCCTTCGGTCTGCTCCTGCATTTCGCCGTTTTCGTTTACGGTGACGGGAATGAGCTCAACATCGCCCTCGTCCACCTCGGGAGGAGTGTCCATTACCTCAAATATACGCTCGGCACCGGCAAGGGCGGAGAGTATGGCGGTGAGCTGCTGGCTCACCTGATTGACGGGACCGCCTATCTGGCGGGAGAAGGTGAGATAAGTGGCGTAGCCGCCGATATCAAAGCCCATGACGAGAGCCAGGAAGCCGCCCACTATGGCGGTGACTGCGTAGCCCACATTCATGAGGTTGCCGCTCAGGGGCATGATTGCTCCGGCGAAGAAGTTGGCGTCGGTGGCGGCGTCGCGATACTCGTTGTTCAGACGGGCAAATTCTTCTTTGGCGATGTCCTCATGGGTGAAAGCCTTTACTACTTTCAGACCTTCTATTATCTCCTGAATCTCGCCGTTAACTTTGCCGAGAGCTGCCTGCTGACGGCGGTAATAATTCCGGGAGCGTCCGCCCATAACCTTGAAGACCATGAGGGAGAGGAAGAGGATAACTATGGTGACAAGGAAGAGGATGGGGCTTGTGTATATCATCATAACAACAAGACCCACGAAGCTGAGAACGCTGGATACCATGTTAACTATGGTCTGTTCCATGGCAAAGGCAACGTTGTCAGCATCATTTGTAAAGCGGCTCATGAGCTCGCCATGGGGGTGTCTGTCGAAATAGCTTATGGGCATGCTCTCAAGAGCGTCGAAAAGGTCACGGCGGAGCTTGTTGGCGGCTTTCTGAGCCAAAACGGCCATGGTGGCGGACTGAATATAGGTGCAGATAACGCCTACGATGAAAATGCCGAAAAGCACAAGAATGCTGACTCCGAGAGAGCTGAGCTTTTCGCTTACGCTTCCGCTGCCGGCCAGGTTATTGATGATGGGACGCATGATATATGTGCCTGCAAGGGAGCTGAGAGTGCTGATTATCAGGCAGAGGAAAACCACTACGAGAGGCCACTTTTTCCGCGTGAGATAGGCCATGAGCCGCAGAAGGGTCTTTTTAACGTTCTTGGGCTTTTGGAACATACCCTTTTCAAGGAGCTTTTTCTCCTCCTCGGCATGCTTTTTGTTCTTTTTGACTTCGGCCATTATTCCCCAACTCCTTCCTGCTGAGAATAATAGATCTCCTGATACACGGCATTATTTGCCATGAGCTCATCGTGGGTGCCCAAACCCACGATGTGGTCGTCGTCAAGGACCACAATCTTATCCGCATAGCGGACGGAGGAGATACGCTGGGCTATGATGATAACGGTGGTATCCTTCAGATTTTCGCTGAAGGACTGTCTTATGGCGGCCTCGGTGGCGCTGTCCACGGCAGAGGTGGAGTCGTCCAAAATGAGTATGCCGGGCTTGCGAAGCATGGCTCGGGCAATGCAAAGACGCTGCTTCTGGCCGCCGGATACGTTGACGCCGCCCTGCTCGATATAGGTGTCGAAGCCGTCGGGGAAGCTCATAATAAAGTCATATGCCTGAGCGTTTTTGGCGGCGGTGATGATGTCCTCCTCGCTGGCATTGGGGTCGCCCCAGAGAAGGTTTTCACGGATGGTGCCGGAGAAGAGAACATTGTTCTGCAATACCATGCCTATGCGCTCTCGCAGCTTGGCAATGGGATAATCCCGAACATCCATGCCGTCTACCAGTACCTGTCCGCCGGTGACGTCATAAAAACGGGGGATAAGGTTAACAAGGGAGCTCTTGCCGGTGCCGGTGCCGCCTACAATGGCCACAAACTCGCCGGGCTGGATTTCGAGGTCAATATGGCTGAGCACATCGTCGCCGGTGCCGGTGGCTATGTACTTAAAGCTCACATCCTTAAACTCAACGCTGCCCACGGCTTCGGGCAGAGTGCGGGAATGGGCATCCTCGCTGTCGCGGATGTCGGGCACTGTATCCAGCACTTCGTTTATACGCTCGGCGCAGGCTCTGGCTCTTGTGAGCTGCAGGAGAGTGAAGGCCATCATCATAACGCTTATGAGGATGTTGAAAATATAGGTGATGAAGGCGTAAAGGTCGCCGTAAATCATGCCGCCGTCTATGACCATTTTACCGCCCACCCAGAGGGAGAGGACTATGGCCAGATTGAAGGCTATCATCATGATGGGGTTCATAAAGACAACCTTGGTTACGGCAGATATAAAGGAACGGGTGAGCTCGTCGTTGGCCTTCTGGAACTTGGTCTTTTCGTAGCCCTCGCGGACAAAGGCCTTTACCACACGGATGGCAATGAGATTTTCCTGAATGGAGTCGTTGAGACCGTCTATCTTCTTCTGGCAGATGCCAAAGAGCTTGTGGCAGGTGTGCATGAGGAGGCCAACGGCCAGCGCCATGCAGGGTACTATACCAACCAGGATAAGGGTGAGCTTGGCGTTGAGACGGAAGCAGATAATAAGGGCTGCTGCCAGCATAACGGGGGCACGCACCACCATTCTCAGACCCATGTTAACCAGCATCTGAATATTATTTACGTCGTTGGTCATACGGGTAATAAGGGAGGCGGAGGAAAAGCGGTCTATGTCCGCAAAGGAAAAGTCCTGCACCTTGTCGAACATGGCTTTGCGGAGATTGGCTCCGAAGCCCTGGCTGCCTGAGCTGGCGAAGCGAGCGCTTCCAACGCCGGCGGCCATTGCTATGAGGCAGATGACCACCATCTGGGCACCTATGCGGAGGATGTAGGATATTCCACCATCGCCTTCTATGCCTGTATTGATAATGTCTGCCATGAGAGTGGGCAGCATGAGCTCTCCCAAAACTTCCACAATAACCAGCAGCGGGGCCAGCAGAGCGGCCTTCTCATAGCCACGGATATGTTTCATGAGTTTTCGTAACATTGAAGCTTATCTCCTGTCAAATAGATATCGAATGTACCTATTTTACTTATTCAAATAATTATGTCAAGAAAATGGTGGAATAATTTCAAGAAAATTCACATTATCTTCCTGTGAAAGGCGGTGAGGACATGCTTCGTGTTCAGGAAAGGCTGCATCAGCTGCTGCCTCGTGATATGCTTGTATCTGCGCTGGGGAGAGGACTGGAGCGGGCTGAGGAAATAAGGCTAAGAATGGGTTACCCTGCCTCTTTGCTTGTTGAGGGCAGGGAAGAGAGCCTGGGCGGCAAAGAGGTGGATGAGCAGGATATAGCCTTTGTGCTTGACAGGGCCAGCCGCTCTTCTCTCCACTCCGTACAGTCACAACTGGGACAGGGTTTCATCCAGGCCGGTTTCGGCATAAGGCTTGGTGTATGCGGCTGCTTTGGTGAAACCGGCATAGGCTCTCTGCGGGATGTATCCTCTCTTGCTGTCCGTCTGCCTCATGAACTCAGAGGAATAGGAGCCGGGGCTATGGAGCGGCTGAAGCCCTTTGATTGCTCCGTGCTTATCATATCCCCGCCGGGGGGAGGAAAGACCAGCTTTCTCAGGGAACTCATTCGATGCGCATCCCTCTCCGGCCAGAGGGTAAGCCTCTGCGACGAGAGGGGAGAGGTGGCTGCCATGTGGCAGGGACGAAGCTCCTTTGACCTGGGGCCAATGACCGATGTTTTAAGTGGTACGGAAAAGAGAAAGGGGATAATGATGCTTCTCAGGGCCATGAATCCACGGATAATAGCTCTCGATGAAATAAGCGCTGAGGCCGATGGCCCTGCCCTTGAACAGGCCATATGCTGCGGAGCGCATATTTTTGCCACGGCCCACGGAGCGGGTGTGGAGGAGATAAAAAGGCGGCGGCACTATAGAAGACTTATCGATGATGGCCTTTTCCAAAAGGCGGTTATTATTTCGGGAAGGGATAAAAGACATTATCAGGTGGTGGATATATGATGGTGAAGATAATAGGGGCTGCTCTCCTTGTGGCCTGCGGAGGGGCTCTTGGACTTGGGCGGCTTCATGCGGCGGGAGGGAGGATAGCTCTTTTGAATATGCTGGACAGGGCTCTTTCCATGATAGAAGCGGAAATTAGCCTATGCTCCCGTCCTCTGCCAGATGTTTTTGAGCAGTTGAGGAGAGAGACAGATTGTGAATTATTTGCCGCCCTTTCCGAAAGCTGCGCCTATTTGAGCGCCGGGGATGCCTGGCGGCTTTGGGCCGAAGGACTTGAGCTGCCCCCGGAGGGGAAAGTGGTTATTGGCTCACTTGGAGAGGTGCTGGGCCGCTACGACGCCTCCCGTCAGTCCGGAGAGATAAGGGCAGTCAGAGAGAGGCTTAAAGGGATGCAGGAAAATCTGCAAAGGGAAAAGGAAACAAAGCAGCGCCATTACCCCGTTCTGGGAGCCTGTCTTGCGGGTATTGCGGCAATGCTGATGATATGATGAAAAAACCACGGTATCACTTTGATACCGTGGTCGATTATTTTATTTATCCCGGAACACCCATTTTTTCTGGATGCGGTAGGATATGAAGAAAAGGCAGGTGTCCACAATTGCCTTCATCACAGTAAGCACCCAGGATGCGCTGGCGGTAAAGAGTATTCCCAGAAGCCAGACAAGGCCGGCGGAAACACAAAGCTGCAAAACGCAGAGTATGTAATATCTGAGCATTGTGCCGCCATATTTTCCGGTGGAGCCAAATACAACGCTTTTGTTCAGGTTGAAATTAACAAAGCTGGAAATGGCTCTGGCCAGTGCGGTGCACACCACTATGGCCGCATTTCCAAGGAGGCCGCCAAGGAGCATATGCAGCAGCCAGAATGCCAGCAGATCAATTCCTGCAGAGGCGCAGGAGGAAATAACATACTTGATAAAACGGAAAAGCCGTTTGAAAACATGGGCCAGTATGAGCTTGTAGATACGTGCGGAGTCTCTGACAGGGCGGAAATGTGAGCCGGAATTGTTGTCCTCGTAGACAGTCTCTATCTCCACCTCGGTGTAGGCTATCTTTGCGGAATGAAACTCCAAAAGCATATTGGTCTCGTACTCATAGCGCTCACCGCTTATCTCCAGAAGTCTTTCAAAGTGATTGCGGGTGGCAGCTCTCAGTCCCGTCTGGGTGTCGCAGAGAACTATGCCGCAGAGAATGCGGAAAACGCCGGAGGTGATTTTGTTGCCGCTTCTGCTTTTGGGCGGTATATCGGGAAGGTTGAAGTTACGGCAGCCCAGCACCAGAGTGTCGGGGTGGGCATGGGAGGCTTCGGCACAAGCGAGGATGTCTTTGGCCAGATGCTGTCCGTCTCCGTCTGCGGTGACTGCGCCTTCAATGTCAGGGCGGTTTTCCAGAAGATAGGCAAAGGCGGTTTTCAGGCCCGCTCCCTTGCCTTTGTTGACTTCGTGGCGCAGCAGAGTTACCTGGGGCAGAGCAGAAACCTTATGAAAGGGCTCCTGATACTCCGCACCGCTGCCGTCGTCAACAAGGATGATGCTGCCAAAACCTGCATCCACAAGACCCTCCACAACGCTGCAGAGCTTGTCAGTGGGGTTCAGGGAGGGCAGTATCACTGCGTATTTTTCAATGTCAAAGCTTTTGATCATAATAATGCCTCATATGGTTTTACTGGAGTGCGGCGCTCATGGCAGCAACCCGGTAGCGGCCGTCGTGCTTTTCTACCAGTATAAGATTGCCGTCTTTAACTTCGAGCTCATCGGGACCCAGGGTGTAGCTTATGTCATAGGCGATGGAGCAGATATATCTTTCATCGCCCAGGGGGATAAGGTCAAAGTAGGAAATGCTGTTGTACTCAAGACCGCTTGTGGTGGCCCAGGCGATATTTTCAATGGTGTTTGCAATAAGGGTATAAAGCTCACTGCCGGGAAGGAGATAGTTGGAGAGAGCGGCGAAGTTGCCTTCGGCGTTGTGATCCTTGTTGGCGGAGAAGTTTACATATGCATAGATGAAGCCCTCAAGGAACTCAGAGAGATTGCCTTCAATTTCCTCGCTTGCTCCGGGAATATAGCAGTATCCAACAGGCAGCTCTATGGCCTCCACGAGCTCCTCGTCCTGAACTACCCGGATATCGGGCTCGCCGAAAAGACCCTGGCACTCATAGCGCAAAATAGAGCTTTCGCCCTCAAGACCCAGATCAAGGGGAGAGCAGTAATTTCCTGTTATCTCCTGACCGTTAACATAGACCTCTGCGCCCTCAAGGGCCAGGAAGGAAAACTCCTGAGTAGGCTCGGGAAGAAATTCCACATGGTTTGCGGAAACGCTGGCGGCCTCAAGCTCATTGCCATCGGCGTCGAAGGCCTTTATATCTGCAGGGCCCATCATGCCTTTGATTTCGTATATCTCTGCTGCGGGAGGAATATCGAAATCGTGCTCAAGGCTGAGACTGATGCTGCCCACGTCGGTGATGTAGTCTGCGCTTACGGCCACGCCGTTTATCTCGGCAGTGCAGCCGGTGGGTACGGAGAGACGGATGTCAGCTCCACCGGGCATGGTGAATTCCCAGTCGGATACAACCCAGCTTTTAAGGCCGAAGCCCACATTGTTGCTGCTGCGGAGGAGCAGTGTGCATATCTTGGAAGAGCCGAGGCGCACATCGTAGCTCTGCTCGGTTTTGCTGTCGCTTGCATTGGAGCGCCAGCTGATCTCGGCGTTCTCATCAATGCCGAAGTCGGAGAGCATGGCTCCGGGGAGGGTGAACTCGTTGAAGCCGGCGTCTATAAGTTCCTGAAGTCCATCCAGCCAGAAGTCGTGGTCACGGGAGGCCATAAATTCCTCCACGGTGTTGTCAGGACGGGAGGCTTCGTAGGACTTGAGGAAGGAGCGCAGAACCAGAAGGCCCGCTCCGATGATAAGAATAAGAATAAGGCAGTAAATAAGGAAGGCGCGGAGGAAGATATTTTTCTTTTTCATTATTCTGCCTCCTTATCAAGAACTACAATGCCCGTGGGCAGGGGACGCTGGCCCACAAGGGAGGAGCTGATGTTCAGAAATTCGCCATTATAAAGCATGGAGGAGGAGCTGCCGCCGTCCAGATTAAGGGCGTTCACAGCGCCGTAGGAGAGCATAACATCGGCCACATCCTCATAGGTGGCACCCATGGAGCCCACCTGTCTGCCGTTGATAACAAGAAGGAGTATGGCGCCGTCGCTTCTCTGGCCGATAGCGGTGCGGGGGTTGAGACCGCTGCTGAGACCGTCGCACTTTTCGCCGTTGACAACGAGAACAGGACCGAAGGAAACGGCCCACTCGGCATTAAGAGCCATAGCCTCGTTGCCGGTCATATTGCCCACATGGAGAATACCGTCATAGTCAATTACAGCGGTGGCTGCTCTGGTGTTGGCTCCGTAAAGCAGCTTGCCCTCGTGGATAACTACGCCCAGGGGGATGCCGCCGTTTCCGGTGCCGTTGGGGTCGTCAAAGCCGCCGGCGTTGGTGCCGCCAACGCCTCCGTAGGAATCAATCATGTCAGGAAGAAGCTGTCCCGCGGCGCCAAGCTGATTGGATACGCCTACAATGACACGCTCAGGGTCGGAAACAATCATCAGCTTGCCCTTGAAAGTGGCTCCGGAGACATCCAGTATCTCAAGCTCCGCGGTCTCGCCGTCCTCACCGCTGCCCTCTTCGTCGGACTTGGAGGCAATGGTGATGAGGCTTGTGTCCACATTTTCAAGAATGTCGTCAGGCTTGTTGGCTTCTTCAATAAGGGCAATTTCCTCTTCGCTGAGGAATATGCCGGCTACAAAGCCTGCGGCGCTGGTCTCGCGGAGGGAGAGAACGAAAAGGTCTCTTGCGCTCTCGCTGGGACCTTTGCTCATTATGTAAACCACACCCAAAGCTCCGGCAAGAATGATTATAACGGTCGCAAGCACAAAGCTGAGCACACGGGCGATAATGCCGAAAACACCCACTTTTTTGCGCTTTTTTGGCGCCTCAGTCTCTTCAACAGGGAAAACCTCGGGCTCTTCATGGGGCTGGGGAGCATATTCATAGTGGACGGGCTCGGCTGTGGTGGGGAACTGGGCCTCGGCGGCACGTTCTATCTCCGCCAACTCCTCGGGGGAGAGGATGCCGGAGAGGTCTATATCCTCCCGATCCAGAAGGGAAATATCGTTTTTATCCATATATTTTTTTACTCATTTCATCTGATATTTTCTGACAGAGTGTGTGGGCATACTACCCCAGTTTCTCTATCGCACCCTACATTATAACATAGTATTTCAAAATTACCAGATTAAATTGAGCAAAGCGTCGAAGTATTTTGGAAAAGGGAGGACATAAAAGCCACTGCAGGCGAATAGATATTGCCAAGGCCAACAAAGGAGAGTTAATTATGGACGTTGAACTTATTTTCAAAATAGCAGCTGTGGGCATAATGGTGGCGGTGCTGAATATCCTGCTTTCCCGCTCGGGAAGGGACGAGCAGGCATTAATGGTGACTATTGCGGGGCTTGTCTGTGTGCTTGTGATAGTGGTGCAGGAGATAAGCGCCCTTTTCTCCCTGATCAAGGACCTATTCTCACTCTGAAATGGAGATACTACTGAAAACTGCGGCGGCTGCAATAATGGCCTGCGCCGTGTGTCTGCTGCTGAAAAAGAACAGCCCGGAGATGGGACTGCCTGTCTCTATTCTCGTCTGCGTCGGGGGACTTGCCCTTGGCGCCGGCTTGCTGAGTCCCATAATGGAGCTTCTTAGCTCCGCAAGGAAGCTTAGCGGACTTTCAGACGCGCTGTTTTATCCCGTGGTCAAAAGCCTTGGTATAGGAGTCTGCGCAAAGCTTTCCGCAGACATATGCCGGGACAGCGGACAGGCTGCCATTGGGGGAACTCTTGAAACACTGGGCGCAGTCTGCGCTTTGTATGCCTCTCTGCCTCTCATGGAAACTCTTCTGGACATGCTGGAGGAGCTTTTATGAGAAAACTATTCCTAATTCTCTTTTTTACTGTGGCTCTGAGCATCCCTGTTAATGCTGCCTATGGAAGTGATGAGGTGGAAAGCTCGCTGACTGGCTCGGCATCTGAGATAATGGGAGATCTCAGCCTTGATACATTCACAGCCGAGGGTCTCATGGACAGACTCTGGAACTACATAGCCTCTCATATCCGATCCGAGCTTCGGGCGGTGCTGCGGCCTGTGACTGCGGTGGTGGCGGCGTCTGTGCTGTGCTCTGTGGGAGACGGTTTGCAATTGAAAAAGGAAATAGATTATGTTAACCTCGCCGGATGTCTAGCCATTGCTGTTGCGGCGCTGGGGGATGTGAACTCTGTGGCCTCCATGGGAAGACAGGCCCTTGAGGATATACAGGAATTTTCCCGTGTGCTGCTGCCGGTGCTGGCTTCAGCTTCCGCCGGGGCGGGGGCTGTGGGCTCCTCCGCTGCAAAATACGCAGCAACGGCTCTTTTTATGGATGTGCTTATAGCCCTTGCAGGAAATGTTTTGCTGCCAATGCTTGGGGCCTATACTGCTGCCCTTACCGCCTCCGCTGCCACGGGAGACGGTCGCCTCAAGGGGGCGGTGAAGCTGATGAAGTGGCTGAGTAAAATAAGCCTCACGGCCCTTGTGTCCCTGTTCACATTTTATCTTGGTATCTCGGGAATAGCGGCCTCGGGGGCTGACGCTGCTGCGTCCAAAGCTGCCAAGGCCATAATTAGCTCCTTTGTTCCCGTGGTGGGTAAGATGGTGGCCGGGACCTCGGATACCCTTGCCGCCGGGGCCATGCTGATAAGAAACTCAGTTGGAGTCTTCGGACTGGGTGCGGTTCTGGCACTGTGCGCCGCGCCTTTTCTGGCCATCGGCCTGCGCTACCTTCTTTTCAAAGCTGCGGCAGCGGTGGTGTGCCTTGTTTCCGGGGACAGAATAGGCTCTTTTGTGGAGGGGCTGGGCAGCGTTTATGGAATGCTGCTGGGCCTTGTAGGTACGGGAGCGGTTTTCATGTTTATTTCTATTCTCTCTTTGATAAGGACGGTGGTTTAGATTTGACAGAAATTCTGGGTAAATGGGTGCTGGGCCTTTCCGGAGCCGCAGTTTTTTGCGCTGCAATGCTTGAACTGTGTCCCAAAGGTCCTGTTAAAAATGTGGTAAAAACCCTCTGCGGTATGGTCATGGCTGTGGCTCTTGTGTCTCCTCTTGTGTATTCGGAAATGCCATCATATTCAATGAATCTGGCCAAATACCGAGCCATAGGGGAGAAGGCTGCCTCCGCGGGACTGGAGGAAACGAACTCCCTTTCAAGGACAATCATAGAAGAGGAATGCCGCGCATATATATTGGACAAAGGGAAGGCCCTTGAAGCGGATATTACTGATGCTGCAGTAGGGCTGAAGTGGAGCGGGGAGGGCTTCTGGTATCCCGTTGAATGTGAGATAGAAGGAAAATACCACTCCGGCCTTGCCGCCGCTATAAGCGGGGAGCTTGGCATAGGTGAGGAGAAGCAGAAATGGACGGAATATGAAGGTGCATGATCTCAGCGGCCTTTGGAAGGCTCTGGCAAAAAACAAATATGTGCTGATGGTTGTGGCTTTGGCTCTGGTGCTTATGCTGCTGCCATCGGGCTCTTCGAAGGGACTTGCTGCCTCGGCGGGGCAGGGAGCGGAGCTTGAATCCTCGGGAATAGCGCTGGACACGGAGTGTGCAAGAATAGGAGAATTCCTCAGCCAGATAGAGGGGGTGGGGGAGGCCAGGGTGCTCCTCAGCGCCGAGGGCGCAGTTATAGTTTGTCAGGGAGCTGATACAAGCTCCGTGCGCCTTTGTGTGACAAACGCAGTCTCGGCCTACACGGGCCTTGGCAGCGACAAGATACGCGTAATCAAAATGAAATGATATTCAGGAGGCGTTTTTGAAAGTGAAGAAGAATCTCAAGAGGAACATAGTAATGTGCGCGGTGCTGCTTTTTGTCTGCGCATCGGTTTATCTGAACTGGAGCTACAATAACCGCTGGGGCAAGGCCAACGAGGCTATGGTGGAGGCGGAGGATGAGGCAATGGAGCAGGCGGATGAGCTTTATGAGCAGGCCCTGGCCGAGGAGGAAGCGAAGAGCGAGACTGTAAGCTCCTATTTTGCCTCCGCCCGTCTCACCCGCCAGCAGTCCCGTGACGAGGCCCTGAGCCTTCTGGAGTCTGCCGCAAGTTCGGAGTCTGCCAGTCAGGAAACCATAGACTCGGCTATGGAGTCCATAGCCGCCATGGCCACATGGAGCATGCAGGAGACCCAGATAGAAAACCTCCTTCTGGCCCGCGACTTTGATGACTGCGTGGTTTATATGAGCGCCGAGGGTGTCACCGTTGCCGTGCCTGCACCGGAAGAGGGCCTCAGCGAGGCCACCGTAGCCCGCATTACGGACACCATTACAAGCGAGACTGACTTCGCCGCCAGCCAGCTGAAAATTATCGAAGTGAAAGATAATTGAATAGTCATAAAGAAAGCGCCGATTGGTTTTGTGTACCAATCGGCGCTTAATTTCGTGTCCTCCGTAGTGCGCGACACCCTTAGGTGCCCAATTTTCCCGCGATGACGGCGATCTGCTCCTCGGTGGGGGGCTCCTTCAAGTTCAACACAACTATTCGGTCACCCCAGCGGATGAGGTAGTTATCCATTGGCTGTTTACTTCCTCCCATGTAGTCTGTTCCGAATTCCTGATATACCTCATCGGCCTTCCAAAGTCCGGCGTCGACAGGCCGGTATTCGTATCTTCCATCGAAAATCGCGTAGTCTTTTTCGTCAAGGGCATCCTGAAAAATACGTTCAGTCAAAAAACAGAGCTTCACATCAATGATGCTGTAATATAGATCGGGCAGATCACTGCCCACAATGTTCCGCCGAAGGGTCGCATGGCATCGGTCAAAGCTCATAGCTATAGATTCCTGATGCTCCCTGTAGTTGGAATATAAAGGTCCATTGAACCCTATATCTGTGTCGTAAATATCCTCGGCATAAAGGGGGAGGGCGTGATGATAAAAGGTGTAGTTGAAATTCTCATATTCATACTCTTCCTCGGGGGCAAGAACAAAGTTTTCTGCCTTAGCCTCGAAAAAGTCCGCTTCATGAAGTTTGCTTACAGTCCATGTGAGGATGCCTATCATAGCAAAGGAAAGGATAACGCAGAAAATAATGGTGACGGTGACATTGGTGCCCGCGTCCACCTTCTTACGCTTCATAAGGGCGCTTATCCCGTGGACAAGTATCACTATGGCGAAGTAATATCCCATGCATATCAGGAGTGCCGCGGAGATGAAACTGTTTCTCTCGGCGAGGATAAAGAGCAAAAATGCTGCGATGAGCAAATAGAGCAGTATAAACATCAAAACTCTGTTGCCACGGGTGGGGATGAAGCTGCCGTCCCGACGGGCCGCTTTCAGAGCCCTTGACCGCCAGATAAAATAGCTTCCGAGCTCCGCTGCTCCTATGATAAATACAATGACAGCGCCGAAAATGGCAAAGAGACTCAGGTTGGTTTTGTAAAAGGCGAGTGGGTTTTTGATGAGGTCATAAATGCGGGGAAGGCCGTTGAGCAGCGCCGCAACGAGAAAAAGAATATAGCAGGGAAGCTGCTGTTTTTTCATGCCCTTATGTATGCTCTCTATCTCGAGAAGGGCGTCCGTTTCTATGGGGATAGGATTCTCGGCCTCGTTATAGAATATCTGCATTTGGGCGGCCTCGGCGCAGAACTTCCAGCCGCTGTGCTCGCAAAATTCGCGAAAATGCAGCAGAGACTCGGGAGCCTGCGGCTCAAAGGAGCTGGTCTTTGAGAAGTAGCTAACGGCAAAGTGTATTCGTCGGGGCTCTACGGGTCGAAAGTGCCAGAAAAATTTCGTGATTTTGTCCAGCATCCAGCCCCTGAGGGCCATTTTTTCAAGATAACAGCTTATGCCAGTGCGGTCATGGAAAGTGAACTGGGCAATGACACGTTTATGCTTCCTCATTATTTATCCTCCTTTCCTATAACTTTCATGTAGTCATTAGCCTGTTTTTGGAGGCGTTCATATTCCTTTTTGAGAGCCTCCCGGCCAAGGTCTGTGATAATGTAGCTGCGTTTGCGGCCAACTGAGCTTGTTTCCCGAATCATGCCACAGGAAACAAACTGCTCCAGAAGGTTATAGAGTGTGCCGGGGCCTACGCTTACCCGGCCTTCGGTCATAAGGGGAACCCGGTCCATAATGTCCATACCACAGCACTCGCTGCATAGACAGAGAAGGATATAGAACATCTGCTCTGTAAGGGTATGAAACTTCGCTCTCGGCATATCCTACCTCCTTATATCGAATATCGTTAATGTCAAGTTTAGTATATTATCGATGTTCGATAATGTCAAGAATAATCGCTGTTTTATATCGGCGGGCTGAGGGCAGGGCGCCCTACGGATACAAATTTTAAGCCCCATTCAACGCACCAATTGTCGTGTGTGAGCCCGTGGCCATCGGTTGCACCAGCGGCACATACCTGGTCAAGCACTAAGCCGGGCGAAGAGTGGGCGTGCTTTACTCCTGGTGTAGGGGCGGACCACTGTGTCCGCCCGAAACTACCACCGACTCAATGAGGCTGCGATGCGCCCTGCGGATGCAGCAGGGGCTTTTATAACGGAATAATTTCAACCCGGATGGCCCTTGCCTCTCCGGCAATACCGGCGGATTTTTTCTGCCGACCCAAGAAAAATTGAAATTACTATTTATTTTTTTCCATATCTGTGTTAACATAGCTTAGTTACTAATATACGGAGGTAATTTCAATGCCCGATAATTACATCAGCATTTCCGCCGAAAAGGGAAGCATCAATGTTTCCGAGGAGGTTATCGCCATAATCGCAGGCTCTGCCATTTCCGAGACCGAGGGAGTTGCCGGCCTTTCCAACACCGTTGGCAGCGAGATTTATGACTTCATCGGCAGAAAGTCTGTTACCAAAGGAATAAAGGTCTCTTTTGAGGAGAGCACCATTGTTATTGAGGCCACCATTATGGTACGCTTCGGCACCACCATCGCCACCATCGCAGAGAAGGTGCAGTCCGCCGTTGCCGGTGCCGTTGAGTCTATGACCGGCATTAGCCCCGTGGTCAATGTCCGCGTGGCAGGCATTTCTTTTGACAAGTAAGTTTTTCGGAGGGTGAAAAGATGACCAGAACAACAGCCAGAGAGATAGCGGTTCAGCTGGGCTTCTCCCTTGTGATGACCGAGCAGTTTGCAGATGAGCTCCTGGACGAATTTTTCGACCATGAGCATTATGACAGTCTCGGCAAGGAAAATCCCCTCTATGCCGAGTATCCCGAGCGCAAGCAGATGGATTATATCCGCGCTCTTGTGCAGCTGATATTTGAGCACCGCGTGGAGCTGGATGTCTATATAGAGAAGTACGCAAAGGGCTGGAAGGTTGGCCGCATCAGCAAGACCGCCGCAGCCATCATGCGCTGCGCCATGTGCGAGATTCTCTATATGCCCGATATCCCCAATGCTGCCGCCATCAACGAGGCGGTTGAGCTTGCCAAGGGCTATGAGGACGAGGACGTTGTGGCCTTCATTAACGGAGTGCTGGGCGGCTTCATTCGCGGCGAAGTGGAAGCACAGGAAGAATAAACCAAAATTCAAAGGGCGCACTTTTGGTGCGCCCATATTTATAACTGATGGAACAGAAGATTTTTTCGGTATCAGACCTTAATAACAGAATAAAGGGACTTTTGGACTCAGACCCTCTTTTGCAGAATGTCTGCGTTAAGGGCGAGCTTTCAAACTATAAGATATACCCCTCCGGCCACCATTATTTCACCTTGAAGGACGCTGACAGCTCTGTCCGCTGCGTTATGTTCAAGGGCAGTGCCATGAGGCTGCGTTTTCGCCCTGAAAACGGTATGGGCGTTCTGATTATAGGCCGTATAAGCGTTTATCCCAGAGACGGGGCTTATCAGCTCTACTGCTCCGATATGCGTATGGACGGACTTGGGGATCTCTATGTGGCCTTTGAGCAGCTTAAAGCAAAGCTCATGGCCGAGGGTCTTTTCGACAAGAGCCACAAAAAGCCCATTCCCCGCTTCCCGGAGCGCATAGCTTTGATAACCAGCGGAGCAGGCGCTGCAGTCCGGGATATGATAAGAGTCTCGGGCAAGCGCTGGCCCATGGCGAAAATAATCGTGATGCCCGTCCGCGTGCAGGGAGTGGAGGCTCCGGCCGAGATAAGGGGAGCCATAGCCTACGCCAACCGCCATCATGTGGCGGACCTTATTATTACGGGCCGTGGCGGCGGCAGCATAGAGGATCTGTGGGCCTTTAACGACGAGCGTGTGGCGAGGGCCATATATGAAAGCGAGATACCCGTTATCTCCGCTGTTGGCCATGAGCCTGACGTTACCATTGCGGACTTCGTTGCTGACCTGAGAGCCGCCACACCCTCCAACGGAGCGGAGCTCGCCGTGCCCGACTCCGGCGAAATGAGCCAGTATCTGGACTCCCTTGAGATACGCTCCCGCCAGGCTCTTCGGAAGAAGCTGGAAGTATACAGACGCCGCCTTGAGGAGTTGTCCTCCAGACCTGTCATGAAAAGCCCCACCGGCTATATTGAGCTCAAGCGCATGGAGGCGGAAATGCTGCGAAACCGTCTGCTCTCGGCTCAGGAGGCACGTCTGGGCACTTTGCGCCGCAGCTATATCGGCTATGCCGCCTCGCTGGACGCTCTCAGTCCGCTCAAGGTGCTTTCCAGAGGCTACGCCGTACCCAGTACAGAGGATGGCCGGGTGCTTAGAAGGGCAGAGGAAGCGGAGATTGGCCAGAGGATAGACCTCACCCTCTCCGACGGCGTGTTGCGTTGCCGGGTGGAGGATAAAGCGAAAGGAGACAATAAATGATGAATTTTGAACAGTCCCTGAAACGACTTGACGAAATAGTGAAAAGCCTTGAAAAGGGAGATGTTTCCCTCTCCGAGTCCATGAACCTTTTTGAGGAGGGTACAACTCTTATTAAAAACTGCGGAAAGCTGCTTGACGAGGCGGAGCAGAAGGTTGTCATGCTGAAAAAGGGAGCGGACGGAGAGCCTGTTGAGCTTCCCTTTGATGCCGAGTAAGCGCATACTTTTCATGAATATTCACGAAATTGATTGAATATTTTCGTTATCAAAAATGCCTGTGAATTGTTGTATTCACAGGCATTTTTTGATATTATAATATAATAAGCCCAATATGTATATTCATCGAGGTAATACGATGTATAATATTTTGAATAAAATTCACTCCTCCGCCGATGTTCAGGCTCTCACAACGGAGGAACTTGAGGCCCTTTGCATAGAGCTGCGGGGGGCTATAATGGAAAACGTGTCAAAAACCGGCGGACACTTGGCCTCCAATCTGGGAGCCGTGGAGCTCACCGCTGCCATACACAGAGTTTATGACACGAGGCGGGACCGTCTTGTTTTCGATGTGGGCCACCAGTGCTATGCCCATAAGATGCTCAGCGGCAGACTGGATAAATTCGGCTCGCTTCGTAAGTTCGAGGGCATATCCGGCTTCCCCAGACCTTGGGAATCCCCGGATGACGCCTGCGTGGCCGGCCACGCTTCCACCTCTATATCCAACGCTCTTGGAATGGCCAGAGCCCGTACCATACTTGGGGAGGACTACGATGTTGTGGCCGTCATTGGTGACGGCGCTCTCACCGGCGGTCTTGCCTACGAGGGCCTTGCCGACTGCGGAGAGAGTGGGGAGCCTATAGTCATCATTCTTAACGACAATGAGATGAGCATAGACCGCAATGTGGGAGGTATGGCCCGCCTCCTTGCCAGACAGAGGGTGAGGGGCAGCTATATCGCTTTTAAGAAGCTTTACCGCCGAATAGTCGCCCGCTGCGGTCCCCTTTACAGGCTGCTGCATCACTTCAAGGAGTGGGTTAAGGATATTTTTCTGCCTGACAATATGTTCGAGAATATGGGATTTTACTATCTTGGCCCCATTGACGGCCACGATATGAAAACCCTCGTCCGAACCCTTCGCTATGCCCGGGAGCTTAGAGTTCCCACCATTGTCCATGTGCTGACGGTGAAGGGGAAGGGCTATGAGATGGCGGAGTCAGCCCCCGAAAAATATCACGGCGTAGGCTCCTTCGACCCCGTCTGCGGCATAGAGGGGGAGAATAAGCCATGCTTCTCTACTGTTTTTGGCTCGGCAATCTCCGAAATGGCGGAAAAGGACGAGAGTATAGTGGGCATAACCGCGGCTATGGTCAGCGGCACTGGAATGGACGGCTTTGCCCGCCGTTTTCCAAAGCGTTTTTATGATGTTGGCATAGCCGAGGGCCATGCTGTCAGTATGGCCGCAGGTATGGCGAAGCAGGGGCTGAAGCCCGTCTTTGCAGTTTATTCCACCTTTTTGCAGCGCTCTTACGATATGCTTATCCATGATGTGGGTCTGGACGGACTCCACGTGGTGCTGGGAGTGGACAGAAGCGGAATTGTTGGAGCGGACGGAGAGACCCATCAGGGTGTGTTCGGCACCGGCTATCTCTGCCAGATACCCGGCATGGCAGTTTTTGCCCCCGCCAGCTATGCTGAGCTTCGCAGTATGCTTGCCGAGGCCATGGCTCTGGATGGTCCCGCTGCACTTTGCTACCCCAGAGGCGCGGAAGGGGAATATAGGGCCGATAATTCCGGGGCCGATGAATGCATCCTCCGGGAGGGCGGGGACGCCACTATAGTCACTTACGGCATAATGGTCAACGAGGCCCTTGCTGCCGCTGCTATATTGGCAGAGAGAGGCATAGAGGCGGAGGTAATTAAGCTCTCCCGTCTTGACAAAGCCGATTACCCCCAGATTTATAAATCTGCGGAGAAGACGGGAAAAATTGTCATTGCCGAGGAATCCGCCCGCAGGGGCAGTGTGGGCACAAGGATAATGGCCGGACTTCTTCGGGCAGGCGTGACTGTCAATAATGCCCGTGGGCTTGACCTTGGCAGCGGCATAGTTGAACACGGCAGCGTACCCGAGCTGCGGAAAAAATACGGCATTGATGCCGAAAGCATTGCGGAACTGATTATGGAGTGGATAAAAAATGAAAAAAGTAAGGCTTGATCAGCTGATTTTTGATATGGGCTTCGTGCCCAGCAGGGAGCGTGCAAAAACCACCATTATGGCGGGAAATGTCTTTGTGGACGGCCAGAGGGTGGATAAGCCCGGCACCGCAGTTGACCCGGAAAAGAAGATTGAGGTGAGAGGAGAGGCTCTTCCCTATGTGTCCCGTGGAGGACTGAAGCTTGAGAAAGCTTTGAAGGTTTTCCCTGTGGATCCCACCGGCTGCGTCTGCATAGACTGCGGCGCATCCACCGGCGGCTTCACCGATGTTCTTTTGCAAAACGGGGCAAGTAAGGTTTATGCCGTTGACGTTGGCTACGGCCAGCTTGCATGGAAGCTTCGCAGCGATGAGAGAGTCATCAACATGGAGCGTACAAATGTGCGCTATATCACCGATGAACAGATTCCCGAAAAGCTGGATCTTGCGGTTATGGACCTTGCATTCATCTCCATTGAGCTGGTCATCCCCGCTGTAAGGGAGCTTTTGCGGGAAAACGGCGATATTCTCTGCCTCATAAAGCCACAGTTTGAGGCGGGCAGGGAAAAAGTGGGCAAAAAGGGCGTTGTCCGTGAGCCCTCCGTTCATCTGGAGGTGCTGCAGCGCTTCATGGCCTTTGTGCCTGAGGCCGGCTTCACCCTCATGGGCCTGAGCTTTTCTCCCATCCGCGGACCCGAGGGTAATATTGAGTATCTGGGCTGGCTGAAAAAAGGTGAGCATGAGGCTCCGGTAATTGACCCTGCCCCCATCGTAGAGGCTTCCCACAGCTCTTTCAAGGAGGGGAAGGCATGAAAAGAAAGGTTGTCCTCTGCCCCAATCCCTATAAGGACAGAGAGCTTGAAGTCACCCTTGAGGCCCGCCAGCTTTTGCTGCAGGCGGGAGTGGAGGTTGATATAAGTCCCGAGTTTTTGGGTGACGAGGGTATAAGCCTGCCCGACGGACTTGTCTATAAGGAACTGGACGAGGCCCTTGAGGGGGCAGTGCTTGTGGTTTCTCTGGGGGGCGACGGTACCATTATGCACACAGCCCGGCGCATGGTGGGCCACAGAGTGCCCATAATCGGCGTTAATCTTGGCAGTGTGGGATTCCTTTCCGAGCTTGACAGAAGCGACATTGGCCGTCTTGTGACCGCGGCTCAGGGCAACTTCATACCAAGTCCCCGTATGATGCTCAAGGTGGAGCTTGTGAGAAGGGGAGAGGTGGTATATTCCAGCTACGCCCTCAACGATGCCACTGTCCACGGCGTTATGCAGATTATCCACGTTGTTGCCTGCGGTGACGGCAGACGCATACTTGAATTCAACGGCGACGGTATAGTTGTGTCTTCTCCCACTGGTTCTTCTGCCTACTCCATGTCCGCCGGCGGACCCCTTGTTGAGCCCACGGTGGAGAATATAATCCTGACCCCCATTTGCCCCCATGCACTTCTGGCCCGCAGCTGTGTTCTGGCTCCCGACAGGGTAGTGACCATAGAGCTCAGCCGCCTGAGAGGCAGAGCAATGCTCTCCGTTGACGGCGTTGACCTGAATATAGAGGAGGGGGACACCGTGAGGGTGAAAAAATCCGGCTACCAGACCATGCTCGCGCACGTTGGCTCGAAGAGCTTTTACGATATAGTATTTGAGAAGTTGGGTGATACGAAATGAAGTCATTGAGGCAGCAAAAAATAGTAGAGATCATCAGCAAAAGAAATATCGAGACCCAGAACCAGCTTATGACAGCACTTTTGGCGGAGGGCATAAAGAGCACTCAGGCCACCCTTTCCCGTGATATCCGGGACCTCCATCTTGTAAAGGAGCTTACCGGTGATGGCAGCTATCGCTATGTTCTGGGCTCCCGGGACGGCGTTTCCGACTTTGACCAGAGACTCAAAAAAATATTCCGGGAAAGCGTTGTGGACTACGCTGTGGCCCAGAATATTATCGTCATAAAGACCCTTCCCGGCCTTGCCAACGCCGCCTGCTCCGCTCTGGATAACATGGAGATATATAATCTGGTTGGCTCCATTGCCGGAGACGACACTGCCTTTCTGGCCATGAAGGACAATGCCTCTGCGGAGCTTTTCTCCAAGGAGATAGAAAGCCTGCTTTAATACGGGGAGTAGAATATGCTTAGCAGTCTTCATATTGAAAATATTGCAGTTATAGAGCGGGCCGATGTTGAATTCGGCTCCGGCTTCAACGTCCTCACCGGCGAGACCGGCGCGGGCAAAAGTATGATAATAGACTCTCTGGACGCCGTTTTGGGCGGCAGGGCAAGCAGGGAAATAGTGCGCCACGGAGCTGACAAAGCCCTTGTCAGCGCTGTGTTCACCTGCCCCGAAGCAGATGCCTGGCTTGAGGACAATGATATTGACACCGGGGAGGAGATAATCATCCAGCGGCGCATATCCGCCGAGGGTAAAAGCTCCTGCCGGGTAAACGGAATGCCCGTTACCGTGCAGCAGCTGCGCTCTCTGGGCTCTCTGCTTTTGGACATCCACGGCCAGAATGACGGACGCCAGCTCCTGGACGAGGCCAGGCATCTTTCCTATCTGGATTCCTTCGGCGGCCTCTCCCAACTGAAAGCCGACTACTCTGAGAGCTACAGAGCATGGCGTGAGGTGCACAAGGAGATGGAGCGCCTTTCCATGGATGAGCTTGAAAAGGCCCGCCTTACTGAAAATCTCCGCTACCAGATAGACGAGATAGAAGCTGCGGACCTTCGCGTTGGCGAGGAGGACGAGCTCACCGAGCGCCGGAATCTTATGAAAAATTCGGGCAAGCTCACCGAGGCTCTGGACGCTGCATACGAGGCCCTCTATAGCGGCTGTGAGAGCGCAATATCCCTGGCCTCCGATGCGGAGGACTGTGTCAGCCATGCTTCCGGCTACGCTTCGGAGCTTGGAGATACATTGAAAATAATATCCGACGCCCGCTTTATGCTGGAAGATGCCGCAGAGCGCATATCCGATATGCGGGGTGCGCTGGACTTCTCCCCGGAGGAATATGACGCCATAGAGTCCCGTCTCTCTCTCCTGCGCCGCCTTGAGAGAAAGTACGGCATCGATGAGGCAGCCATTCTGGCCCATCTGGAGTCATGCCGCAGCCGCCTTGAGGAAATCGAGTTCGCGGGGGATATGCTTCTCCGTCTTGAAAAAGACAGCGAAAAGTTGGTGAAGGAGATACTGAAAAAGGGCGCTGCCCTCACAAAGGCACGTAAAGAGGCTGCCGCAAGGCTTTCTCAGCGGGTGGAAAGCGAGCTTAAATATCTCAGTATGCCCTCTGTACGTTTTGTGGCAAAGGTTGAGCCCATTGGCGAGAGCCGTGGTTTTGGCAGCACCGGCTGTGACGATGTTAAATTCTATATGTCCGCCAATGCCGGGGAGGAGCCGGGACGCATTTCCCGCATTGCCTCCGGCGGTGAGCTCAGCCGCATCATGCTGGCCATGAAGGGCGTTCTGGCTGAGGGAGACAAGGTTGAGAGCCTTGTTTTCGACGAGATAGACACCGGCGTTTCCGGTATAGCCGCCCAGCGTGTTGGTGAAAAAATAGGCCAGATGAGCGGCACCAAGCAGGTCATCTGCATAACCCATCTGCCCCAGATAGCCGCCATGGCTGACACTCATTTCAGCATCCGCAAGGATGAAAAGGAAGGACGCACCTATACAAGCGTCACCGAACTTGACCGTCAGGGCAGACTTCATGAGCTTGCCCGCCTTTACGGAGGCGACATTATAACTGAGCTGACCCTGCAAAGCGCAGAGGAGCAGCTGAAAGCCGCAGAAGAATTCAAGACAAAGCAAAGGTGAAGCAGTTTTGACCAAGACCAAAACATGGGGTACGGATTTTACCAGCGGGCCAATAATGCCCATGCTTCTGAGATTCTTTCTGCCCTTTCTTCTGGCAAATGCCCTCAATAATCTCTATAACACCGTTGATACAATTATCATAGGCCATTTCCTTGGCAGCTATGGCATTGTGGCTGTGAGTATGGGCGGCAAGATGCTTAACCTCTACACCATAATCAGCACATCCCTTGCCGCTGCCGGACAGGTGCTCATTTCCCAGCACATCGGTGCCGGGGAGCGCCATGAGCTCAATCCCACCATAGGCAATCTTTTTACAGAGCTTTTCGGTCTCTCGGTGATTTTCGCTGTGCTTACCTTCATCTTCGGCGAAGAGCTGCTTAGACTTATCAATACTCCGGAGGAATCCCTTGCTCCGGCTTTGAGCTATCTCAGGATAACCAGCGTAGGATTGCCCCTCATTTTCGGCTATAACGCAGTGAGCTCTGTGCTCCGCGCCATGGGCGACAGCAAAAGCCCTCTTATGTTCATAGCCATAGCCACCGTGCTGAACACTGTTCTGGACATCCTTTTCATCGTAGTCTTTGACATGGGCGTTGCGGGCACAGCACTTGCAACCATCATAGGTCAGGGCCTTTCCCTTGTGTTTTCACTTAGTTTGCTCTATCGACGCCGGGAGCATTTCGGCTTTGATTTCCGTCTCAGCTCTTTTAAGATACAGTGGCGTAGACTGGGACTGCTGTTGAAACTGGGGCTGCCTCTTTCCATGCGAGGCGTGTTCATTATCGGTACCCAGTTCTATATGCTCAGCTTTATTAATTCCTACGGCGTGGCTGCGGCCGCTGCCTATAATGTCAGCGACAAGATATATCATCTTGCCAATATATTTTCCATTTCCGTACGTGAGGCCTCGGGCACCATCGTTGCTCAGAATATAGGCGCAGAGCGGCTGGACCGGGTAAAGGAAACCGTGAGAAGTGTTGCCATAGTGTCTTTCTCTGCGGCAACGGTTATGGCCCTTGCATCTGTGCTGTTCCCGAATTTTATCTTCTCCCTCTTTACCTCTGACCCGGAGGTTCTCTCTCAGGCGCGGGTGTTTATGCTTATCTGCTGCATAATTTATTTCCTCTCCGCCGCCATTGCCCCTTATGAGGGCGTGGTTTCCGGCACAGGCAATGCCAAGCTGGGCTTCTTGGGAGGAATGCTGGACGGCGTTGTGTTCCGTGTGGGCTTTTGTATGCTCTTTGGTCTCGCTCTTGGTATGGGGGCAAAGGGTTTCTTTTTGGGCGATGCCCTTGCCAGAACGGGTATAGTGCTGGTGGAAGCGATTTATTATCACTCCGGCAAATGGAAAAGCTACAGAATTCTGCCTAAAGCAAAAGGAGTATAAATATGTTTTCTGTTATGGAAGTAAAACGGGACGCAAGAGGCGCCATCCGCGCTGCTATCGGATCCGTTATTTTGGTCAGCTTTGTCTATGTGCTCATTACCGAGCTGCTTGCTTACCTTAGCGCCAAAGTTTTATACGGCGATTTTGATATGATGGGCGCTATAGAACTTATGCTAAAAGGTGAGATTGTTGAGCTTCCCCAAGCGAGCGCTTATGGAGAACTCCTTGACATGGCGATGACGGTCATGAATTATGTGATCGCAGTGGGATTTGCCTATGTTGCTCTCCTCATTAGCCGCCGCCAAAAGGCAGGCGTTGGGGAATTGTTCGATGTTTTCACGATTTTCCTGAGAGCCCTCTGCCTTGTAGTGCTGCAGAATATATTTATCGCTCTTTGGTCCATGCTCTTTATTATCCCCGGTATCATTGCCGCCTACCGTTACTCCATGGCTGTGTTTATAATGCTGGAGAGACCGGAGCTGAGCATTATGGATTGCTTAAGAGAGAGTAAGGAAATGACCAGAGGCTTTAAGGGAAAGCTGTTCCTTCTGGATCTGAGCTTCATCCTTTGGCAGCTGGCAAACATTGCGGTGGGATATATTTTTATGGGTAATCCTATTGTTACCTATGTATGCAGCGGACTTATCAGTGTGGTATATATGCCCTACTACCATGTCAGTCTTGCCAATGTGTACAATATCCTCTCCTGCTGGAAGCCTCAGCCCGAAGCTGAGCCCATTCAGGACCGCGACGAGCCGATTGAGTAAATTAGAACGACTATATAACGACTATATACAGTATATACAGAAAAATCCCGATTCAACTTTATC
>JAZSFJ010000016.1:0-3676 GCA_045532145.1 Oscillospiraceae bacterium
TCATCCAGACTTGATTCCTCCTTTGTTTTCTTTGTGCGGTTGGCAGACCTCACTCTAGTATAACAAAGGAGGATATTTTTTCTATGCATAGCTAAAGCTTTTTGGAACCACCGGCACTGCCGGTGGTTTTCTGTATACAACAAAAAGCGAGCACTGGCTCAATGAGCCGTGCTCGCTTTGTTTATTGAATCATACCTAGCTTCTTCAGTCTTGCACGAATGGCACCGCTGTTGCGCTTCAGTGTGGCCGCAATGTCTTTGACGGGAACATTCTGCTGATACAAATCTCTCAGGCACTGGTCGTGCTCCGCGGTCCATGGCTGCCCCTGATTTTCCTTGCCGGCATTGGAAAACTCAATAATGGCATCCAGATTGTCGATGATAAAATGCTGTGCATCCAGAGTGTATACCACAACAAAATATGCACCATTATTTCCCATTCTTTCTTCCATAAGAATGCCTATGCTTCCGCCTTGGGGTGTAGGGTATTTCGCGGACTTTCCGCTGCCATCAGGAATCTCCTCCAGCATCCCCAAAGAGATAAGCCAGTCCCGAATGGAGGAATAGCTCAAAGTGCTCATACTCTCGCTGTCGATAAGCGCATTGATTCGCTTGGATATCTCGGACACGGGAATAGGAGTGCTGGAAAACGCAAAGTCACCCCGTTTCTCCGCGCTCAGGAAGAAGGCCGCCTTTTTCTGCTTTTTAGAGGCTGCGACGCCGCTATTATCGATCACCTTCCCAAGGACATCTGCCACATAGAAAAAGCAACGTGAGATGCGGACATTGTTTACAATATCTCCGTCGGGAATCATGGAGCCGTCAATGGGATTTATGCCATTAGCCAGTTTTTCCATGTACATTTTTGCACGTTCCAGGGTCTCCAGTTCTGTCATGTGACTTCCTCCTCGGTACAACTTATTAACTTATTTTCAATTTTACATAGCTTTGCTCACCATGTCAACGGCTTACCCATTTGCGACATACCACACTCCACCACAGCCTGAGCAACGCATACTTTTCAAGTTCACAAGCCCGGGGGGCTTGTTGCCGCCATGAAAACGGAGTATAATATTTATGCTTTCATAAGCCCCACTGCTGACACAAAGCCGAGAAAGAAGGAGGGCCAAAATGCCTCTTGAGATCGTAAGAAACGACATAACGAAAATGTCCGTTGATGCCATTGTCAACGCCGCAAAGGAGTCTCTCCTGGGCGGTGGAGGCGTGGACGGCAGCATACATCGGGCGGCGGGCCCAGAGCTGCTGGCTGAGTGCAGGACGCTGGGCGGCTGCAAGACCGGCGACGCCAAAATAACAAAGGCATATAAACTGCCCTGCAAGTATGTGATACATACCGTGGGCCCCGTATGGAATGGCGGAAAATACGGCGAGCGGGAGAATCTCGTTTCCTGCTACCGCCGGAGTCTTGCCCTTGCAAAGGCGTACGGCTGCGAAACGCTGGCCTTCCCGCTGATTTCCTCCGGCATTTTCGGCTACCCCAAAGACCAGGCACTCCGCGTGGCGGTGGACACCATAGGTGAATTCCTGATGGAAAACGACATGACGGTGTACATCGTCATTTTCGACCGGGCCGCCTACCAGATAAGCGGCAAGCTCTTCGCGGACATCGCCGAGTATATTGACGATCACTATGTGGATGAGCACAGCGATTCCTATGCCGAGCGTCTAGGCAGGATAAAACACGCCAGGATGGAGAAGCATACTGTCTGCGAGCCGTGCAAGGCTCCGGAACTCCATGCTGCACCCTGCGCCCCCATGGCCATGGACATGGCTAGAAGCAGCCTTGACGAGCTGATCTTTGAGCTGGACGCCGGATTTTCCGAAACTCTGCTGAGACTCATTGACCGCAGCGGCAAAAAAGACTCCGAGATTTACAAGAAGGCCAACGTGGACCGGAAGCTGTTTTCCAAGATACGCAACAATCCAAACTATAAGCCCTCCAAAGCCACGGCCATAGCCTTCGCTATCGCGCTGGAGCTGGATCTGGAAGAAACCCGGGACTTCATCGCCCGGGCCGGTTTCGCCCTGAGCCGCAGCAGCAAGTTCGATGTGATAATTGAGTATTTTATCAAGCAGAAGAATTACAACATTTTTGAGATCAACGAAGCACTGTTTGCCTTCGACCAGAGTTTGTTAGGAGCGTGAAAAGAATGCTTACTTTTATTTGCTACCCGAAGTGCACCACCTGCCAGAAGGCCAGAAAATTTCTTGATGACAAGGGCGTCCAGTATGAGCTCAGGGATATTAAACTGGATAATCCCGGGCTTGGAGAGCTGAGTGCGTGGCACAAAATGAGTGCTTTGCCTCTGAAAAAGTTTTTCAACACCAGCGGACTAATGTACAAGTCCATGGATTTAAAAAACAAGCTGCCGGAGATGAGCGAGGATGAGATGCTGTCGCTCCTTGCCACAGACGGCATGCTGGTTAAGCGCCCCCTTCTCATCGGCGACGACTTTGTCCTTGTAGGCTTTAAGGAGGCCGAATGGGCCCAGCGTATATAAATCCCATTCCCATAACGCACTAAAAGCTCCCCCTGATTCACTTTGATCATAGCGAATCAGGGGGAGCTTCTTTGCCGCTCACACCTTAAGGTTTTCTTCCTTTGAAATCCTCATCAATTCTGGACTTCCAGTTGGCGCTCAGAGGCGCGCAGCCGGCACGCACCTCACGAATGGCCTCGCTGAGAACCTCGTAGTTCAGGGCGGTGCCCTTTTCGTCGCAGTGATAGTTGGCCGCCCGGTCTCTGCCGATGCCGAAGCGACCCGCCACCTCAGGAGCGTCAATGTTGGCACCAAGGAAAATAAATTCCCAGCCGTACTTTTCTTTCTGGTGCTCCACCATCTGCTTCACCTTATCATATGTATACCGTCTGCTGGCGTTTTCCATTCCGTCGGTGGTGATGACGAAGAGCGTTCTTTCGGGGCGGTCCTCCTTGCGGGCATATTTGTGGACGTTCCCTATGTGGTGGATGGCGCCGCCTACCGCATCGAGAAGGGCGGTGCAGCCCCGGACATAATAGTCACGGTCCGTCATGGGCTCAATCTGTCGGAGAGGCACGCGATCGTGCAAAACCTCGCTGCGGTCATCAAAGAGCACGGTGGACACTATCGCCCTCCCCTCCTCTTTCTTCTGCTTGGCAATAAGGGAGTTGAAGCCGCCGATGGTGTCGGCCTCCAGACCGGACATGGAGCCACTGCGATCGAGAATGAATACAATTTCAGTTAAGCCTTTCATTTTTTGAATCCTCCTTCGTTTTCTTGTAACTGAAGTATAACGAAAGCGAAAGGGAAATTGGTCGCCTGCCAAGCGACAAAACCATCCCCCATAAGTAAATAGCTGCCGGCTATTATTCTTTGCGCCGTGGAATACGACGGTTACAATCAGGATAATACCACCGCCGCCATGTTCAAAAAGTACGTTGAGGACGCCACCTAGGTGGGCGTGTTCCAAAACTTCGTCCGCGATATTACCGGAAGCTGACAGAACCGGCAAAGTACAACAATATCCCGAACAACAGTCAGGACCACCCGTATAACGGGTGGCCTGCTCCGGCCCTATAAGGGCCTATTGTTGGCCGCGCCTTAAGGCGCGGTGAAACGGTCTGCCGACCGCATAAGGTTCACGAGCGGCCCCACCAAGTGGGGCTGCTTTTATTT
>JAZSFJ010000103.1:0-2482 GCA_045532145.1 Oscillospiraceae bacterium
AGGAGGGAACTCCCATGTATGAGTACCGTGGCTCTCCCTTCCTGCCTGATGACGACGAGCAGGCGGATATGTATCTTTACACAGTGGAGACCCTGGCCAATAATGGCTACAAGCAGTATGAAATAAGCAATTTCTGCCGCAAGAAGAAGTATTCCAGACATAATCTCAAATATTGGCTTCTCAGGGACTATATGGGCTTCGGACCCGGAGCCCACTCCAATGTGGCGGGCGTGCGCTATAGCTATGTCCGTGACCTTGTGAAGTACATAAACGGCATCAACGGCGATGAGACCATTGTTGACGAATATGAAAAAATAGGACTTCTGGACCGTGCCGCTGAATATATAATGCTGGGCATGCGCACCAGCAAGGGCATTTCCCAGAAGGAATATTATAAAATTTACCGCTGCGATTTTGCACCCATGGAGGAGCTTTTGAAGGAGTTTGAACGCAAGGGCTGGGCGGTGAGCGCGAAAGGGCGCTGGCGCTTTACAGCCTCCGGCTTCCTCCTTTCAAATCTGCTCATTGGCCTGATGCTGGAAAAGCAGGCTGAGCTCAAGCGCAGCGGCAATCCCTGGACAGACAGCGCCCCCAGCGTTATGGGCGGCAGCGAGCTGCCCAAGGGCGAAGAGGTATTTTATAAGAGCTGAGATCGGAGAGACAAATGAAGCTGAACGACGGAAACGAAAAGAAAAAGGTCACCAAAAAGGAAAAGACCTCTAAAAAGGCGGAAACTCCCAAAAAGGAGAAAGCCCCTAAGAAGGCAAAAGCTCCCAAAAGCGGCAAGGGCAAAATCTGCCTTATCATCGCAATTGTTATTGTGGCTCTTGTGGTGGCTGCCGCCGCGGCAGGCGTATTCTATGTGAGCACCATTGACGAAATCTATCCCAATGTGAGTCTGGACGGCATCGAGCTTGGTGACATGAGCCTCACCGAGGCTGCCGCTGCTTTGGACGAGGCAGGCTACTCCTCTCAGGAGGGTAAAGAGGTCAATGTGCTTATGCCTCTTGATCTGGTGCTGAATGTGAAGGCCTCCGAGGTCTGCACCGAGACCCCCATTGCCGAGCTTGTGCAGAGAGTTTATGATAGCTGCGCCGGAGGAAATCCCATTGAGGATACCATCAATTATGTGAAATGTCTCCTCACCGGTATGAGCTTCAAAAGCGAGATACTCATCACCGCCGACTCAGATGCCATTGCCGCCAAAGTGGACAATATGGTCCATGAGCTCCAGCTCGCCCTTCTTTCCTCCGAGATCACCGTGGGGGAGGAGACTATAGATGTTATCAAGGGTGCAAGAGGCGTTATCCTTGACAGCAAGGAGATCGTAGCTCTGGTCGTTGAGGCCCTTGAGGAGGGAAATTACTCCGACATCACCTATGAGGCCGAGATCGACACCGATCAGGAGCTGGATATTGAAGGCCTTTATAACAGCGTTTTCACCGAGGCCCAGAACGCCAGCTACGATAAGGCCACGGGCACTACCATAGAGCACGTTATGGGTATAGACTTTGATGCCGAAGAGGCTGAGAGGCTCTGGAACGCCGCCGAGTACGGCGAGACCGTGAAAATACCCCTTATCCTCACCGAGCCCGAGATAACGACCGAGGAATTCAACGAGCTTTTGTTCCGCGATGTTCTCAGTGAGAGCACCACCAATCTCTGGGGCAGCAGCTCCAACCGTATAAACAATGTCCGCAAGGCAGTCAATTCTGTAAACGGCATTATATTGCTCCCCGGCGAGGAATTTGACTATAATAAGGCCCTTGGCCAGCGCACCAAGGAAAACGGCTACCTGCCTGCCGGCGCCTATTCCGGCGGCCAGACCGTGCAGGAATACGGCGGAGGCATCTGCCAGATTTCCTCCATGACCTTCTACTGCGCCCTCTATGCCAACCTGCAGATCACTTCCCGCACCTGCCACTACTTCAACGTGGGTTATATCCCCACAGGCCTGGACGCCACCGTTTCCTGGGGCGGCCCTGAGTTCCGCTTCGTGAACAACAGGGAATATCCCATCAAGATAGAGGCCTATGTGAAGGACGATAACAGCGGTGTTGTCATGAGAATCCACGGCACCGATACCGACGGCAGCTATGTAGTTATGAACGTGGGCACATGGCTTGTATATGACACCAAATATACAGACGTGGCCACCGGCTATAAGGCCAACACCGTCCGCAGCGTATTCAATGCAGACGGCACTCTCAGAGAGAAAAACTATGAGACCCTGAGCCATTATCACTACCACGAAGAGGACATCAAGTGGCCTGAAGAGGAGAGCCCCTCTCCCTCTCCCGAGGAAACCACTCCCACCCCCACGCCCGAGGAAGTGACTCCTACTCCCACTCCCGAAGAAGTCACACCTACTCCTCCTCCCGCCGAGACTCCCGTGCAGCCCACCGATAACCCTGTAGAGGAAACCCCGGCGCCTCCCGTAGAGGAGACTCCCGCACCTCCCGTGGAGGAAACTCCCGCACCT
>JAZSFJ010000164.1:0-6001 GCA_045532145.1 Oscillospiraceae bacterium
GGCATCCCATCATCTCCTTGATGTTTTGCCTTTATTTTAGCATAAAACTGTATACCATCTGTCCGAACATTCTGTATACTATCTTACCAGTCTATACAGACCCGGCGCACCGGCGGCATATATTAACGCCTCGCACCACCCCCTGGCGAATACGCACCCGGGCCGTCGGGGACGCCGGCCCCTACGAGGGGATGGAAAAATGTATGCACCCTTCCGTAGGGGACGGCCTCCGGACGTCCCGCGCCGCATACGCCTCCGTTACGCACCCACATCCGGCGAATACGCACAGACTACACCTACCACTCGTAGGGCGCGTCGACCCGGCGCGCCGGCGGCATATACTAACGCCTCGCACCACCCCTGGCGAAATGGGAAAATGCCATCTTCCTTTACACAAGGGAGCCTTTGAAATGCAGATATTAAATACAAAAAGCGGACACGTGGTCGTGTCCACTTTTTATATTCGCATCAGTCCAGCAGTTCGCTGGCTTCTTTCAGCAGCTCTATTATGTTCAGGTGCTGGGGGCAGATGCCCTCACAGGCACCGCAGCCAATGCAGTCCTTGGCGTAGCCGCGCTCGCCGCCGGCTACCCATTTATATTCGCCTCTGGCCTTCTGGGGGTTGCGGTAGATGGTGTTTATATTCACGCAGCCCAGAATGCCGGGAATGTTTATCTTCTGGGGGCAGTCGTCCACGCAGTATCTGCACTTGGTGCAGGGGATGGTGGGCACGGCCTCGATTATCTCAAGACTCTTGGCGATGATGGCCTTTTCCTCCTCATTAAGAGGCTTGAAGTCCGCCATATAGCCCAGGTTATCGGCCATCTGCTCAATATTGCTCATACCGGAGAGAACGGTGATGACCCCGGGGAGGCTTGCGGCATAGCGCACAGCCCAGGAGGAGATGGAGGCTTCGGGAGCGTAGTCCTTCATAAGTGCCTCAGCCTCAAGAGGCAGGGAGGAGAGAATGCCGCCCTTCACAGGCTCCATGATGATAACGGGTACATTATGCTTCATGGCAACTTCGTAGCAGGCACGGGACTGGACGGACTTATCCTCCCAATCCTTGTAGTTTATCTGCAGCTGCACAAACTCGGTCTCGGGATGGGCGGTGAGCACCTCGTCCAGAGACTCGGCGGTGTCGTGCATGGAAAAGCCCAGATGGCGGATGAGGCCTTCCTTCTTGCGCTCAGAAAGCCAGTTCCAGATGTCGGTCTTTTCTGCCAGTTCACGGCGGCCGGGGCCGAGATTATGTATCAGGTAGTAGTCAAAATAGCCTGCGCCGGTGCGCTCAAGGGAGGTATAGAAGCGCTGATGCAGCTCATCGAGAGTAACATCCTTATCGAAAAGGGGCAGCTTGGTGGCCAGCTGGAAGCTTTCACGGGGATAACGCTCCACCAGAGCCTCCTTGGCAGCCAGCTCGCTGGCGCCTCCGCCATAGACATATGCAGTGTCGAAATAGGTGAAGCCTTTCTCCATGAACATATCCACCATGGTCTTTACCTGCTCGATGTCCACTTTGCCGTCCTTTTCAGGCAGACGCATAAGGCCGAAGCCCAGCTTGCCGATTTCCTTGCCCAGATAGTTATGCATGCTTGTTTCTCCTTTGTATGCTCAAACTTTATTATTCAGATAGTCCATTATACATTGTGCCGGGTTTAATTGCAATAAGCTGAAATTGGAATAAAAGGCCCTTGGGATGAGGCTTGCCAAAATCAATTCTCCGGCAAATGCTTTATAAAACTACTGCCACGGTAGCAGCAGACAGTGACGGGGTTATTGAGCAGATTTTCCCGGATAAACTTTCGGTCATCGGCCACTTTGGGGCAAACATAGTAATACTTTTCTCCACTCTCCGCCGTCAGAATGAGGCAAACAAGTCTGCTTGAGTATTGCCACTCCCGTTTATACACGCGACAAAAGCTACTGAAGCTCTGACTCATGTTTTCCTCGCTTGCATACCTTATTTTCCTTATGCCTCTGTAAATGTTTCCGCTGAGAATGACTCCCCGCAAAGCAAGGACAAAGCCAAAAGCAAACAAGGCGGCCAGGATAAATATGAAGGCCGAGTCTGCGGCTATGGCTGCTGCAATCAGAAGCGGAATGCAAATGCCGAATACTATTAGACACATCAGCTCGTGACGGAAGGTTTTCCCCATGACTTCCTTCTGTTTTTGCAGAGGAGAAATACCGCGCCCTTCATCCCGCCGTTCTGCGCTTCTTTTTTGAGATTTCAGGGACATAAGCACACACCTCCTATCTGCGTTGTGTTTGTGCGGTGGTCAATTGCGAAGCCAATTCATACCTGCGGCTCTTTTTTCCTGTCCCCTTCTTTTGCGGTGGTGATGGATGCGATAAGTTTCCTTCTTATCGTTCCGCATTTATTGTTCAATGACTTGTATGTTGATTCGCTGATAGCACCGACCTTATCTAGAATTTCAAGCCAATATTCGGTTTCATAGCATTCCTTGAGCGCAATTTCCATCTTATGTACAAAATCAGCCCTGCTTTGGGCATATCTCGCCTCATGAGCATTTGCGCCTATAGACGAACATGAGCGCAGAAGCTGATTTGTATATACCGAACGTCCTTTTATAGTATCGCAGATTGCGGTTAACTCGACTGTTAATTCCACAGACAATTCCTTAATCGTTTTGCCTTGCATGATGTAGGCCTCCTAAGGCGATATATTTTGCTGCGCAAAATGCGATATATCTCCGCTCCGGGGGATGCGATATAGCTGCGCTGCGATATGATATAAATCCCTTTTGTGTCCCGTAGGACATATCGCGTGCGAAGCACATATCGCGCCGCAGGTATATCGCAAATCCCGTTAGGGATTTATCTCGCTGTTGTTCGCCTCTCAAGGCAAACAACACATTCAATATGATTCGTATGCGGGAACATATCCACCGGCTGGGCTTTTGTAGCCCTATATCCGCCCTTTACCAGAATCTCAAGGTCGCGGCTCAGGGTCTCGGGGTTGCAGGAGATATACACCACCCGCTTGGGGCCCATGTGGATGAGGGATTCAAGAAATCTCTTGTCGCTGCCCGCTCTGGGGGGATCCATGAACACTACGTCGGCGCTCTCACCCTCACTTGCCATACGCTCCATGAACTGGCCCGCATCGGCACAGGTGAACCAGCAGTTTTTGATGTCATTGAGCTTGGCATTATATATAGCGTCCTTAACGGCATCGGCGTTGAGCTCCACGCCCGCCACCTTGCCGGCCTTGCGGGAGGCCACCATGCCTATGGTGCCTATGCCGCAGTAGGCGTCCAGCACCGTTTCCTTGCCGGTGAGTCCGGCATAGTCCACGGCGGTATTATACAAAACCTCCGTCTGGACGGGGTTTATCTGGTAAAAGCTCTTGGCGGAAATGCGGAAGCGGCAGCCGCAGCAAATGTCCTCAATATAGCCCTTGCCGAAAAGCACCTTTTCCTGCTTGCCCAGCACAAGGGAGGTGAACTTGTCGTTGACGTTCATGACGATGGTGGTGATCTCGGGATGGAGCTCAAGGAGCTTCTTTATAAAGGGCTTCTGATTTTTGAATATGGGGGTGGACACCACCAGTACTACCATGACCTCGTTCGTGGCAAAGCCACGCTTTACAAGCACATGCCTGAGAAAACCCTGGCAGCTGCGCTCGTCGTAGGCGGTGAGCTTGAAGTCCGGCAGCATCTTGCGGATGGTGACGATTATCTTGTCGGCGGTGCGGTCTTCTATCATGCACTTGTCCACGCTGACAATGCGGTGGCTACTGGACTGGTACACTCCGGATATAATGCGGCCTCTGCCGTCTCTGCCAAAGGCGGCCTGAACCTTGTTGCGGTAGTTATAGGGCTCGGCCATGCCCACTATCTTCTCCACGTGGCAGAAGCGGCCTATTTCACGGACCACCTTGGCCTGCTTCCACTCAAGCTGGCGGGGGTAACTCATATTCTGGAGCTGGCAACCGCCGCAGCTTTTGGCGTGGGGGCACTGGGGGCGCTCGTTTACTCTTATTTCTTCGCTCATTTATTCTCAATCTCCTTGAAGCAATTAAATTCGTTCCATGGGCATGTCTCCGGTGGCGGCAGGAAAAAGTCCATGCTCTCTCCGGTCTTGGGGTGGTCAAAGCGCAGGCGGCAGGACCAAAGGGCAATGTCCCCATCGCCGCCGCTGCCGTATTTTTTGTCGCCCACCAAAGGCAGCCCCCGTGAGGAAAACTGGGCGCGTATCTGGTGGGTTCGGCCTGTGTGTAGGCGGATGCGGACGGCGCTGAGGCCGCTGCGGCTTTGGAGCACTTCGTAGTCCAGCAAGGCCTCCTGAGTGTCCGGGCCGGGGAGGGCTACGGCGTAGGTCTTGCGCTCTTGCTTATCCCGGCGGAGGTAGTCACGCAAGCTTCCCTTTTCTTCCGATGGGCAGCCTTCGATGACAGCCATATACTCCTTGGCAATGCCTCTCTCCATCACCTGCCTGCCCAGATCCGAGGCGGCATGGCGGGTGCGGGCCAAGAGCATCAATCCGCCAACTACCCTGTCAAGACGGTGGACAGTACGGATATTCTCCGTGCCCAGTGCCTCCCGGAGCATATCCGGAAGTCCTCCGGGCTCGTCGGTGGAGAGTACCCCAAAGGGCTTTGCGCATACCACTATGTAATTGTCGGCGTAGATGATTTTCAAAACCCAGCCTCCACATACTTCTTCATTTTATATTGTAACACCTTTATGCGGGAATTGGAACAGAAAAAGGGCAAAAAAACCTCCCTTGTGTAAAGGGAGGTGGGCAGATGCTTGCGTCATACTGCGCAGCGATGCAGACACGCACTTGGCTCGTCCTGCACCCGTAGGGCGCGAGCCCGTGGCCGCTCGGCGCGCCGGCAGTACGCAGCTCGATTTGCACCCATGTACAGCGAACACGTATTCGCCTTAGAGATACCGGAAATATAGTGCCTGCCGCTGGCGCGCCGGGGGCGGCGCGCCCTACGTTGAAGGATGTGTCGTTTATCTTATTCTGCTTTTTTCAGGCGGCGGCTTATGATATAGCAGTTGCCTATATTCAGCACAGCGGTGACAGCGCCCATGATAAAAGTGAGGGTGTATGCTCCGGTGGCGGCGTAGAGGGCATTGGAGATGGAATTGAAAACAATGGAGCTGATGCCCAGAGCCATCATAATAACGCCGTAGTTTGCGCCCATGTGCTTGGGACCGAAGAAATCGGTAGTGGCGGCGGGATTAACGGCGGCGGGGCCTCCGAAGGCGAAAGCGGTGAGCAGCACCACGGCGAGATAGCCCCAGCCCTCCACAAAGCTGAGAAGCAGGGCGCAGACTGCGGTGACGGCGGAGACCAGATAGAGGGTGTTAATGCGGCCCAGACGGTCGGAGAAGGTGGAAATAAGCACACGTCCGGCGGTGTTGGCCACACCTGTGAGGGAAACGGCCATGACTGCAGCGGCCTCACCCAGTCCACGCTGGAGACCCAGACCCTTGATAAGGGGGTTGAGCATATTCCATGTGCCGTTGAAAAGGAAGATATTCAGAAACAGCAGCCAGAAAGGCAGAGTGCGTACGGCCTTGCCAAAGGGTATGCTCTCCCGTTCCATAGCCGCAGCCTTGCTGGTGGCTTTGGGGAGGGCGGAGAGATATTCCTCGTCGGGGAGACGGACAACCGTGCAGCACAAAAGGCCTATCACAAGAAACACCACAGCCAGCACACCCAAAGCGGTATCAAAGCCCATGCGTTTGATAAGTGCGTTAGCAACGGGGGAGAAAACCACGGTGGAAAGTCCGAATGCGCCCGCACCTATGCCGGTGGCGAAGCCCCTGCGGTGGGGCAGCCAGCGCTGGATACAGGTTAGCATGGCGCCGTAGCTTACGCCGCTTCCGAAGCCTCCCAGCATACAGTAGCTCAGGTAGAAAAGAATGATGGGGCTGCCCGCCGGGATAAAACGGGACAGAAGAATGCCGGCCCCGAAGAGGATAATGCCCACAACGCAAACCCTGCGGGGCCCCTTGCT
>JAZSFJ010000043.1:0-5104 GCA_045532145.1 Oscillospiraceae bacterium
CCCACATCCGCCCGTGAACCTCCATCCGTAGGGCGCGATGACCTCATCGCGCCGCAAATTCCGCACCAGCCGTAGGGGCGCTTCAGGTCGCGCCCGCAAGGGAAACGGCGGGAGCAAGCGCCCGCCCTACGATGTGGTGCATTGAATGAGCATGGTTCAATTTCGCACCAGCAGGGGCGCTTCAGGTCGCGCCCGCAAAAAAGAGACTGTCCTAGGACATCATCAAATACCTCCCTCTGACGAGGGAGGTGGGCCGCCGAATGGCGGCTCGGAGGGAGAGAAATAGGGCAACATCGTTTAACGGAACATTGATTTATAAACACACTGCCATAATCTCTCCCCCAGTCAGCTTCGCTGACAGCCCCCTCGTCAGAGGGGGCTGAGCACTTTTTTTGACGCCCGCAAAAAAGAGACTGCCTTACGGCAGTCTCTTTTTTATTCTCTTTCTTCGAATCTCTTTTCCAGCAGTTCCACCCATGCCATGAGGGCGGCGTGGTCCATGCTGCCCATGGCGGCGAGGTGAATTTCCGCGGCCTCGGGGTCGGACTTGGCCATTTTGCCCATGGTCTTCTTGGGGCTGAGGAAGGGCAATCCGCAGACATCGGAATAGACCTCCACGCTGTCCGTCAAAAGCCAGTGGCGGCAGAAAAGGCCCTCGGCGTCATTCTGAGCAGCGCGCTCCGCCATGGCCCGGCACCAATGGAGGGAATCCTCCACGGCCTCACGGGGCTTCAGGGGTATGGAGGCTATCTGCTGGGCAATCATGCGCTTAAGCCAGCTGCCCATGCCGTCGGTGTCCAGCACCACAAGACCCTCGTGGGCGGCCTCGAACTCGTCCAGAGCTATCTCCCCATAGAAAATCTCACGGGGATAAACGAGCACATCCAGCTTCACGCCCTCCACAGTGCCGGTTTCGTGGGCATAGGGGCTGGTGGGACCCATGGCTATGGCCTCAAAAATGCCCTCACTTTTGCCCTCGGCGAAGTCGCCGCTGACTATCATGGAGCTGAGGCGGTATTTTTCTTTCAGATAAGCAATTATTTTTTCCATTTTTCTCTCCTACACCCGCTCCCTGAGTCGGGCATTTATAGTATTCAGAACCCGCTTTTTATCCCCGCTCCAGAGTGGGGCAAGGAGTATGCGTTTGGGTCCGTCCCCGGTGAAGCGGTGGACCACCGTGTCTTTCGGCAAAAGCTCTATGCACTCGGCAACAAGCTCGGCGTATTCCTCAAGCTCCATGCAGGAAAATTTCCCTTCCCGGTAGTCCCGGGCAAGGTCCGTGCCCTCCAGAACGTGCAACAGCTGCAGCTTCACGCCCCCTGCCCCCTTCTCCGCCACATAGCGGACAGAGGCCAGCATATCCTCCCGCGTCTCCCCGGGGAGACCGAGGATAAGGTGGACTATTGTGTGTATGCCCAGAGCCTTGAGGCTCTCCAAGGCCCGGTCAAACACCGGGAGTGGGTATCCCCGGCGAATATACTCCGCCGTGGCGGGGTGGATGGTCTGCAGCCCCAGCTCCACCCAAAGGGGCTTTATTTTATTAAGCCGCCCCAAAAGCTCCAAAGTCTCCGGGGGCAGGCAGTCCGGGCGGGTGGCTATGCTCAAAGCGGCAATGTCCTCTCGCTCTATCACCGGGAGAAAGAGCTCTTCCAGCTTTTCCGCGGGGGCATAGGTGTTGGTGAAGGCCTGAAAATAGGCTATGTAGCGGCTGCCCCGGTACTTTTTGCCTACCCGGGACTTTTCCGCCTCTATCTGCTCATGGATGCCGAGACGCCTGTCCCCGGCGAAGTCGCCGCTGCCTCCGGCGGAGCAGAAGACGCAGCCCCGGCTGTCCAGAGTGCCGTCCCGGTTCGGGCAGCTAAAGCCCGCATCAAGACTGAGTTTATAAAGTTTTTCCCCGAAAATCTCGAGGCAGTAATCGGATGTTGTTTTCATTTGAAAATAAAAATATAAAATCCTTATAAGCCTCGCCCCTATGGGGAGAGGTGCCGAGCGTACGCGAGGCGGAGAGGGGGCCGTCTTTGGAACAGCTCAGATACTTTCCCCCTCTCAGTCGCCTTGCGGCGACAGCTTTCCCCAAAGGGGCGAGCCTTCATAAGGTATGGGTTTTGGTTTTCAAAGCACTTCCGCCTTGATAAGATTGGTGTTGCCGCTTTTGCCCACGGGGACGCCGCAGGTGATAACAACGGTGTCGCCCTCCCGGACTATGCCCTTGGCCACGGCCACGTCGCCGCAGCGGATGAATATCTCGTCGGTGCTGCTGAAATCCCGGGAGCGGAATGCCTGCACACCCCAGACTATGCTCAGCTGGCGGCACACGGTGGGGTCGGGGCTGAGAGCCATGACGGGGCAGGCGGGGTGGAAGCGGCTGATGAGCCGGGCAGTATAGCCGCTCTGGGTGGCGGTGAGTATGGCGGCGGCCCCAAGGTCTGCGGCCATCAGGCAGCAGGTGCGGGTGACGGCATCGGAAATGCCGGAGTTGGAGCTTGCGGCCAGACCCTTCTGGAACTTCTTCCAGTAATCCATGCCACCCTCGGCCTCGGTGACTATGTCCACCATGGTTTTGAGTGCCTCAAAGGGATATTTGCCGCCGGCAGTTTCGCCGGAGAGCATCACGCAGCAGGTTCCGTCATACACGGCGTTGGCAACGTCGCTGACCTCGGCACGGGTGGGACGGGGATTATGCATCATGGAGTCCAGCATCTGGGTGGCCACGATGACGGTCTTGCCCATTTCCCGGCACTTTTTTATCATCTTCTTCTGAATATAGGGCACTTTGGAGGCGGGAATCTCCACGCCAAGGTCGCCGCGGGCAACCATGACGCCGTCGCTGGCCCGGGCGATTTCCTCAAGGTTGTCCACGCCCTGCTGATTCTCCACCTTGGAGATTATGCAGATGCCCTGACCGCCGCAGCTATCCAGATAGTTCCTTATCTCCGCCACATCGGCAGCGGAGCGGACAAAGGAGGCGGCGATATAGTCAAAGCCCTGCTCCACGGCGAAGCGCAGGTCGGACTTGTCCCGCTCGGTGAGGGCGGGGAGCTGAATGGCTGCCCCGGGAATGTTGATGGATTTGTTGTTTGAGAGCTTGCCGCCGTTTTCCACTCTGCAGCGGATGGCGGGAGGCGCTATTTCTTCCACCCGCAGGGAGATAAGGCCGTCGTCCACCAGTATGGCGTTGCCCACGGTCACATCCTCGCAGAGGCCGGGATAGGTGACGGAGACCTGAGAGGCGCTGCCCTCCACCTCGTCGGTGCGGAGGGTGAAAGTGTCTCCCTCTTTCAGTATCACAGGACCATCAGCAAAGGTCTTGACGCGGATCTCAGGGCCTTTGGTGTCCAGAATGACCGCGGCGGAGAGGCCGGTCTCGCTCATGGCAGTGCGCAGACGCTCAAGGGTCTGGAGCTGGCTTTCGTGGCTGCCGTGGGAGAAGTTGAAGCGGGCGCCGTTCATGCCCAGCTTCAGGAGCTTGGAAATGGCCTCCACAGAGTCAACAGCGGGGCCAAGAGTGCAGATTACTTTTGTTTTCCTCATATGCTTTACACCTTTTTTTGTGATAGTTTAAGTCTCATCGTCAAAAATATACCACAGTCAAGGGGGAATTGGAATTGCCTTTTGTCCAATAAAGGTAAATTTTATTTTGGAAAATATAAAAGGGCGGACACGCAGGCCCGCCCCTATATCAAGAGGTGAACTTCCCATATATCTGTAGGGGCGATTCACGAATCGCCCGCGGGCGCATCATGATGCGCCCCTACGGGGAAAACGTAAAATTTTCGCATTATCCGTAGGGGCCGGCGTCCCCGACGGCCCGCATGGTTAACGCAGAAATTTTGCATGCACCTCGGCCAGCCCCGACAATCCCTCAGTCAGCTTCGCTGTCAGCTCCCTTTACACAAGGGAGCCTTATAAGGTAGATGTATTTTACATTTTCACCTTCTCAAGGGGCTTACGGAGCAGCGCGCAAATCACCACTGCCAGAATCGTATTGGGCAGCATATAGGTGCCGTTATACAAAAGGGAGTACACGGCGGGGCTCACCATGGTCATGTCCATGAACACCTCCGGCATATACTCGGCATAAATGGTGACGCCGCTGAGGAAATGGATGATGAATCTGGCGAAGCAGCCAAGGAGAGCGCCCCCAAAAAGCTGCAGCCTGCCCCTCCGGACAAGCCCGGCAAAACCCACGAACATATAGGCGAGGGAGTAATCCAGCAGCATGCTCTCCCAGTTGAGGGCCACGCCCCCGGCAAGGAAGAACTTCAATGTGCCGAAAATGAGTCCCGCCCCAAGACCCCAGATGCAGCCCCGGCGGAGGGCAAAGATGATAAGAGGTATCATCACAAGGTCAACGCTGCCGCCGAAGCCACCAAAGCCCAGACCGATGGGAATCTTTATGTAGCTCAGGGCAAGGGCCAGAGCGGTGAGCACCGCGCCTTCTGTGAGTGTGCGCAAGTTTTTGTTTTTCATAATGTTTTCTCCTTTCATTTTCACGGAGAAAACGAAATGCCCGCAGGCACGGATAGCGTTAGCCCACGGACATCATCGTTTTCCTACGCCGGCATTACCCGTATCAGGTTCAAGGGTCTTCAGGCTCAATTGCCATCCTCTCAGCCGGAAATATCCAGCTCCCCGTTGTTCGGTTGTGAGATTATGATAATCCAAGGCCGATGTTTTGTCAAATTAAAAATTTATATAGTAGGGGCGGACCGATGTGTCCACCCGCGGACGAGCAATGCTCGCCCCTACGGCGAACTCCCAAATTTTCGCACCATTCGTAGGGGCCGGCGCCCTCGCCGGCCCGCAGCCACGCACCGCACCATTCGTAGGGGCCGGCGTCCTCGACGGCCCGCAGCCACGCACCGCACCATTCGTAGGGCGCGTCGCCCCGGCGCGCCGCCATAGGGGCGGACACATCGGTCCGCCCCTACAGGATAACGGAAGATCCCCCCCGTAGGGGCGCTTCATGAAGCGCCCGCGGGCGAGCAATGCTCGCCCCTACAGTCGGAATATCGGGTATCACGTAGGGCGGTAATGGCGGGCTGTGGTCAGCCCGCCCTACGGCTCCCGCCGACAATTTTACAATCCCTCAGTCAAAATC
>JAZSFJ010000071.1:0-19976 GCA_045532145.1 Oscillospiraceae bacterium
TACAAGGTTTGGGACCGCGAGGATCACTACTTCGCACGTTCCCGCAACCCCGAGAAGGGCCACGACAAGTCCCTGAGCATGAAGGAGCGTTACTGGGATACCATCCATGATGTCGATGAGAACTGCGGCCTTGGCAAGGAGCACATCCAGATCAACTTCCGCAATCCTGCTGACATCGGCTTCGATCCCGAGAAGCTGAAGGATTTCAAGGGCACCATCGTCTGCGCCGGCAACGAGTATGCTCCTGTTATTATGTGCCACTTCCTCCGTCCCGTTGAGGGCGGCTGCGAGCTGCGCACCCGCTTCTGGTTCGGCTACAGCATCATCGGCGGCAAGCCCGTTAAGGTTCTGCCCGAAGGCGCTGAGTTCCCCCTCATCCCCGTACAGGCTCTCCTTGCTCACAACATCAAGGAGTTCGCAAACCTGGCAGCTATCCTGCCCAGCATCTACGAGGAATACCACGCCGACTTCGAATAAGCCGGAAAATCCCCAATTATATACCTGTACCGCCCCCATTTTTGGGGGCGGTATTTTTTGTGCACCCTGTAACAAAATCTACACAACATCTTGATGGGTGTGTATGTTTTATTACATTGATGAAAGCATTTGAGGCCTACAAATATGGAGGTTTTGCACATAAAATAGGTTCATATAATAATGCCCAATTCTAATTATCGTCAGGAGGGATGGCATGATAAGAACAAACCATGCAATCGAGTTTGACGCCGAAAAATGCGTGGGCTGCGGCCTGTGCTACAAGGCCTGTTTTGTGGACGTTATCCGCTGGGACGCCGAGGCAAAAAAGCCCATATTCCAGTATGTCCGTGACTGCGAGCACTGCTTCTATTGCGAGGCTGTCTGCGCCAAGGACGCCATCAAGGTTATTCCCAACTATAAGAGCGAGAGGCTCTTCCAGTCCTTTGAGCGCTATAAATGAGAGAGGAGACAAACATGAAACGCACAGACATTAAATGCGACGTTTTGGTGGTGGGCGGCGGTATTGCCGGTCTTGCCAACGCAGTCTCCATCAAGGAGCGCAGACCTGATCTCGATGTTCTCGTCATCGAAAAGCAGGTTGCCGGTTATTCCGGAAAGGCAAACCGCGGCGGCGGTGTTTTGCAGTATTTCGACCCCGAAAAGGTTAAGAGTGAGGATTTCCTCGCCTTCCATGTTAAGGAAGTGGGATGTTTCCTTGGCCATCAGGACCTGATGCTCAAGTATGTCCAGATGAACCCCGCTCTGCTGAATAAGCTGGAGGAATGGGGCGTTGTGATACCCCGGGAGGAAAACGGCGAGCGCCGCATTATCCCCACCGGTCCCATGACTGCCATGGTCTGCGTTGACCTGGACATCACCCTCAAGATAAGACGCACCGCTCAGAAAATGGGCGTCCGCTTCATGGACAAAACAGCCATGGCTGACATTCTGGTCACCGAGGGCAAGGTCTGCGGCGCTGTGGCTTACAGCATACTGGATGGAGAGAGCTACGTAATCTCTGCTCCCCATGTTGTTCTTGCCACCGGCAGCCAGAACTACCGTCTGGCCTCCATGTGGAGTAATGGCCGCGGCGACGGTATTGCCGCTGCCTGGAGAGCCGGCGCAAAGCTCCGCAATGTGGAGTTCGGCAATTTCGCCCAGCTTGTTAAGATTAATAGTCATAACGAGATAGTATTCGGCGAAAACTTCATGTATAATGCAAAGGGCGAGTTTATTACCCGCAACTTCCGAGCTCACCGCGAAAGCGATATAAACTCCAACGCCATCGCCGAGTGGTATAAGCAGATGAGCGAGGGCAATGGCCCCGTCCATCTGGACTTCGGTGACGACAGAGCCAAAAACCGCACTCAGGACCGTATGTGGGGCCGCCCCTACGGACGGAAGTTCCACATACTCAATGACGAAAACGCCAACGCCGTGGACAATGACCTTGAGGTCTGCCCCCTGTTCATAGGCGAGCAGTCTCCTGTGTATGTTGACGCCGATATGCGCTGCTCCCTCCCCGGTCTCTACGCCATTGGCGACCTCAGCTACTCCGGCTCCGGTATCGCAGGCGCCGTGCCCGCACCTCCGGGACGCAACCGTGGCTCCGGCATCCTCAATGCCGTCTTCGCCGCCGTTGTCTGCGCCGATACTCTCGCTTCCATGCCCCCCAGACCGGCTCCTGCTATCTCCGAGGAGCAGGTGAGTGAGTGCCTCGAAAGGCTGTATGCTCCCCTTAAGAGGGAGAGCGGCTGCGAGGCCGAGGACGTTATCGACCTTATCCAGAACGCCATGGGCCCTGTGGAGCTCTCCGTTATCATGAACGAGGAGCGCATAAACAAGGCTCTCGCCATAGTCGAAGAGGCAAAGGCTCTCAGCAGAAGTATGAAGGCCAATGACTTCCACGAGCTTATGTGCTGCCATGAGGCCGAGGCCATGGTTCTTTCTGCTGAGCTCCACTACAGAGCCTCCCTTCTCCGCAAGGAGTCCAGAGGCTGGTTCTACCGTGAGGACTGCCCCGCTCAGGACAACGAAAACTGGCTGAAGTGGATAATCGCCCAGAACGTTGAGGGCGAGATGAGCTTCTCCACCGAGAATGTTCCCGTAGAGCGCTGGCCCATCAAGCCTCAGGACGTGGTTCTTGAGAGAGTTCCCGTAACCGAAGAGGAGAAAAACTCTCCCCTTTATAAGTATTTTGAGCTTCCCATGGTGGAGGCAGACCCCGCCAAGTATGCTGCCGTGGCTATGCCATTTGACATGGAGAAGGCCCACGCCATACAGGACATGAATAAGCTCTTTGACGAGGGCTATCTGGACATGGAACTGGGCTACTGCAACCTGCCTGACGGAACCGGCGTTCTGGCCAATATAACCCAGATGCCCGGCGTGACTCCCGAGATGTTCGACTGGTGGTTTGCCTGGCACGGCGTGGCACCCATGCGTTATAAGGTCTGGAACCCCCAGCAGCACTACTCCTGCCAGACCCGCAACATGGATAAGGCTCTGGATAAGAGCCTCAGCATGAAAGAGCGTTATTGGGACACCGTACACGATGTTTACGAGGATGTGGGCAACGGCCCCCAGCCTGTTATAATTAACTTCCGCAATCCTGTGGACGTGGGCTTTGACCCTGAGAAGATGAAGGACTTCAAGGGTACCATAGTCTGCGCCGGTAATGAGAAGAGTCCCACCATCATGGTCCACTTCATCCGCCCCGTTGAGGGTGGCTGTGAGCTTCGCAGTCGCTTCTGGATAGGCTACAGCGCCATCGACGGTAAGCCCGTGAAGACCCTTCCCAACGGCGTTAAGCTGCCTCTGGCTCCTGTGAAGGCCCTGCTCACCCACAATATCAAGGAATTCACTCATCTGGCTGCAATTCTGCCCAAGCTCTACGAGGAGTTCCACGCAGATTTTGAATAAGAATTAAGTGAAGAATTGATAAAAGGATAGAAAGGAGAATTTCATGAAAGTAATTCGTGGACTATGCCGTGTTTTTACGGTATTGTGTATGATTTTCGTCTCCGCAATGATGCTTCTCATGGTGGCTGAGGTGCTTTACCGCACATTCTTCAACCGCTCCATCATCGGCGGAACTGAGTGGGCCCAGATACTGCTTTTGCTTAATATGAGCTCTTTCGGTGCATCCATTCTCGCGAACAGACAGGTCAAGGTCAATATTCTCACTTCCCGTTTCAGCCCCAAGGCACAGGTTGTTTTTGACATAGTTATTCTCTTGCTTTCCGCTCTTGCAATCGGTGTTCTCTCCGCTGCTCAGTTCGGATACGCCGTCAAGAGCTTCAGTCAGAACATTTCCTATGTCAACATTCCTGTACCCCAGTGGCCCTTCGTTGCAGTATTTGCAATGAGCTACGGCGTGGCCGCCATCACCGCAGTGCTGCTTGTTATCCGCAAGATTATTGCCGCCGTCAAGGGTGAGTGGGAGATCGAGGCTGCACTGGAAGATACCGATGAGCTTTTTGCCTTCGGTCGTACCGGTGTTATTGCCGCCCGTCTTGAAAGAATGAAGAACGGAAATTCCGACGCAGGAGGTGACATCTGGTGAGTCCTGAACTTATTGGTCTTATTGGTATAATTGTTCTGTTGCTCCTTATTGCCTGCAAAATGTGGGTTGGCGCAGCCATGGCTCTCGTAAGTATCATCGGTATCGTCATTCTCAAAAATACCGGTGTTGCGTGGACAGCTGCCGGAACTTCCGCGTTCAAAAACCTTAATACTTATGCATTCACCGTTATACCCATGTTCACATTGATGGGCATGATAATATCGGAATCCACCATGGGCACAGACCTTTATTCCGCTGCCTATGCATGGGTCGGACGTTTCAAGGGCGGCCTTGCCTCCGCAACCGTTGTTGCCTGCGGCGTTCTGGGTGCTATTTCCGGTTCTTCCAATGTTGGCGTTGTCATTATGGGCCGCGTGGCTCTCCCCGAGATGCAGAAAAACGGATATGATGAGTCCTTTGCCTGTGGCTCGGTGGCTGCCGGCGCTCCCCTCAGCATACTCATACCCCCCAGCATGGCCTTCATCACCTACGGTATCATCACCGAAAACTCCATCGGCCAGCTCTTCATGAGCGGTATCGGCGTTGGAGTTGTCCAGATGGTTCTTTATATCGTCATGATCTTCATCATGTGCACCATCAATCCCAAGCTTGGTCCCCGCGGCCCCAAGGTGCCCATGAAACAGAAGATGAAGAGCCTTCTGAAGATTGTTCCCATCATGCTCCTGGTCATTCTGGTTATGGGCGGCGTTTATGCCGGCTTCTTCACCACCACCGAGGCCGGTGCTATCGGTGCCTTCGGCTCCATCGTAATTGCCTTTATCTTCAGACAGATCACCGTTAAGAAGTTCAGGAAGGCTCTCAAGGAGACCGCCACTCTCTGCGGCATGATCTTCTTCCTTATCGCATCTACATATCTTTTCGTTACCTTTATGAGCCTGAGCCGCCTTCCCATGGCTCTGGCAAATACCATAGTCTCTCTGGAAGTTCCCAAGTGGGTAATCGCCGCTGCTTTGATAGTGCTTTACTTCATCCTGGGTATGTTCCTGCCTGAGACCCCCATGGTGCTCCTTACTATCCCCGTGCTCTACTCTGCTCTTATGCGCGTAGGTTTCGACCCCATCTGGCTTGGTGCCTTCGTCGTAAAGCTCATGGCTATCGGTTCCATCTCTCCCCCTGTTGGTATGACCTGCTTTACCATGGCGGCTGTGACCGGCGTTCCGGTAGACAAGATATTCAAGGGTGTTATTCCCTACCTCTTCATTGATATCGTCATCCTTGTGCTGATGATCATCTTCCCCAGTATTGCAACCTTCATACCCAATATGATGGTGGCATAAATGTCAGAAAAGAAAGTGCATAAATAATAAAGGAGGATACAAAATCATGAAAAAGTTCCTGTGCGCACTTCTTGCAGTTCTCATGGTAGTCTCCATGTTTGCCGGCTGCGGCAACCAGACTCCCGCTGAGACCCCTGCTGCTCCCGCTGAGCCCGAAGCTCCCGCTGAGCCTGCAACTCCCGAAACCCCCGATGAGCCCGAAGCTCCCGCAGATGCACCTGAGTACACCGGCCCCGAGATGGAGCTCGTATTCAACTTCAACGCATCTGAAGAGCAGAGCCCCCAGTACCTGGCAGCTCTTGAGCGCAACACCGAGCGTACTGACGGCAAAGTTACCTTCGTCAACTACTTCTCCAGCTCCCTGATGACCGCCAACGACTCCATGGACGGTCTGGGCGCAGGCATGGCTGACTTCTCCGACGTCACCCTTTCCAACTTCAAGGATGCTTTCCCCTACACCCAGCAGGTTGTTTCCTATCCCTTCCTGGGCTTCACCAGCCTGCCCATGGCTTCTGACGTTATGAACGACGTCATCCTCAACAACCAGACCATGCTGGACGAGTTCCACGCTGTCAACATCCACCCCATCTTCATCGTTGGCGTCTGGGGCACTGCTATGGCTTTCGCTGAGGACGTTGAGATCTCCACTCCCGACACCGTTGCCGGTATGAAGCTGGCTTGCGACAATCCCCAGCTCATGCAGTTCCTGGGCAGCGTTGGCGCAACTCCCGTTTTCCAGATTCCCCCCGATTACTACTCCTGCATTACCAACGGCGTTGTTGACGGCCTCATCAACGGTCTGAACGTTATCGGTATCTTCGGCGCTCTGCAGCCCGCAAAGAGCGTTTACATGTTCGAAAACGGCGCATCCACCGGCGTAAAGGCTATCTGCATCAACTATGATACCTGGCAGTCTATGGATCCCACTCTCCAGAACATCATCATGGAAGAGCTGAACTACAGCGAAGAGTACTGGGATATGAGCTACGAGTGGTGGACCACCTCTGACCAGGGCTGGATCGACATGGTTGCTGCCAGCGGCAATCCCATCCGCTACATCGAAGGCGAAGCTATGCAGGCATGGCGCGACGGCGTTAAGCCCTTCGGCGATGCTATGCTCCAGGCACTCTATGACCAGGGTTACACCGAGGTCTTCGACATCCTCCAGATCTGGCAGGATGCTATTGCCAACTACGACGGCAAGTATTAATTAAAGCATAAAAAAGAAGCCCCTAGGGGCTTCTTTTTTATTATTATAATTCGTAGGCCGCGAGCCCATGGCCGCCGGCGCGCCACGCGAGCGACCACCGGTCGCCCCTACAAGCAAAACCTAAAATTACCGCAGCACCCGCAGGGGCGATTCACGAATCGCCCGCGAACGAGCAATGCTCGCCCCTACAGTTAGAATATTACGCCGTTGCGGTCATGTCCCCCTTTGCAGGGGCGGGGCAGAATTGACGGGACGTCGAGGACGCCGTCCCCTACGCATAAAATTTCACCATGTGCCGATTAACGCAGTCGTAGGGCGGGGAAACCCTGGCGCGCGAGAATTCGTAAAAATGAAATATAAAAAATTACAAGGGCCGCCAATAAGGCGGCCCTTGTAATTTTTGTGGTTATGTTTACAGTCCGTTTACGATGTTCATGGGTTTTTCACCCTTGCTTACGGCGGCGATGTTCTTCCAGAAGTTGCGGTAGGCGGCGAAGAACACGCTCTTGGTGGTGCCTGCAACGTGGGGAGAGAGGACAATACGTCTATTATAGGGTTCGGGCATCAGGAGAACGGGGGAGTCCACAGGGACGGGTTCGGGTTCGATGGTGTCCAGTCCTGCGCCGTAGATCTTGCCGCTCATAATGGCGTCAGCCAGAGCCTGAGTGTCCACAACGAGGCCGCGGGCGGCGTTGATAATGATGGCGTTGGGCTTCATAAGAGCCAGAGTCTCGGCGTTTATGAAGTTGGTGGTGCTGGGGGTTACGGGCACATGGAGGGTTATAATGTCGCAGGAAGCGAGAAGCTCTTCCTTCTCCAGATAGGTGATGGAGTATTCCTCCTCGACCTCAGGGCTGGCGCGGAAGGGGTCATAGTAGAAAAGCTGGCAGCCAAAGGGCAGCAGACGCTTTGCAAGCTCCTTGCCAATGGCGCCGAAGCCTACAAGGCCCACCTTCTTGCCGATGATGTCCTCAAGGCCATCCACGATAAAGCGGTGCTTTGCCTCGTCCTGTCTACCGGCACGGACCTCGGCATCGCCCTCAAGGAGGCGGTGGAGCACTGCCAGAATGAGCATAACGCTGTGCTCGGCAACCTGGGCGGCGTTGACGGCACGGTTGTTGGAGACATATACTCCGGCCTTTGCGGCGGCCTCAATGTCTATCTTGTTGTATGCAACACCCTCGGCCTGGATGAATTTCAGATTGGGCATTGCGGCTATCATCTTCTCAGTGACGGGGAGGACGGAGTCCACCAGCAGGGCCTCGGTCTCGCCCAGAGCGGCAATGGCCTCGTCCTCGGTGTAGTCGGGCTTCAGGAACATGAGCTCGGCATCAGCAGGGACCATGGCGGGATCGGAATAGGTGTCAAAGCGGTTTTTTGCGGTGAGCATTGCTATCTTCATAGGTGTCCTCCTTGAAATTAGAATCCATTTTAGAATTTACTTTAGTATACGAAAGTATTATACATTGAATATGTCCTTTTGGGAATAGAAAAAATCTATTTGTTTTGTAGAAAAATCAAGCATAGAAGTATTCAAAATGCACAAGGCCTGTAAAAGTTCATTGACGCTGTAACAAAAACGTATTATCATGTACACAATAAGTGTAAAAGCATGAGCCTGGGTTGATGGAGGAGAGAAAGATGAAATTTTTCCAGCTTGAGTATATGATGGCTGTATGCAAATACGGCAGCATCTCCAAGGCCGCTGACGAGCTTCTGGTGTCAAGACCAGCGGTATCCCGCACGGTGAAGGACCTTGAGCAGGAGTTCGGAATAGAGCTTTTCCGCCGCACTACCTCCGGTGTTGCCCTGACTGAGGCGGGCATAGTTTTCTATGATAAGTGCATGAAGATAGAGAAGATGGTGGCGGAACTGCGCACGGAGATGGAGGCCATCAAAGATGCCTATTCTGCGGAAAATGACCACTGGCTGAACATTGGACTCACCTTCACTGCCCGCTGCCGCGTTCTTAGCTTTCTCGGGGAATTTACCAAGCACTGTCCCCATATTCGTCTTAAAATGCCGGACATTGGCGCATCCTTCCTTGATAGCCGCAGCTTTGACCCGGAGCTTGATGTGCTCATATCCCTCAGCAGCGATGAGGAGATGGAGGGACTTGACTACATCAACATTGAGGAATCGGGTTTCGTCTTCTGCTGCAGCAAAAATCATCCTCTGGCCGGACGGGATAAGGTTTCCATCCACGATATAAAGGACGAGCCTCTTATCGGGCTCAGCGGTCTTGACCCCAGACATAATCAGACTGTGCAGCTTTATGCCGACCACGGTCTCAGGCCCAATATAATCCATGAGACCAAGCAGGTGTCCTCTGTGAAGCAGATGATAAGGGAGAATCTCTGCAGCAGCGTTCAGCCCCGCCAGAGCATGGAAAATGACCCTGAAATAGTCACCATTCCCATAGAGGAAGCTCCAAAGATGTATCTGCGCATAATCTGGAACCGTGACATCCGCCATAAAAAGGCCTTTTTCGAGTTTATCAATTTCGCAAGAGAGTATTTTAATAAATAAGCCTCATCCCCCCCGGACCCCGGGGGGGATTTTTTGTTGGGTGAGTGTAATTTGCAGGGCCCTGGCACTGATAGTCCGCGCTCCGATGTGGGCATCGGCCCCTACATTCGTGCTGCCGTAGCCTGAGCAAGCCCCCGCCGCAAATTTCCTCCGCACCCGTAGGGGACGGCGTGGGTCAGGACAGCCTCTCTTGGCCCTTTGGGCAAATTTACCGTCTCCTCGTCGTTCCGATTACGGGCGGACACGCCGGTCCGCCCCTACGGTTTTGCCGCGGATTTCACGCAATAATGTAGGGAACGGTCTTGACCGTTCCGCATGATTACGGCGGGAGCCGTAGGGCGCGACGACCCCGGCGCGCCGCAAATCCCCCGCCGCAGCCGTAGGGCGGCCGCTTGCTGCCGCCGCCATCCCCCTCCGGTGCATATAGATTTTTTTACACCCATGAAAGCATTTGAGGACTTCAAAGCTTTAGTTTCTCACAATAAAATAGTAAACAGAAAAGTGTAAATTCACTGCCCTATATTCTAGGAAAGGACAGATTTCAAATATGAGAACTTATCTTGAACCTCAGACTGTTTTGCCTGTATATGACGAATGTGACGTCCTTGTTGTGGGCGGAGGCAGCGCCGGTCACTCCGCTGCCATAGCAGCAGCAAGAGCCGGATGCAAAAATGTTATCCTCATGGAGCGCTACGGCTACATGGGCGGCGATGTCACCGGCGGCTATGTTGTCATGGTGCCCAAGCTCTCCTGGTACGACAAGAGCTTTGTGCGCGGACTTCAGGAGGAGTGGTTCACCCGCCTTGCTCCCATCCCCAACGCCATCATGGGCCCCTCTCTTGATAAGATAGGCAAGGACGACGACCCCGCTCTGCTCCACGCCTGGGCCCGCATCCACGGCTGCGTCAGCGAGAGCAGCCCCCAGCGCCTTGTCCGCGCCGTTTACTATGAGCCCAACCAGCTGAAGATCGAGATGGACAAGATGCTCCTTGAGCATTCCGACTCCATCCGTGTCATGTGCCACTGCTGGGGCACCAAGCCCATTATGGAGGGCAATGTCTGCAAGGGCGTTATCTTCGAGAGCAAGGAAGGCCGTAAGGTTGTCCTTGCCAAGATGGTAATAGACTGCACTGGCGACGGCGACATCGTACGCCAGAGCGGCGCTCCTTTCTCCACCCTTGCCGACGGCAAGACCCGCTGCTCCAACACCGCCCTTGTATGGCGTATAGGCGGAGCCAGCTGGAACCGCTACCACGAGTGGCGTCAGGCCCATCCCGAGGCAAACCAGGCCTTCCGCGAGGGCTTTGCCAAGGTCTGCGGCTTCCGGGCCGTTCCCATGCCCACTCCCTCCGACGATATCTGCTGGATCAACAACTGGCATGGGGATATGGATTGCTCTCTGGTGAGAGACTGCACCGATACCGAGATGAGAACCAGAAACACCATGCGTGACGCTCTGGCCTATCTGAAGGAAGCCTGCCCCTACGCTTTCGGTGATGCCTATCTCTACGATATAGCCCCCCAGCTGGGTACCAGAGGCAGCTGCCGCATAGGCGGCGACTACCAGATGACCACCGACGACTTCGCCTTTGCCAAGAAGCACGACGACGTTATCGCATGGCACTCCACCATCTGCCTCATCAATGACTGCTCTCCCATCGAGATACCCTACCGGGCTATCCTCCCCAGAAATGTGGAGAACATTCTGGCTCCGGGACGCCATATCTCCGCCGACAACGTGGCCATTGACTGGTGCAACCTTATCCCCCAGTGCGTTGGCACCGGACAGGCCGCCGGCGTTGCCGCCGCTGTGGCAGCAGCCAAGGGCACTACCGCAAGGAACGTTGACATCCGCACTGTGCAGGATATTCTGGCCGGAGAACAGGATGTTCCCCTGCCCAGAAACGAGCATACCGACATCAGCTACACCCAGGTTTGCGAGGAGCATGAATACGGAATGTATGCCGAGCTTTCCAAGAAGGCCCGTGCCGAAGCCGGCGCTCTCAAGGACTACAGACAGTGGTAAAGCTATAATAAATAATGGGCGCAGTTTATATGAGCTGTGCCCATTAAGCCTGTAAAAAAGCAATCGGAGGCTATAAAAATGGTTTCAAGCCTTACTCAGCAGATAAAGGAATTTGTACTCACCACGGCGAAAATGGACAAGGTGGGCATTGCGGGCATAGAGAGATTCAACGAGTCTCCCGAGGGAATGCACCCCACGGACTTTCTGCCCGGCTGCAAGTCCGTGATAGTGTTCTGCAAGCGCCTGCCTGACGGCGCGGTGAATGCCACCCTGCGCACCTTTGAGGACGAGAAGTATGAGCTTCACGGCATCTATGGGGCTTACGGATATGTGGGCGCCCCCAACTATGAGCTACTTTTCGCCAACTATAAGATAAGCCGCTTTGTTGAAAAGCTCACCGGCTGCGCCGCCATGCCCAATACTGCCGGCCCTACCCACGGAGCCAAGATGATGAGCATGCGCCACTGCGCCTATGCTGCGGGACTGGGTGAATTCGGTTGGAGCTCTTTGATGCTCACTCCGGAGTTCGGACCCAGAAACCGCTTTGGCGCAGTGCTCACCACCGCGGAGCTGGAGGAAGATCCCATGTATTCCGGCCCAAAACTCTGCGACCCCACCAAGTGCCGCATCTGCGAAAAGATGTGTCCCACCGGGGCCATCCCCCCCTATGAGGAGGGCAAGGAGCGCCTTGTCTGCTCCGGCGGCAAGGAAGTGGGCTATAGCCAGATAAACTGGGCCAAATGCCGCATTATGTGCCATGGAACCCGGGCGCAGTTCAATGAGAGCGGGGAGGACCTTATACCCAGAAGCATGACCGACCCCCTCAACGAGGATATTGACAGCATCAATGGCTATTTCGTGAAAAATCCCCGCCAGAATTTCCACCAGCACAATCCCTCCTGGAAGTGCGGAAACTGTCTGGCCTATTGTCCTGTGGGCAACTGGAAAGAGCGCTTTGCCGATACCGGACTCAGCCATGTGAACACAGACAGATTCATGGAGGAAGGGGGAGAGAGCCGTGACTAAAACGGAGACAATAAAAAACTATATACTGACAAGGTGCGGCGCTGATGCCGTGGGCATAGCTCCTGCCTCTGTCCTTTCCGATGAGCCTGAGGGCAAGAGGCCCGAGGATATTCTCCCCGGTGCAAAAAGCATTATTGTCTTCCTCCGCCGCATCCCCGACGGAGCCTTTCAGGCTGCCTTCCGTGCAAAGGAGGACGGCATGGAGGATGCATTCAGCGCTTACGCTGCCTATGCAAGAGAGCTGACTCCCAATATGAGCGTTTTCTTCATGCAGTTTGATATAAGCGAGTTTATAGAAAACACTTTTGGCTGCACTGCAACTGCCATCCCTTCCGGCCCTATGCAGAATGTGAGCTCAACAAATTTGCCCCTGCCCGCCTTCGTGGGAGCCAAGCAGCTTTACTATTTGCTGAACGCACCCCGTGCCGCCATGGCTGCGGGCCTTGGAGAAATCGCCTGGAACAACGCCTTTGTTACGGAGAAATTCGGCCCGCGACAGGTTATAGGCCTTGTTATCACCACTATGGAGCTGGACTATGATGAGCCCTACTCCGGTGAAAAGCTCTGCCGGGGCGAAAGCTGCGGCATCTGCTCGCGCCTTTGCCCTGTGGGAGCCATTCCCGCCCCAGGCGGGGAGCGCGAGGAAGTGGGCATCTGCGGCAGGGAATGCTCTGTGGCGAAGCTCAATGGCAATGCCTGCGCTGTGGCCTCCCTTGCTTTCCGCCGTGAATTTTCCGGAAAGCTTGATGTGCCCGACCAGATAATGAACAACGAGCCCGGCGATGAGGAACTGATGGCCGCCTATGCCGAAAAACCCATAAACAACTATGCTCTCGGTCACTATCCCAACTATTTCTGTGATATGTGCACCCTTTACTGCCCCCTTGGCAACTGGAAAGAGCGCTTTGGCGGACTCTCGAAATTCAACGGGGAGGGCTTTGACGAATGAAAAAGATAATCGTTCATTCCGGCTTCCACCCCGAAGTGGAGCGGGAATATAAGGGAGAGCATATTTTCAAGGTGGTCAAGGTCCGCGAGGGTATCGAGGGCAAGGACTACCACACCGGCCGAGCCCTCGGCGGCAAGTCCAGCTTCTACGGCCTTGATAACGGCGGCTGGATAAAGGATCTGGGCGGCGATAGGTATGAGACCGACTGGACAAGCGAGGAGCGCTGGGGCCGTGTGGAGGAAGTGGAGTATAACGAAAATGGCGAAGTTACGGCCTCTCGTGACCTTGGCTTTATGATACTCCGTGTGGACAGGTCCAAGGGCCTGCTCTGATAAAAGAGGTGGAAATATGCATCTTTCCGAAAGCATAAAAAACTACATAAAAACCGCTTTGGACATGGACCTTGTGGGTATAGCCTCTGCCTCTGCTCTCTCCGCTGAGCCCAAAGGCCACCGTCCCGAGGACCTGCTTCCCGGTGCAAAGAGCATCATAGTTTTTGGCAGAGCCCTCTCTGACGGCGCAATGCAGGCCATGTTCCGTGCCCATGAGGATAAGAAAATACAGGCACAGAGCGCCTACGCCGCCTACTGCGACGATCTGGCCCCCAACTTCCTGCTCATAAACGACACATTCAATCTGGCCACATATATTGAGGATAATTTCGGAGCTGTGGCAATGCCTCTGCCCTTCAATGTGCAGCAGAGCATGATACCGGATAAGCACCCTGGCAAGTTCTTTGCAGACCCCTACGGTCAGGGTATGCCTCTGGATATATGGAAGGCAGCCATGGCTGCAGGGCTTGGCGAATTTGGCTGGAGCAACCGTTTTGTCACCGCCGAATATGGCCCAAGACAGATGCTCTCCGCCGTGCTCACTACCCTTGAGCTTGAAGCGGACGGTCCCTACGCAGGCCCCGCTATTTGCCTTGGCGAGAGCTGCGGCATCTGTGCAAAGGTCTGCCCCACGAAAGCCATACCCGGACACTGCAGCGGAAACTGCAGTCTGAAAGAGGTGGAAGGCAAGAGCGTGGAAGTGGCCGAAATAAACCCCGCTGCCTGCACTGTGGCAGCACTGGGTATGAGAAAGGAATTTCAGGGCCGCGTGCCGGTTCCCGACCTTATAATGCACAATGAGCCCAGGGAGGCTGAGCTCATGGCAGCCTTTGAAAAAAAGCCTGTAAACGGCCTTTCCATTGAGCATTTCCCCCGTTATCTCTGCGAGCGCTGCCTTATCTACTGCCCTCTGGGAAAGTGGAAAGAGAAGTTCTCCGATACGGGCTTTACCCGTTTTTCACCTGATACGCTGTGAGGAATTTATATGAGTATTCATCCCCGATGGGGCAGCTGGGCCACAGAGCCTGCGCCCATAGAAAAGGATAAGATAGAGGCGGAATACACCGCCGACATACTTGTAATCGGAGCGGGCATAGCAGGAATGAGCTGCGCCCTCTCCGCCGCCCAACAGGGGGCCGACGTCATCTGTCTTGAAAAGTTCGGCAAATACACCGCACGCGGCTTCAACATTGGTGTCTGCAACTCCTCCTATATGAAGGAGCGGGGATTTGAAAACGATGTGGACACCGTGGCGAGAGAGTGGATAAAGCGCTGCATGAACCGCTGCGACGAGCAGATAGTTCGTCTTTTCCTTGAGCGCAGCGGCGAGGCCATGGACTGGCTCATTGAGATGCTCACCCGCCCGGAGTACGGCGTGCGTCCGGAGCTTCAGGGCTGCCTCTATAAAGGCGAGACCTATTACGAGATAATGGGCTCCCATCTCTTTTACGATGGCCCTGTGAGCCGTGAAGGTAAGTTCGGAGGTCTCAACGATGTAATGGAGCCCATGTACCGGGAGGCTCTTAAGGAGGGTGTCCGCTTTCTCTTCGGCTGCCCCATGGAGCAGCTTATTAAGGAAAATGGCCGGGTAGTGGGAGCCATAGCCCGCAATAAGGAGGGCAAATATATCTCCGTAAGGGCTAGGAAGGGCGTTGTACTGGCCACCGGCGGAATAGGCGGCAACGATGATATGTGCGAGGATCTCTGCCCCGTGGCAAACAAGGTGGCTGCCAAAATCTGCGGTCCCAAGGGCTGCGACATGGGCGACGGTCACAGAGCCGCGCTCTGGGCAGGTGCCGCCCTTGAGGACGGACCTTTCCCCACCATTCTGCATCCTCAGGCCAACCGCCACTCAAACTTCTGCTTCCTCTTCGTTCGCCCGGACGGCAAGCGTTTTATGAACGAGGACAGCTATCTCCAGGCCCGCAGCCTTGGCGTTATCAAGGAGGGGCTGAAATACGCCTGGGCCATAATGGACAGTGCATGGCGTGAAAAGGTGCCGGAGACCCTGAAATACGGCGGCGGCATATACTGGGGACATGATTTTCCCCTTGGCAGGCGGGACGAATTCCAGCTTGAGCACGAGGAGGAGAGAATGGAATGGGGCCTTCGCACAGGCTGCACCGTCATGGCCGATACTCCTGAGGAGCTGGCAGAGAAGATGGGTGTGGACGTGGACGGCTTCGTGGAAACCCTCAGAAACTACAACGAGATGTGCTTAAATGGCCGGGATACACAGTTCGGCAAGCGTCCTGAGCTTCTCATTCCTCTGGATAAGCCCCCATACATAGCCCGGAAATACGGCCCTGCGCTGCTGAGCGTAGTGGGCGGCGTTAGGGTCAATACATCCATGGCAGTTCTCGGCGATGACGGCAGGGCCATCCCCGGACTTTACGCCATCGGCAATACCGCCGGAGGACGCTACGGAGTGGATTATCCCATGCTTATTCCCGGAAACAGCCACGGAAGTGCATTAACTTTCGGTTACCTACTTGGCTTGCAGTTGGGAGTATGATATAGTGAAAAAAGCAAAACTTGATGAGAGCAGATGCCGCGGATGCGGCTGCTGCCTTCGTGCCTGCCCAACGGGGGTAATTACTCTCGGCAGGCAGAAAGCTGAAATTGGGGAGGGATGCACCGGCTGCGGCCGATGTGTGAAGGATTGCCCCTTCGAGGCTTTATATCTGGAAAATAAATGGAGGACAGAAAATGCTTACTGCAAGAGAAAATCTCCTTGAGACCCTGAAAAAGGACGGACGTCCCGACAGACTTCTGAAGCAGTACGAGCCCTTTGGCTTCGTATTCGGAAATCCTGTAACAAGCTATATTCGCGGTGTGCCTTACCCCGGCATGGAGCCTCAGACCGACCGCTGGGGCACTGTGAGCATCTGGCCTCTGGGCACTCCCGGAGCCATGCCCCATATCACCGAGGAGACCAAGGTAATAAAGGACATTACCTGCTGGAGAGACTTTGTAAAGGTTCCCGACCTTATCGCCAACTGTGATGCCGAGGAGCTTTGGCTGCCTTATCTGGAAAATCAGGCAAAGGTGAACAGAAACGAGAAGCTCACAACTGCTCTGGCCCCCACGGGAGTTTTCGAGCGTCTGCACTACCTCATGGGCTTTGAGGACACCTTCATAAACCTGATGGAGGAGCCTGAGGCCATGGCTGACCTCTGCGAGGCCATAGGCGGATACCGCCTCAAGGGTTTCAAGCTGATGGTTGAGCATTCCCACCCTGAGGTCATGCTCTCCCACGACGACTGGGGCGACAAGCGCAATCTTTTCATGCAGCCTGAGCTTTGGAGAGAATTCATCAAACCTCAGTATGAAAAGGCCTATGGCTATCTCCATGACCAGGGCGTCATCATTCTCCACCACTCCGACAGCTTCCTTGAGCCCATCATCGAGGACATGATAGACATACATATCGACATCTGGCAGGGCGTGCTGCCCCAGAATGATATTCTGAAGCTCCAGAAGCAGATAGATGGCCGTATGACTCTCATGGGCGGCATTGACGCTGCAATCGTGGACAGACCCGACTCTACCGAGGAGGAGATCCGTGCCGAGGTCAGAAGAGCCTGCGAGACCTATGGTAAGGCCGGAAACTTCATTCCCAGCATAACCTACGGTATGCCCGGCACCATCTATAAGGAAAACAGCGCCATTATTGACGATGAGATAGACCGCTTCAACGCTGAGTGCTTCGCTAAGTAAAGAGGAAAGAATATGGCTGTAAATATTCCTGCCATGTCACCCACATGGCCCTCTGTGGAGCGGGAGACACCCATCACTCCCCGGGAAAACCTGCTGCTGGCTCTTAACCATAAAAAGCCCATGTGGATGCCCAATCTCTATGCAGACTCCCAGATGGTCATAAGCCGCAATAACCGGGATGGCGTTCCCAAGGATCGCTCGGGCTACGACTGGTTCGGCACATACTATGCCTACTCCCCCAGCGTGGGCATAAATCTCCCCTCAGGCGGCGTTTTCGATGAGGTCACGGAGTGGCGGGAGAAGGTGAAGTGGCCTGATCTGCGCTCCATTGACTGGTCGACGGACCTCGAGGGGTTCAAGCGGGACGAGAGAAAGGCCCTTTATATGCGCTTTAGTAACGGCATATTTGAGAGGCTTCACGCCTTTGAGGACTTCGAGCAGGCTATGGTGGATCTTATCAGCGAGCCCGAGGAGTGCAGAGCCCTTTTCGAGCGCATTGCCGACTATAAAATAGAGCTTTTTAACTGCCTCAGGGATGTGTTCCCCCTGGATTACATAGTGGCTGCCGATGACTATGGCACGGCCCGTGGCCCATTTTTCTCCACTCAGCTTTATGAGGAGACCATTCTGGAGCCCACCCGCCGCTTTGTTAAGGCGGTGCAGGCAAGGGGCACAAAATTCATAGCCCACTGCTGCGGAAAGGTGGACGCCTTCATTCCCTATCTTGTGGATGAGTTGGGCGTGGATGGCCTTGAGATACAGGGCATCAACGATATTCCCGCAATTATGGAAAAATACGGAGACAGAGTGCTCGTCGAGTACAAGGCCGATGCCAATATCGTCCACGATGACGAGGCTACGGCTGAGACCATGCTGAAACACATTCGCCGAATTGTTGACACATTCGGTGCCCATGCAAATCCCGGTCCCGGTGTGGCAATGAATCTCCAAAGCAGCTTCAAGGATAAATACTACCTGATGGAGGAGGAGCTTTACCGCTACTCTCTCCTGAAATACTCTCCCGTGGAGGTTAAATGATGAATAACTATAGCACATACAATGTGGACGTTCTCATCTGCGGCGGCGGTGTGGCCGGTGCAGCTGCGGGCATTGCCGCCGGCAGACAGGGCCTGAGAGCTCTGCTGCTGGAAAAACGTGAGAGCCTTGGCGGCCTGTGCACCAACGGCTATATCACCGGTATCGCCGGTCATGTGGACGGCATCTGCGAGGAGTGGGTGGAGCGTCTGGCCCAAAAGGGCAAGGCCCTTGTCCGCCCCCATCTTCCCGCTGTTGAGCCTGAAAGCGGCAAGGTGGAGCTTGAGCACATGCTGCTCCAGGCCGGCTGCCGTGTGCTTTACGGCGTGCATATTGCCGACTGCGTGGTGAATAATGGACACATCGACTCCGTCATCGCCTACGGCGCAGGCGGCAAGCTGGAGATAAAGGCCAAGGTGATTATCGACACCACCGGCGATGCTATTGTGGCCAATGCTGCGGGCGTGCCCTGCGAGATAGGCAATGCCGAGTATATGGGTCTCAACGAGTCCACCTCCATGGGCTTCCGCCTGAGCTACGTTAACTACAAGAAGTACAAGGAGGAGTGGGAGAAGTATAAAGCTTATCTCAAGACCCGTCCCATAGAGGAGCACCTGAACTATCTTGTTTATAAGCAGCACGAGGCTATCGCCAATGGCGACCTGCCCTATATCGTGGCCCCCGGCGCTCTTGTTTACCCCGTGGTGGGCAGCAACAATGAGGAATGCATGGACGTCACTCTGGACGCCACCCATTCCCACTACTGCCGCAATGACAGCGTTGAGGACCTGAGCCGCCAGATAGTTGACCAGCACAGAAAGGTGCTGATGCTGGTGGACTTTATGAAGAAGTATATGCCCGGCTTTGAAAACTGCGCTCTTACCCATTTTGCCGAGATGAACGGCACCCGTGAGAGCCGCAGAATAGTGGGCCGCTATATCTACACCGCAAGGGACATCTGCAACGCCGAGAAGTTTGAAGATGGCATTGCCATCTTCCCCGAGGTGCTGGATGCCCACCATCCCACCAGCAGCAAGGGCGACGCCAAGCGCCACATCCATCTTCCTGAGCCTGTGCCCAACGGCGTATGCCGTCCCAGCCAGGATGATGATGACCTCTTCATGCACCCCTTCGTGCCTATGGGCGGCTACGAGGCCAGACCCCATCCCAGAAACTTCGCGGAGATTCCCTACCGCGCTCTGGTAGCCGAGGGCGTGGACAACCTGCTGAGTGCAGGCCGCTGCCTTTCCGCCGACTGGGACGCTATCGGCGCAGTCCGTGTTATCGCTACCTCCATGACCACCGGTCAGGCTGCGGGTAACGCCGCCGCCCTCTGTGTGAAGGAGGGCATCACTCCCGCGGAGCTTGACGGCAAGCGCGTCCGTGAGATGCAGAAAATGCAGGGTGTTCCCCTTGATGAGCCCCTGAAGGGCTACTGGGCAAGAGTCCGCGACATGGAAGGCGAAGTGGTCATTTCTAAGGACATGGCCATGCTCCGTGATAAGGACGGAAACACCAGCTTCATGGCATAATGGTATGAAATAAAAAACCTCTCATTTCCGAAAGGGAATGAGAGGTTTTTTTGTGTTTGTTGGCGGGCGAACACAGTTCGCCCCTACGGCATTTTCGCAGGTTTTCAATTTTCGTCGTAGGGTGGCCGCTTGCTCCCGCCACAAAAATGTAGGGATTATTGGCACTCTCCTTCGCGGGCGATTCGTGAATCGCCCCTACAGTTGCGGTGCAGGGCCCATAGGCTCCCTTGTGTAAAGGGAGCTGTCAAAATCGGCACTTCGGAACCGATTTTGACTG
>JAZSFJ010000150.1:0-19186 GCA_045532145.1 Oscillospiraceae bacterium
GGCACAAGATTTGGTATTTCAACGAACTTCGGGGAATGGGGACAACCCCTCAGCCGCCAGGCGCCGACAGCCCCCTTAACACAAGGGAGCCTTTAAAAGGTAAGGACAAACCTCTCAGTCAGCCGCTTTGCGGCTGACTGCTCCCCTAAAAGGGGAGCCAATAAGGAAAGGAATTTGATTCTATGACCGGTTTTGATGAGCTCTGGCCCGGTGGGCCCAGATTTTTGCAGCAGGAGGACTCCTTCCGCCTTTCCACGGATTCCGTGCTGCTCCACAGCTTCGCCGCCCCCATCAGGGCGAAGAAAATACTGGACATAGGCTGCGGCGCGGGAGTTCTCACCGTGCTTTTAAGCCACAGCCGCCCCGAGGCCAATGTGGCGGGCATAGATATTCAGCACGACTCCGCCCTGCTCAGCCGCTGCAACCTTCAGGCCAACGGCTTTGAGCCCGAGGCCATCCTGGAGGGGGATATCCGGAATTTTCGGGAGCTTTACCAGGCGGGCTTTTTTGACCTTGTAATATCCAATCCCCCCTATTTCCCTGTGGACAGCGGCTACAACGCACCTCTGGACAGCCGTGCCATAGCCCGTGACGAGCGCTGCCTGACCCTTGACCAGCTCTGCGCCGCCGCCAAGTATCTCTGCCGCTGGGGCGGGGCCTTTGCCCTTGTTCACCGCCCCGAGCGTCTTTCGGAAATTTTCTGCACTCTCACGAAACACGGACTTGAGCCCAAGCGCCTGCGCATGGTACAATATAAAGCCGGCCACGCCCCCAACCTTGTGCTTATCGAGGCACGGCGGGGAGGCAAGCCGGGACTGAACATAGAAAAGCCCCTGATCCTCTGCACTTCTGACGGCAGCGACACCCAGGAAGTGCGGGACATTTACCACAGAATTTGATTGGAGAGAGCCATGGCCGGAACACTTTACCTTGTGGGCACACCCATAGGAAACCTCAGCGATATGTCCCCCAGAGGTCTTGAGACCCTGAGAGAGGTGGACTTCATCGCCGCCGAGGACACCAGAGTGACCTTGAAGCTCCTTAACCGCTTCGAGATAAAAAAGCCTCTTATCTGCTATTTTGAGCATAACCGCGCGGAAATGGGGGAAAAGCTCCTAAGCCGCCTTTTGATGGGCGAAAGCTGCGCCCTTGTGACGGACGCCGGTATGCCCGCCATATCTGACCCCGGCGAGGACATTGTCCGTCAGTGCGCTCTCCACGGCGTCACCGTTATTGCCATCCCCGGCCCCAGCGCCTGTGTCACCGCCCTTGCCATGAGCGGCCTGCCCACCCAGCGCTTTTGCTTCGAGGGTTTCCTCTCCACCAATAACAAAAGCCGCCGGGAGCATCTTGAGGAGCTCAGAGGCGAGAAGCGCACCATGATATTCTACGAGGCTCCCCACAAGCTTCTGCGGACACTGAGCGATTTTCTTGAGTATTTCGGTGAGCGGGACATCGCCCTCTGCCGTGAGATGACCAAGCTCCACGAAGAGGTTATCCGCACCACCCTTTCCGGCGCTATTGAACATTTCACCGCCACTCCCCCCAAGGGTGAGTTTGTACTAGTCATCCGGGGTGCTCCCGAGGAGACCGCCCCCCAGCTCACCGAGACCGACGCTCTTGTCATTGTGGAGCGTTACCGCAGCGAGGGGCTCAGCCTCAAGGAGGCCTGCAAAAAAGCCGCCGCCGAAACGGGCTTTAGCAAGAATGAGCTTTATTCCATGGCGCTCAATAGTTAAGCTCCCACATTGCGGCGCTTCATGAAGTGCCCCTACGATGAAATAACCCCAACAGATCAAAGTCTGTTGGGGTTATTTCATTCACTGTAAAAACAATCCTTCTGCCATCTCAGGGGATTTTGCTGTATATATTCAGCTATCATATCATAGTCTCTTTGGTTTCTGACCACATGGTCATGGAATCTCCGGTGCCATATTTTTTCATCACCATAGTGAGCGCGGATCCTTTTAGAAGCATTCATCTTTATGTATCCGACCGTTTTGGATATAGCTGAACGCTCCCTTTTGCGCTTATCGGCGAAATATTCCTCCCGTAGGGGCGCTTCATGAAGCGCCCGGCACTCCGTGCTTGCCTCTATCGCAAGAAGAAGATGCACATGGTTCGGCATTATAACATAGGCATCAACGCGAACCCCCAAATGGGCAGGAACATTTTGTATAAGCTCATCAACAATTCTGCCCCGTTCCGTCAACTCGTTAGCGGGCGCTTCATGAAGCGCCCCTACGGTGATACGGGATAAAGTATTTTCTCTGTTGTGGGTACAAAAGGTGATGAAATATGCCCCCGGTGAATTATAATCGAAATTCCTTAGCCGCAGAGCTTTCCTCACTGGCAGACTATTGTCCATTTTCTCAGTTGCCCTTTGCGTTTTTTCTCGCAAGGGGTTTTTTATTGCCCTTTTCGTCCACCACATAGGTGTTTTCAAGGAGGGAAATGGTGCTCGCTCTCCACTCGGCGATGTATTCCTTGCGGAGGGTGGCCTGCTCGCTGAGCTCCTCGGGGGTGAGCTCACGCTCCTTTTTCAGGCGGGCCAGTTCGTTTATTCTGTCAAGTTTCTTCTGTATCATAATATCAATCCTCTATTGTTCCAAGTTCGTCCAGATTCTTTTCAAAGGCGTCCATAAAGTGGTCAAGGAAATACCTGACCTCCGGGAGTGGGCTTTCCTCAAGGGCGCGGCGGGTGCTCACCTCGGCGGAAGCGAACTCGTGGTTTCCGGCCTTGCGCTCCTCCACGCACTTTATGTAGGCGCTTATTTTGTCCGCAGCCTTCACAAGCTCGTACTTTTTGGGGTCCTCAGCTGCGGCAAAAAGCTCCGCATAGGCGCTTCGCAGCTCCCCGGGCAATGTTGCCAGCAGCTTGGAGCAGGCCAGAGCCTCCACCTCGTCATAGGCGCTCTTTATGCGGCGGGAGTGGTACTTGATGGGGGTGGGCAGGTCGCCGGTGAGAATTTCCCCGGCGTCGTGGAAAAGGGCAATAGCCGCCTGCTCCGAAGGGTCACAGTCTATGCCGAAAACATCCCGGCGGATAAGGCCAAGGGCATGGGCTATCACCGCCACCATATGGCTGTGCTCCTGAATATTCTCCCGCTCGCTGTTGCGCATAAGGCTCCAGCGGACTATATATTTCATGCGCCCGATAAGGGCGAAAAAGTCGTGTTGCATTTATACACCTCTTTTTACTAAGCTTTTCGTTTTCCAGTGGCCTGTGGCGTAGTAGATAAGGTCAAAGGCAAGGGCGCAGCTCCAGCCATAGACCACGTTCTCCCAACAGGCCTCGTAGCCCACGCCGAAGGCATAGACCATTATATAAGCCGCAGCTATGCGGACACCAAGGGCAATAATGGAGGCCGAAGTGGAAGCCATGGGCGCTCCGCAGCCCTGGAACATTCCGCTGAAGGGGATATAGAGGGCGAAGATGGGGTAGAAAAGGCAAATGTAGCGAAGATACTCCACAGACTGGCTTACCTCCTCGCCGCTGACGCCGAAGAGCCTTGCAAGGGGAGAGGCAAAGATATAGAGGGGCACGCATATCAGCACCACCATAATGATGTCGATGACAAGGGCGCTGAATATTCCCCGCTTTACACGGTCATAGCGACCCGCTCCGGTGTTCTGTCCGGCGAAGGCGCTCATGGCCTGATTGATGCCCATGATGGGGATGGAGGCATAGTGGTCATAGCGGGAACCTACGGTGAAGGCAGCCATGGTGACGGCGCCGAAGGAGTTTACAAGGCGCTGGAGGAAGATGTGGCCGCAGCTGATGACCAGATGCTGAACGGTGGTGGGAATGGCCATCTTGAGACAAATGGCAAACTTCTCCCGGTCAAAGACCAGCTCGCCCCGCTTGAAGCGAAACTCCGGATATTTTTTGAACATATAGCGGATGCTCACCGCCATGCAGGCAGCCTGAGCAATAATGGTGGCTGCCGCAGCGCCGGCAACGCCCCAGCCCAGCACGGCCACAAAGAGCAGGTCCAGCACCACATTGGCCAGAGTGGCCACCATCAGGAAGTACAAAGCTGCCTTGCTGTCGCCCACGGCTCTCAAAATGGCCGCCACGGCGTTATAGATAAACTGGAAGATAAGGCCCACGGAATAGATGGCTATATAGGTGGTGCAGTAGTCCAGAATCTGCGTATCCTCAATTTTCAGAATATAGCGTGAGGCGGGACGGGCAGTGAGGGTGCATGCCACAGTGAAGAAAATGCCCAGGCTAATAAGCATTATAAGTATGGTGGAGGCAGTGCGGCGCATCTCCTTGTATTGCCCGGCGCCGAAAAGCTGGCTTATTACCACGCCGCTGCCATTGGCCACACCCATGGCCATAAACACAAACAACGTGGTGTAGCTCATGCAGCTGCCAAGGGCGGCAAGGGCTGTGGAGTTTACAAAGTTGCCCACAATAATGCCGTCCACGGTGGAGTATAGCTGCTGCAGCAAACTGCCCAGCATTATAGGCAGAGCGAAAAGCAGTATTGCCCGCCACTCTGTGCCCTGTGTTAAATCATTCTTTCTCATTTGTGTTCCTTCTTTTGAATCGGAAATACCTTATAAGGCTCCCTTGTGTAAAGGGGCCGACGCGTTAAGCAAACATGCCTGTGGCATGTTTGTAGCCAAAGGCGGGAGCAATCTATGATTGCGACCCGGCCCGAAGGGTGTCAGCGAAGCTGACTGAGGGATTGTTCTATGCGATGATTTAGGTATTCGCAGACACCCTCAAAATTTCTGTTTACTTCATTGTTGGGAATTCGTATGACCTCGAATCCGTAAGATTCAAGAAAAGCTGTTCTCTCCTCGTCATGCTCCCTGCCCGCATCCTCATAGTGCTGAGAACCGTCAAGTTCTATAATCAGCTTTGCCTCAGCGCAGTAGAAATCAACAATATACTTGCCAGTTATTTTCTGTCGCTGAAAGCGCAGAGGATGAGACTTGAGAAAGTCATACCACAAATGGCGCTCTTCTTTTGTCATATTATTTCGCAGCTCTTTAGCGTTGAAAACGAGGCTTTTATTATGTCTATAGTCCATCTGACAATCCCTCAGTCGCCATGCGGCGACAGCTCCCTTTACACAAGGGAGCCTTTAAACGTGTCCATTTAAGTTTGAGCTTTCTCACCATTTATTCCTGACCTTCTCCGCGAAGCCGAAGAAGTCCCGAAGCTCTATGACCCTGCCGTCATCCAGCACGGCCTTGCCGCTGAAGCGGCCGAAGACCTGATGCTGGATGGACTCAATGACCGCCACGCTGGTGCCGCTGTAGCGGTCCAGAACGGGGATGAAGTCCATCTCGAAGCGGCCGTCGTCGCTGGTGAAGGTCCAGGGGCTCATGTAGTCCTCGCTGCCGTCCACCTTTTCGGGGATATTGAAGCTGACATTATTAAGCTTATGGGCCTTGCCGTCGTAGAAAAGCACATTTTCCGTGGCGGCGGAGGTGTCGCCAAAGCCATAGCCTATATTGAAGCCGAAGGGCACACCGTCCACTTCGCCGCTGGCGGAGCCCCAGTACCAGGTGTTTTTGTAGGTCCATACACCCCGGCCCCAGTCCAGCACGGCGAAGGAGTCGGAGGGGTCGAAGGTATAGCTCTTGCCCTCGAAGCCATAGTACACGGTGCCGGAAGCTCTCATGCAGTTTATCTTCTGGTTATAGTAGAAGTGGGCCTCCTTCTCAAAGGGGGTGGCAATGACCATGCTCTCCTCGGGCTCGTCCGTAAGCTCGATTTTGGCGGTGAGACTGCCCTCGGGGCCGAACTTCTTCATCTGGGCAATAAGGACGCGCTTTCCGTCCACGTGCTTGAAGTGGAGGGAGTAATCCTTGCCCACTATGCTCACATCGCCCTTGCCGCTAGAAGAGGGGAAGCGGGTGCGGCCCATGGGCATAATGCGCATGGGGCTTGTGGTTATCTCCCAGCCCTCCTCAAAGTTCAGGAGGGAGATGGAATCAAGACCCATATAGCTGTTGTCGGCAATGGTAAGGGCAAGGCCTATCTTGCCGTTGGTGATGAGGTAGTAATCCCATTCCTTTATGCGCAGGGGATTGGCCTTTATATCCCTGCGGCGGTAGGCAGGCAGCATCTTTCTTGCCCAGCCGGGCTCTGTTATATTGCCCTTTTCGTCCAGAAGGGGTATGCGTTTTGTAATCTCGTGCTGCATGATGGCGCCTCCTATAACTTTTTGCTAAACAGCGTTTTAATAGCTCCCTCTGACGAGGGAGCTGGCTCGCGCAAGCGAGTCTGAGGGAGAGATTCCGCAGTATATTTTATCCGTCAATGTCTTAATAGACGATACTGCCTCAGCTTCTCTCCCTCCGCCCCTCCGGGGCACCTCCCTCATCAGAGGGGGGTAATTAAATCAGAATCTCAGTTATACCGTCTTTCCTTCTTTATGGCCCGGATATCCCGGCCGCGGAAATAGACGGTGTCATATTCTCCGCTTATGCGGCTCATGACCTGAGGGGTATAGCGCTCCGCCATCTCGGCGGCGGAGAGATTGGTGCTGATTATGGTCTTTTTCCCGGCGGTCAGACGGGAATTGACTATATTATAGAGGGCGGAGTGGGTGAAAGAGGTGCTCATCTCCGTGCCAAGGTCATCCAGAATAAGAAGGTCGCAGTCCAGTATACGGCGGACTCTCTCCCCTGCAGCCTCGGACTGGGCCAAGTCGCGGGAGAACTTTCTGTCCTCAAAGGCGGCGAAAGCGTCAGAGGCGGTCTCATATACGACGCTATAGCCCTTGTCGGACACAGCCTTAGCCACGCAGCCGCTGAGGAAGGTTTTGCCAAGGCCCGTGCCTCCACGGAAAAGGAGGTTGGGGGAATCCACCCCAAAGCCCAGAGCGTAGCTGCGGCAGAGGTCCAGAGTCATCTCCATCACTTCCCTGTCAGCACCCGTGTAGTAATCAAGGCTGAAGGCGGAGAAGCTGTCCCCCTCATGGCCGGGAATGGAGCTCAGATAAAGGCTCTTTTCCTCCTCATAGAGCTTCATAAGGCAGCGGCAGGCCACGCCGGAATCGGTGTAGCCCGTGTCCCGGCACACAGGGCAGGAGTAAACATCGTCCAGATAGTCGGCGCTGTAGCCGGCGGCCACAAGAGCCTCGGCCTTTTCGCCGCAGAGCAGAAGGCTTTTTTCGGAGATGGCGTCAATCTCCCGCCTTGCGGCCTCGCCCTTTTTCAGACTGGCGGAGATTACCTCCCCCATAAGGGAGCGGAGGGCAGAGTCTATGCGCCTTATCTCCGGCACCCGGGTATAGACCTCCAGAAGCCGCTCTTCCTGCAGCTTTTCATTATCCTGTTTTATGCTCAAAAGACGCTCTCTGGCTTTCGCCATGAGTTTTCCGTCGATAGCCATATTCAGCTCTCCTTCTTCTTCAGATGGGCATACATCCTGCGCATATCCTCAAGCTCCCTGTCCCCATCCTGCACAGCGGGGGCACTCTGGGGCTTTTTGCTGAGTCTGGGGTCGCCGGATGTGACCTCCTCCACGCTGTGAAGGCCCTTTTCATGCCAGGAGCGGACTATCTTGTCCATATAGCGCCACGCCAGCTTGCCCGTGCCTATTATGGTGCGGTCATAGGCGATGGCCAGAGCCTCCGGCTCAAAGCCCATGTCCAGCCATGAGTCTATGTAGCGCTTTTCCGTGGGACTGAGCTCCCGGCCTCTTATCTGCAGGGCCTCGGCGGTGCGGAAAAGGCGGCTTTTCTTCTCTTTTTCGTATCTTATATGCTCCTCGGCACTTTCAAGGCTCAGTATCTCCTCACCGGCCCAGAACCATGCCTCCTTCTCGATATAGCGCATGGTGGGCATACGGCCCTCTCCGTGGCGCTCCCGGTAGGTTTCTATACAGTGGGTCACAAGGAGCATGATGACCTCGGCGGGGATGCCCAGATGGTCATATATACCGAAAAGACTATTAAGCTCGGCAACTGAGAGCAGCTTGCCCAGAGAGCTCTGGACGGAGTCCACCAGCCCTTCGAAAAGCTCGTCCGTATTTGAGCGGCGAACAATTTCCGCAGCGGAATATTCGGGCATCTCATAGCTTTCCAGAGGCTTTTCCACCTTGAAAATGCCCATCTCACGAAGCCTCAGGGCAGCATCGGAGATTTCCTGCTCACTGCGGCGAAGCTCCCGGGAGGCCTCGGAGAGAGAGAAGCCGCCACGGCTGCGGATGTGGAGATATAAAAGGGCGGCAAGGCCGTCCCCGGCGGCTATGAGCTTGTCCGCCTGCTCAGAGCTTATTACTATGTTTTTGTCGGGCAAAGCTTACGCCCCCTTTCTCTGGAATCTGCTGCAACGAAAAAACCTCTTCTTCCAAATCAAACTCGTCATTGCGAGGAGCTTTAGCGACGTGGCAATCCGTAACCCCCAGTAGGCGCTGAAGAAAACGGATTGCCACACCAGTGTGCGCACTGGTTCGCAATGACAGTGGTTTTCCCGAAGCAAAGCGATAATACCCCTATTTTGTATTTATTCTCGGATTATACCATATAAATAGCGCTTGAATCAAGGGCTTATTATGTGGTATAATTTATCCTCAGAATTATAATAGCTATCAGTATGTCCATCATTCCGGACATTTTCACCTTTCTTCAGGAAAGAGGTATTAATATATGCTTGAACTACTCTCTCCCGCCGGTTCTCCCGAGGCCGTTGTCGCCGCCGTTCAGAGCGGTGCGGACGCCATTTATCTGGGGCTGGGCGGCTTCAACGCCAGAAGAGGCGCAAAAAACTTTACAGACCAGGAGTTTCTGGACTCCGTGAAATACTGCCGGGAGCGTGGCTGCAAGGTATATGTGACATTGAATACCCTTGCCTCCGACCGGGAGATGGAGGAAGTGGCTGAGCTGGGCCGCTTTGTGTCCGAGGCTGGAGTGGACGCTGCCATAGTGCAGGATCTGGGCGTTGCCCGTGTTCTCCGCGCCGCCTGCCCCGACCTGCCCCTCCATGCCAGCACCCAGATGAGCGTTCACAATCTTGGGGGCGTTCATGCTGCCGCACAGATGGGCATCACCCGCGTTGTGCTTGCCCGCGAGCTCACTCTGGACCAGATTGCCATCATCGCCTCCCGCTCCCCCATAGAGGTGGAGGTATTTGTCCACGGCGCACTGTGCTTCTGCCACAGCGGCCAGTGCTATATGTCCGCCCTCATAGGCCGCAGAAGCGGCAACCGTGGTATGTGCGCCCAGCCCTGCCGCTTGCAGTACTCCATGGGCCGCCGTATGGGAGACTACCCCATGAGCCTCAAGGATAACTGCCTTGTGGAGTATCTGGAAGCACTGGACAAGGCAGGTGTGGCCTGCATCAAGATAGAGGGCCGCATGAAGCGCCCTGAGTACACCGCCATTGTAACCGAAATTTATGCCAAGGCCATGCGTGAGGGCAAGAGCCCCTCTGAGGCCGACTATGAAAGACTCACCGCCGCCTTTTCCCGTGACGGCTTCACCGACGGCTATCTCACCGGAAAGAAAGAAGATATGTTCGGCGTAAGAGGCGAGGCCGACAAGGGCGCAAACAAGCTCTTCACCGAGGCCCGCCGCCGCTACGCCAACACCGAGGAGCGTAGAGTGGGCATAGACTTCTGCGCCATTATTCAGGCGGGCCGGAACGCACAGCTGCTGGCCCAGGACTCTGACGGCAACCGCGCCATAGTGGAAGGCCCCAGAGTTGCCAAGGCGGAGAAAGCCGCCCTTACGGAGCAGAGCGTCCGTGACCAGCTTTACAAGACCGGCGGCACTCCCTTCCGCTGCAATCAGGTTATATGCCGCATAGACCCCGGCGTTTTCCTCTCCGCCGCTGCCATAAACAATATGCGCCGGGAGGCCATAGCCCAGATGCTTGAGCGCAGGGCCACGCCCCCCGCCCGCCGCCACGGCAGGATACCCCCTCTCCCCGATGGGAAGAGGCAGGCAAAGACCCTCATGAACATTCAGATTATGAATCATGAGCAGCTGACACCGGAGCTTGCGGAGCTGGATATAGCCAATCTCTATGTACCCCTTGAGGTCCTCAGCCACAGGGAGGCTCTCGTCCCCTTCGTGGAAAAGGGTATAAACATAGTTGCCATTCTGCCCCGTGTCATCACCGACACGGAGATTCCGAAGGTCCGGGAAATGCTTGAAAAGCTGCCGGAAATGGGCATAAATGAAGTGCTGCTGGGCAACATCGGCCATATCGCCCTTGCAAAGCAGTGCGGTCTGGGCGTTCGTGGCGACTTCGGCCTCAACGTTTTCAACAGCCACACTCTCTCCGTCCTCTCCGCCGCCGGGCTTTTGTCCGCCACCGCCTCCTTCGAGCTCAGAATGGCTCAGGTCCGGGACATGGCAAAGAGCATGGACACCGAGCTTATAGTTTACGGCCGCCTGCCCCTGATGGTCAGCGACCAGTGCATCATAAAAGAGGCCAACGGCAGCTGCAGCTGCGAAAAGGGCGCGAATATGTCCGACAGAATGGGCTCTGTTTTCCCCGTTGTGAGGGAATTTGGATGCAGAAATGTGATACTCAATGCACATAAGCTGTTTCTGGGCGACAAGATGGAGGATGTGCGCGCCTGCGGAGTGTGGGCAGCAAGGCTCATGTTCACCACCGAAACCCCCAGAGAGTGCCTCCAGGTGGCCAAGGCATATCTTGGCATGAATGAGTACAAGCCCAACGGAATTACAAGAGGACTGTATTACCGCGGCGTGGAATAAGTCGTCCAACATTCTCGTTTTCAAAGAAAACATATCGCAGGCGCAGCCTATATCGCATGCAAGGCATATATCGCGTGCATAGCACATATCGCATGTTTGCGATATTTTTCCTTCGGAAAAGCGATATTGGCCCGAAATGGCCAGCGATATATTGCTTCACAATGCGATATTCGCTTCGCGAGAGAAATAGGAAAGGAAATTTAATTTTATGCGTATTATACTGGCCTCCGGGTCTCCCCGCCGCAAAGAGCTTCTGGAGATGCTGAAGGTTGAAAATCTTGAAATAATCCCCGCAAAGGGCGAGGAAAAGGCTCACCCCGAGCTCACTCCCGCCGAGCTTGTGAAGGAGCTCAGCCGCTGCAAGGCCGCGGAGATAGCCCCCACCGAGGAGCCTGACACCGTGACCATCGGTGCGGACACCATAGTGGTGCTGGACGGCAGGGTTTTGGGCAAGCCCGCTTCTGAGGCGGAGGCCGCAGCCATGCTCCGCTCCCTCAGCGGCAGAAGCCACACGGTATACACCGGCGTCACCGTAATTCGGGGCGAGACTGTCATAAGCCACGCCGAGCGCACCGAGGTGCGCTTCCGCGCTCTCAGCGAGAGGGAGATAGCCGCCTATATAGCCACAGGCGAGCCTATGGATAAGGCCGGGGCCTACGGGGCTCAGGGCTACGCCAGCCTCTTCGTGGAGGCTCTGGACGGAGACTTTTTCAACGTAATGGGGCTGCCTTTGTGCGCTCTCGGAAAAATGCTTAATGAATTGGGCGTGAATCTGATTTGAAAATCAAGAATTATCTGAAAAAACACGGCGTAAAAGTCGCCATTATAGTCATGCTTGCCGCCATCATAGTGCTGGCAGGCTCCGCCTCCCGTGACGGAGAGGCCGGACTTGTGAAGGACGCTCAGGGCACTCTTGCCGCCCCCGCCCGCAATGCCGCCACCGCCATCACCGGCTGGATGGAGGGCATCTACGGCTATCTCTATGAGTACGAGATGCTGGTGGAGGACAACAACGCCCTCCGCGCCGAGCTGGCCGAGGCTCAGGAGATGGCCCGGGAGTACGAGGAGCTCAAAGCCGAGAACGAGCGTCTCTACGCTCTTCTGGAGCTGCGGGAAAAGCGCAGCGAATTCTCCCTCGAGTCCTGCAAGATAGTCTCCTGGGACTCCAGCAACTACACCTCCGCCTTCACCATAGGCAAGGGCTCCGACAGCGGCATTGAGCTGGGCGACTGCGTTATAACCGAGTACGGCGCTCTGGTGGGTCAGGTCTGCGAGATTGGCACTAATTGGGCCACCATCCGCACCATAATCGATGTTAATATGGACGTTGGCGCCTTCGTTGGAAGCAACAACTACGCAGGCGTTATCACCGGCGAGTTCTCCCTGATGAAGCAGGGACTCACCCGCATGGGCTATCTGGCCAGCGGCGCACAGATATTCACCGGCGACGAGGTCCTCACCTCCGGCCGCGGCGGCGCCTTCCCCTCCGGTCTGCTCATAGGCACCGTCACCACCGTCATGACCGAGGCCGGCGGCCAGAACACCTACGGCGTTGTTGAGCCCGCCTGCGACGTGGACGGCCTCAGCCAGGTGTTTATCGTCACCGATTACGAGATTGTGGAGTGATACCACCCAAGACTCCCTTGTGTCGGTGCGTTAAGAAAACATGCCGGTGGCATGTTTTTAGCCACCGACCGCAACGGCTATGCCGCGAGGAGGGAAGTAGGTGACTTTTGACGCACCAAAAGGCTCCCTTGTGTAAAGGGAGCTGCCGAGCCTGCGAGGCTGAGGGATTGTGCGCTTTTCGCCGCTGTTTCCCTTTGGTGTTCGGCGAAGCAGGACAATCCCTCCGGCCCTTCGGGCCACCTCCCTTTACACAAGGGAGGCTTTAAAAGGTATTTTTATTTCAATTCCAGAGGTCACGCTATGCTCATTTATGAACTCATAGATTTCAAAAAAATACGCAAGGGACTTTGGTACATCCTTTGCGTCATAGTGACCATTTCCCTGCAGAATCTTCTGTTTTCCCGCATCGCCATATTTGGCGTACGGCCCTATTTTGTCCCCGTCATAGTCATTGCCATCGGCATTTTCGAGGGGGGCGTATGGGGCGCACTCATGGGACTTATCACCGGATATTTCTGCGACATGACGCTGGTGGACAACACCGCCCTTTTCATGGTGCTTTTCGCCATTCTGGGCTTTGCCGCCGGCTTCATGACGGAGTTTCTTATAAACCGCCGCTTCTTCTCCTTCCTTGTGCTGGCTGTTGCGGCCCTGCTTATAAGCGCACTGTGCCAGATAGTGCCTTTGTGGATATTCCGCTCCACCCCTCTGGGCCAGCTTCTGCCCACACTGCTGCTGCAGGTGCTCTGGTCCGTGCCCTTCGCCGTGCCCGCATATTTTGCCGTTAAGGCTGTAAGTATAAGACGCAAGGAAGAAGATACCTAAACACTTGTGCGATTCGTGAATCACCCCTGCAATGCGTAGGGGACGATGCCCACATCGTCCCGCAACGCGGCGGGAGCAAGCCCCCGCCCTACAAAAGCGCAGTATAAATCCCGCTCTTTCCCGTCCCCGAAAGGAAAATGCTATGAACAGGATAATAAAACCCGCAAGAATGCTGGCCATGGCCCTTGTGGTCGTTGCCATCACCATTATTTATATTGTAACCCTCTACAAGCTGCAGGTGGTGGAGGGCGACGCTTACTACGCCGCCAGCCACGACAACGTTGTCTCCACCGACCGCGTGCCCGCAGCCAGAGGCAGCTTGCTGGACCGCTATGGCCGCGTGCTTGTTGAGAACAAGGAGTGCAATAACCTCCTTATCGACATTGAGGACCTTTTCTACACCGAGGGCGTTGACCCCAACGCCACCATTCTCTCTCTGGTGAAGCTTATCCAGGACTTCGGCGACAGCCACATAGACACCCTGCCCATAACCAAGGAAGCCCCCTTTGAGTATACCTCCATGACTGCCGCCCAGAGCACCATGCTGGAGGCCTATCTCAAGGACAAGGGCCTTCCCGCCGACACCAGCGCCATTGAGCTGCTGGCTTATATGCGCGATCGCTATGATATTGACAACAGCTACTCCAGCGAGGAGATGCGCATTATAGCCGGCGTCCGCTACGAGATAAACGCCCGCTACTCCAAGGACTTCAACACCGCCGACTACATCTTCGTTGAAGATGCCAGCATGGACCTTATAACCACCCTCATGGAAAACGACCTCCCCGGCTTCCATGTGGAAACCGGCTTCGTCCGTGAGTACAAGACCACCTATGCCGCCCATCTGCTGGGCATGGTGGGCCAGATATTCGCCGATGAATACAAGCGTCTTTCCAAGATAGGCGACTATGACATGGACGCTCTGGTTGGTAAGGACGGCGCCGAGTACGCCTTTGAGGAATATCTCCACGGCGAAAGCGGCGAGGCCCGTGTGACCCAGACCTCCGACGGTATTGTCACCAGCAAGGTCTACACCGAAGTGCCCTCCCCCGGCAACCATGTTTATCTCACCATCGACATTGGCCTTCAGGAGGTTTGTGAAAACGCTCTGAACAGCCACTGCACCGAGGAAAACCTCCTCCGCGAGTATAACCGCAAGCAGTATGAGCTTTACGGCGGCGACGAGGAGACATTGAACAAGGAAAACATCTCCGGCGCAGGCGCCGTTGTGGTTGACGTCAAGACCGGCGAGCCTCTGGCCGCCGCCAGCTGGCCCAGCTTTGACCTCTCCCGCTTCTATGAAGACTATGAGGAGATTCTGGAAACAGAAAACGATCCCCTCTTCAACCGCGCCCTCATGGGCACCTATGCCCCCGGCTCCACCTTCAAGCCCCTCACCGCCATGGCGGGACTTATGGAAAAGAAGATAGACACCACCACTACCATCGAATGCGTTGGCGTCTTTGACAAATACGAGGAAGAGGGCTACGCACCTCAGTGCTGGATCTACGGCAAGGGTCTCCACGGCGAGCTGAACGTCATTGAAGCTCTGGGTCACAGCTGCAATCTCTTCTTCTACACCACCGGCGACTATCTCCAGATAAGCAAGATGGCCAAGTACGCCAAGCTCTTCGGCCTTGGAGAGAAAACCGGCATTGAGCTCACCGAGGATGTGGGCATAATGTCCAGCGACGAGCATATGCAGAAAAAGTTTGGCCGCGATATGTACGCCGGCGATACTCTGCAGGCCGCCATCGGCCAGTCCGAAAGCCTTTTCTCCCCCCTGCAGCTGGCTGAATATGCCGCCATGATAGCCAACAAGGGCGAGCGCCACAGCGCCAGCATCCTCAAGAGCGTCCGCTCCTTCGACTTCTCCGAGACCATCTATGAGCATGAGACCGAGGTTCTCTCCGAGCTGGACGCCTATGACTACTACTGGGAAGCCATCCACGAGGGTATGCGCGGCGTTGCAACCGAGGCCAAGTACGGCAGCGTTTATGAGGCTTTCCTCAGCGCCCCCTATTCCGTTGCCGCCAAAACCGGTACCTCCCAGCTGGGTGAGGACCGCACCAACAACGGTATTTTCATCTGCTTCGCCCCCTACGAGGACCCCGAGATAGCCGTTGCCATCGTTCTTGAGCACGGTAACGCCGGTAGCGAGGCCGCTCCCATCGCACGCCAGATAATGGACTACTACTTCACCTTCAAGGACTCCACCGCTGCTCTGGAAAGCGACAGCACCCTTCTGCGCTGAAAAGCCTGACAAAATACTCACAAATCTTTTTCAATTGCCCCTTGCGATAACGGAGAAAATAGTATAATATAGTCCTAATATATTGATATTTTATCCGGAAGGACGTGGTTTTTTGAACATTGCACTTATGGCCCACGACGGCAAGAAGGAACTTATGGTCCAGTTCTGCATCGCCTATTGCGGAATTCTCGCCGGCCACTCCATCAGCGCTACCCGCACCACCGGCAAGCTGGTAGCGGACGCCACCGGTCTTCCCATTCAGCTGTGTCTCTCCGCCAATCAGGGCGGCAGCCAGCAGATGGGTTCCCGCATCCGCTGCAACGAGATAGATCTGGTTATCTTCTTCTGCGACCCCGACGACACCCGCAATCAGGACAAGGTGAACGAAATTAGCCGCCTTTGCGACCGCTATGCCGTTCCCTTCGCCTCCAATGTGGCCACCGCCGAAGTCCTTATTCAGGGCCTGCGCCGCGGCGACCTTGACTGGCGCGAGATCGTAAACCCCCGCAAGTAAAATATAAATACCGCATTGACCGGAACCCAGTAGCCTTAGAAAGCGCCCCACAGAGAGAAGAGCCCCGGCTGAAAGCTCTTCAGGTTGCACCAAGGCCAAGACAGTCCGTGAGCGGCCCCACCGTCCGGGAAAGGACGGAGCCAAAGGGCGGAAAATTTTCCGCTGAAATTGGGTGGCACCACGAAAGCACTATGCTCTCGTCCCGATACAAGGGATGAGAGCATTTATTTTTGGCCTGTGGGCCAAAAATAAATGCTCCTTTAAGGGCTTCCCCTATTCTCGTTTTCGAAGAAAACATATCGCACGCACAGCGTATATCGCGTGTACAGCACATATCGCGCGCGAACGTGCATATCGCCAGCATGCGAGATTTTTCCTTCGGAAAAGCGATATTGGCCTCATGGGCCAGCGATATATTGCAAAGCAATGCGATATTCGCTTTGCGAGAGAAAGTAATATAATCTCCCGAAAGGAACTACTGATATGGAAAGAATCAAAGCACGCACTCTCTCCGGCTTTATGGAGCTGCTTCCCGCCGACCAGGCCAAGATGGAGCGCTTCATGGAAGCCCTCAGAAAAACCTCCTCCCTCTACGGCTACACCGCTCTGGACACCCCCAACATTGAGGCCGCCGAGGTGCTCCTTGCCAAGGGCGGCGGCGAAACCGAAAAGCAGATTTACCGCTTCATGAAGGGCGACACCGATCTCGCCATGCGCTTCGACCTCACTGTGCCCCTTGCCAAGTATGTTGCCATCAACTACGCCAATCTCTCCTTCCCCTTCCGCCGCTACCAGATAGGCAAGGTCTACCGCGGCGAGCGTGCCCAGAGAGGCCGCTTCCGCGAGTTCTATCAGGCCGACATCGACATCATTGGCGACGGCAAGCTGGACATCATCAACGAGGCGGAGATCCCCTCCGTTATCTACCGCACCTTCTCCCGTCTGGGCCTTACCAAGTTCGTTATCCGCGTGAATAACCGCAAGATTCTCAACGGCTTCTACGCCATGCTGGGTCTCAGCGAACGCTCCGGCGACATTATGCGCACCGTGGATAAGCTGGACAAGATTGGCACCGAGAAGGTGAAGGCCATTCTCATGGGCGAGGAAATTGCCCTTTCCGAGACCCAGGCCGACGAGATACTGAAGTTCATCGCCATCACCGGCTCCAATGCCGAAGTTCTCTCCGCTCTGGAAGCTTACAGAGGCCGCAACGAGGTCTTTGACATGGGTCTTGACGAGCTGAAGTCCGTTGCCGCCTACCTCCCTGAGTTCGGCGTGCCCGAGGAAAACTTTGCCGTTGACCTCACCATCGCCCGTGGTCTCGACTACTACACCGGCACCGTTTATGAGACTCTCATGGTGGAGCACCCCGAGATAGGCTCCATCTGCTCCGGCGGCCGCTACGACAATCTGGCCGGTTACTACACCGACAAGGCCCTCCCCGGCGTTGGCATCTCCATAGGTGTCACCAGACTTTTCTATGTGCTTCAGGAGCAGGGTCTCCTCTCCGACGAGATAGTCTCCGCTCCCGCCGAGGCTCTGGTTATCCCTATGACCGATGACATCGGCTACGCCGTCAAGACCGCCACCGTCCTCCGTGACGCAGGCGTCCGCACCCAGCTCTACACTGAGAAGAAGAAGTTCAAGGCCCGCATGAGCTATGCCTCCAAGCTGGGCTTCCCCTACACCGTCCTCATCGGCGAGGACGAGATGAACGAGGGCGTGGTGGCTCTCAAGAATATGCAGAGCGGCGAGCAGCAGAAAGTCCCCACCGCAGTCGCCGCCGAAATCATCCGCGCCGCCATGGCAGAAAAGGAGAACGCCGCGGTTATAAAAGAGTGATGATAAACTCTATATGCACCGCCGTAGGGCGGGGTGACCTCACCCCGCCGCCAAAGAAGCAGATGATTCCATGGAAAAGCGCATACATCCCCGGCTGAAAGAATATGATTACAGCCAAAATGGCGCATATTTCATAACAATCTGCGTCAAAAACCGCAGTCCGATTTTATCCACCGTCGTAGGGCGAGGTGACCTCACCCCGCCGTTGGTTGAGTTGACGGCTTGTGGCAAGGTTTTGGATAAGTATATTCGTGGTATCGATGGCGCATATAATTCTGTCACTGTCGATAAATATGTCATCATGCCCAACCATTTTCATTTGTTGTTGTCTATCAACACTCCCTGCGACGACCACGGCGGGGTGAGGTCACCCCGCCCTACGGTGCAAACCGTAATTCGTTCCCTAAAAACTATGGTAACGCGGGAAATTGGGAAATCCATTTTCCAAACATCCTTCTACGACCACATAATCCGCGACGAAAAGGACTACCTCACCCGGTGGAACTATATTGACGAAAACCCTGCCAAATGGGGCGAGGACGAATACTACGCAGAGAAACCGCTCAGTCAGCTTCGGCTGACAGCTCTCTGCGGCTTTAAAGCCTCCCCTTTCAGGGGAGGTGGCCGAGCGCAGCGAGGTCGGAGAGGTTAATTAGAAAAAACCTCTCAGTCAGCCATTCGGCTGACAGCTCTCCTTGAAAGGAGAGCCAAAGCGGAAAATTGATTTAAAATAATATTCACATACAAAGGAGAAAGCAAAACATGATGCAGAACCGTACCCATAACTGCAACGAGCTCCGCGTGGAGCACGCCGGACAGAGCGTAAAGCTCTGCGGCTGGATGGAAAACGTCCGCGAGGTAGGCGCAGGCCTTGCCTTCGTGGTCCTTCGTGACTTCTACGGCACCACTCAGGTTGTCGTGGAGACCGAGGAAATGATGAACGTAATCAAGCCCCTGAACAAGGAGACCACCATCTCCGTTGAGGGCATTGTCCGCGAGCGCAGCAGCAAGAACCCCAAGCAGGCAACCGGCGACATCGAGGTCGTTCCCGAGAAGATTGAAATCCTCGGCACTTGCCAGCACAACGAGCTCCCCTTCGAAATCAACCGCAGCCGCGAGGCAGACGAGATGCAGCGCCTTAAGTATCGCTATCTCGACCTTCGCAACCCCGCAGTGAAGAGCAACATCATCCTCCGCTGCCAGGTTGTTGCCGAGCTGCGCCGCATGATGACCGAAAAGGGCTTCCTTGAGATCACCACCCCCATTCTCACCGCTTCCTCCCCCGAAGGCGCCCGTGACTATCTCGTTCCCGCCCGCAAGCACCCCGCCAAGTTCTACGCCCTGCCTCAGGCACCCCCGCAGTTCAAGCAGCTGCTCATGACCGCCGCCTTTGACCGCTATTTCCAGATCGCCCCCTGCCTCCGT
>JAZSFJ010000038.1:0-12465 GCA_045532145.1 Oscillospiraceae bacterium
ACATGCCTCCGCTCCCCCTCCCTTCTTAATTCCAACCGCCGAAGCGGGGAAACCCGGCTTCGGCGAAATCCGCGTTTTATGAGGAATAAATATAATGGCAGAAAAACGTGATTATTACGAGGTGCTGGGTCTCAGCAAAGGCGCCTCTGACGAAGAAATAAAAAAATCCTACCGCAAGCTTGCCAAGCAGTATCACCCGGACCTGCATCCCGGCGACAAGGAATGTGAGGAGAAGTTCAAGGAGTGCTCCGAGGCTTACGAGATACTCTCCGACCCCGACAAGAAGGCCAAGTATGACCAGTACGGCCACGCCGCATTTGATCCCAACGCAGGCTTCGGCGGCGGTTTCGGCGGCTTCGGCGGGTTTGTTGGCCTTGGCGATATTCTAGGCAACATATTCGGCGGAGGCTTCGGCGGCTTTGGCGGCTTCGGCGGCGGAGCCCAGAGACGCAACGCTCCCCAGCGTGGTGAGAATGTCCGTGTGAACCTCTCCATCAGCTTTGATGAGGCAGCTTTCGGCTGCACCAAGGAGATAACCATCCCCCGCATCGAAGACTGTGAAGACTGCGGCGGCACAGGCGCCGCCAAGGGCACCAGCGTGGACACCTGCTCTGAGTGCGGCGGCAGCGGCAGCGTAAGAGTGCAGCAGCGCACTCCCTTCGGCGTCATGGCCACCACCGCCCCCTGCTCCAAGTGCGGCGGCACGGGCAAGATCATAAACACCCCCTGCACCAAGTGCTCCGGCAAGGGCAAGGTCCGCAAGAACAAGAAAATCAGCGTGAACATACCCGCCGGCATAGACGACGGCCAGACCGTTTCCCTGCGCGGTCAGGGCCATGCCGGTCTCAACGGCGGCCCCAAGGGCGACCTGCTCATCACAGTCAGCGTTAAGGCCCATCCCCTTTTCGAGCGCGACGGCAGCAGCGTCCTCTTCGAGATGCCCATCTCCTTCGTTCAGGCCACCCTGGGCGCAGAGGTGGAGGTCCCCACCCTTGACGGCAAGGTGAAGTACACCATTCCCGAGGGCACCCAGACCGGCAGCGTCTTCCGCCTTCGCGGCAAGGGTATCCCCTACTTAAACGGCTCAAGTCGCGGCGACCAGTATGTCACCGTTTACATCGTGACCCCCAAGAACCTGAACGCAGAGCAGAAGGAGCTTCTCCGCAAATTCGGCGAGGCCACCGGCGAAGCCGAGGGCGTAAAGAGCGGAAACGGCATATTTGGTAAAAAGAAAAAGAAATAATGATAAAAAAGACTCGCTTGGGCTGTGAAGCCTGAAGCGAGTCTTTTTTCGGCGGCAGCAAGCGGCCGCCCTACGGATGCTGAGCTATGTTCCTGCCGTAGGGCGCGTCGCCCGCGGCGCGCCGCATTATCTCGGGCGGACACATCGGTCCGCCCCTACTGCGTTGTTAAGGCCTTGCCAAGGCTCCCTTGTGTAAAGGGAGCTGCCGAGCTTGCGAGGCTGAGGGATTGTCCCAATTCGCCTGAGACTGTGCGAATTCGTAATATTTCCACGCACAATCCCTCCGAGCCTCCTTGCGTCGGCCCACCTCCCTTTACACAAGGGAGGCTTTGCTGCACTGCTTTTTTGACAATCCTTGCATAAACTTTCAGCATTGACAAACTGCTGCTCCCGCCCTACAGATTAAAAGCCCCTGACGTTTCCGTCAGGGGCTTAAATTTATACTCTTTTCAATTTCTCCAAAAGCTCATAGCTTACTTCCATATCGCCGCAGCCGGAGCCAATTTGGATATGGGGCTTGCCTGCGCCATGGAAATCGCTTCCGCCGGTTATGCACAGGCCAAAATCCTTCGCAATGCCTTTCAGATATTCCTGTTCCTCCGGGGAATACAGGGAATAAATGCACTCCATGCCCACAATGCCCTTTTCCTTCAGAAGCGCTGTAAGCTCCAGAAGCTCCTCATGGCTGAACCTATACTGCAGGGGATGGGCAAAAACCGCCTTGGCTCCGCATCGCCGGAGGGTATCAAAGGCCATATCAATAGGAATATACTGCCGCTTTCTGTAGTAGCGGCCTCCCCGGTTGAGATATTTCTCAAAGCCCTCGGCCACAGTTTTAACCGCCCCCTTTTCCACCAGTGCAGCGGAAAAATGGGGTCTGCCTATGATAGAGTCGGGGAAAAGCTCATGGAGGTATTCAAGGCTCACATCAAGGCCGTCCGCCTGCATGGCGGCGGCAATCTCTCTGTTGCGCCGCTCCCGCTCCCAGACAACCCAGTCCAGCAGTTCCTTGAGATGGGGGCTCTTGGGGTCAAAGAAATAGCCTAAAATGTGAACACCGTAGCCCTTGTAGTCCACGCTCAGCTCTATGCCGGGAATCACCTCAATACCCACGGCTTTTCCGGCTGCAAGAGCAGCCTCCACGCCATCGGCGGTGTCGTGGTCCGTTATAGCAATAGCACTAAGACCAAGAGCGGCGGCTTTTTCCACCGCCTCCTGTGGGCTCAGGCTGCCGTCGGACTCGCGGGTATGCACATGAAGGTCTATGAGCTTTGTCATGCAAGGAAGCCCTTGAGTATACGTTCCTCTGCCTCCTCGGCGGTAAGTCCCAGAGTCTGGAGCTTGAGAAGCTGGTCGCCGGCTATCTTGCCTATGGCTGCCTCATGGATAAGCTCCGCCTCGGTGGAGTTTGCCACGATAGCGGGAATAGAGCTTATCTTTGCAGAGCCCATGATGATGGAGTCGCACTGGACATGGCCAAAGCATTTGCTGTTGCCGGTCATCTTGGGATAGAAAATCTGCACGGAGGTATCCTGAGCAACGCTGCGGGAGATAACACGGCCGCGGCTGTCCTCGCCATCAAGAATTATTTCCATATTGCTCTCGGCGTACTGGTCGCCATGGGTCTGGAGTCTCTCGGTGATTACGGTTTCAGCGCCTGCTCCGCAGACGATTTTGGTGTCGCGCTTGGTGGAGTCCACGCCCTTTATCTGAGTGGTGTCCATCTTCAGGAAAGCGCCCTCTTCAAGGTAAACCACAGTCTGAGGGTTCATCACTTTGCCGCCGATACCGTCCCCATCGCCGTAGTGCTTTTCCACATAGGTGATGCGGGAATTTTTGCCCACATAGAAGGTGTGGATACCGTCATGGCGGCTTTCTTCCTCGCCGCAGTTATGGATGCCGCAGCCTGCGATAATGGTCACGTCGCAGTCGGGGCCGATGAAGAAGTCGTTATACACAGTCTCGGCAACGCCGGACTCGGTGATGATAACGGGGATATAGCATTTCTCCCCCTTGGTACCGGGGGCGATGGTGATGTTGATACCGGGCTTATCGGTCTTGTTCTCTATATTGATGCTCTCGGTAACGGCACGGCTGGCGCAGCCGCAGTCCTTGCGGATATTGTAAGCGCCGTCAGCCTTGCCCTCGGGCATATCGGCTATCTTCTCAAGAAGAGCCTTGTCAACATTATTCAGCATCTCTTTCCTCCTCCCTTCAGCTAAGTGCGGGGCAGCAGCCATAGGTATCCGCCAGAATGGTGGGGAAAATGTCCTCAGTGGCTCCGCGCTTTCCTATGCGTCCGCCGGAGATAACAATTATCTCGTCAGCAAGACTGATGATACGCTCCTGATGGGAGATTATCACCATGGTACAGTCCCGTCTTTCGTGAATCTGGCTGAAGGTCTCGGTGAGCTTGCTGAAGCTCCAGAGGTCTATACCGGCCTCAGGCTCGTCCAGAATCATAAGGCCGCTCTGTCTTGCCAGAATGGTGGCAATCTCGATGCGCTTCACCTCGCCGCCGGAGAGGCTGGTGTCCACATCTCTGTCCAGATAGTCGTTGGCACAAAGGCCCACCTGAGTCAGGTAGTTGCAGGCCTCGGTCTTGGGCAGGATGCGCTTGCCGCTGGCTATGGAGAGAAGGTCGCGTACCTTGATGCCTTTGAAGCGGGGAGGCTGCTGGAAGCCGTAGCTTATGCCCTTTTTGGCTCTCTCGGTTATGCCAAGCGCAGTGACATCCTCGCCGTTCCAGATTATCTGGCCGGAAGTGGGCTCCACAAGACCCATGATTATCTTTGCAAGGGTGGTCTTTCCGCCGCCGTTGGGGCCGGTGAGCACCACAAGCTTGCCGTCGGGAATAGTGAGGCTTATATCCTTAATGATGTCGTTTCTGCCCTCAGGAGTTGTGACAGAAAAGGAGATGTTCTTAAGTTCAAGCATGGAAGGATCCTCCAATGTGCAGTGAAGTATTGTAATTTATGAGAAAAAGTGTATAATGAGATTGTGAGAATATTATCACGCATTTAATGCATTACTCAAGATAATATTATACCACATTAACTCATTGTTTGACAACATTATTTAACTGCCCCGCCCACACAAGTTTTTTTGAGCCCTCCCCCCATCCCCAGGCAGTTTATTATGCTATACAGTATTATTATCACCACATAGCCCCCCAATATCTTGCGAAACAAGAAACTTGATGTTATAATAACGACAGTCGAAGATACGAACATGTTTTTATTTTTAGCATCTTACCGGAGCATACCGTAACTATTTTAGGGGTGTAAAAAAACAGATATGAAAAAAGCCTATATTTCCAAAAACGTTATACGACGTCTTCCCCGCTATCTCAGAAAACTGGACGAGCTCATCGCAGCCAATGTTGAGCGCATTTCCTCCGGCGAGTTGGGCCCCCAGATGGGTCTCACTCCTTCTCAGATACGTCAGGACTTTTCCTGTTTCGGCGAATTCGGCCAGCAGGGTTATGGCTACAACGTAAAGGCCCTCCGCTCTCAGATAGCCTCCATTCTGGGCATCGACAGACAGTATTCCGTCATTCTGGTGGGCGCAGGCAAGATCGGCCAGTCCCTTATTGAAAACATCCCCTTTGATAACTACGGCTTCCGTTTTCTCGGCGCTTTTGAGATCAGAAAAGAGATGGTTGGCAGAGAGATCGCCGGCATTCCTGTTATGGACGCCGAAACTCAGGACGCATTTATCCGCGAAAACGATGTGGACATTGCCATTCTCTCCGTGAACCGCGACCGTGCCCAGCACGTTGCCAACATCCTCATCGACAGCGGCATCCACGCCATCTGGAACTTCACCGACATTGAGATAGACGCAGGCCAAAGCGGCGTTGTTGTGGAGAATATGCACTTCTCCGACTCCCTGCTGGCTCTCAGCTATTTCCTCTCCACCAAAGGAGACTAAGCACTTTCCCAAAGGAGAATCCCTTGAAAAAACGCATTATCTCTCTCCTGCTGGTTCTCGCACTGCTGCCTGCCGGCAGTGCCTTCGGAGCAGGCACTGCGGGAGACCCCCTTATATCGCTCAGCTTCCTTGAGGGCACGTTCATCCCGGAGATGTACAGTGTCCTTAAAGTCATGCTTTCAGAGGCTGTGGAGGAGGCTCTCAGCCAGCGCTCCGACTCCGGCAGCATGGTTAAAAAGGACATAAAGGCAGGTGGAAGCATCAGCCTTTCCCAGGGAGCGGGTTTCATCCTCCTCTCCGGCGCCGCCCGGCTCGAGCGCCTTTCCGGCACAGTTGTGGATGTCACAGAGGGGACAGAGCTTGAAAACGGAGCGCTGACAGCGGGCCACCGCTACATAGTCTGCGAAAACAGTTCCGCTGAGCTGAGCGTACAAAGCGCCTCCCGACTGCTGCTTTCCCCTTCCGCCAAAATAGAATACCCCGTGGAAAAGCCCCTTGTCTCTCCCTTTACTGATGTTATTGCCGGCGTTTGGTGGCATGACGATATTGTGCGGTCCTATAACAGGGGTCTTGTAAACGGTATGACCCTTAGCACCTTTGAGCCCCGGGGCAAGCTCACAATCGCCCAGACCATCAAGCTCGCCGCCTGTATGCACCAGCTTTACCATGAGGGAGCCGTCACTCTTGAAAACAGCCCCCAGCAGCCCTGGTATCAGAGCTACGTAGACTACGCCGTTGAAAAGGGCATCATCCCCGGTCCCTTCCCCGATTACAAGGCTGCTGCCACAAGACGGCAGTTTGTTGAGATTTTTTATGCCGCCCTTCCAGAAAGTGAGTATGAGCCCATAAACACCATACCCCAGGGCTCCATAGGAGACATCCACACAAGCGGAGACTGGGTAGACACCGTCTACAAGTTCTACCGTGCAGGCATACTCACGGGCTACACTCCCAACGACATATACAAGGCTCACGATTTTGGCCCGGAGAGCTCCATCACCCGAGCAGAGGTGGCCACCATTATGAACCGAATGTTTGACCCCGACGCAAGAGTTTCCTTTACCATCGAATAATTGACCATGGCCTTCGGCTTATTCCGAAGGCCATTTTTGGAGGTACCATTATGTCCGATACCATTGCCGCCATTTCCACCGGCTCTTCCCTTTCCGCAATAGGAATAATCCGCCTTTCCGGTCCCGACACCCTGACGGTCATCGACAAGGTGTTCACCCCTGCCTCAGGCAAAGCCATGAGCCTGCGCCGGGACAGGCAGCTTGTATACGGCTCTCTCCACGACCACAGGGGAGCCACCCTTGACCTCTGCCTTTGCACCATAAGCCGGGGGCCCGGCAGCTACACCGGCGAGGATACCGCCGAGCTTCAGTGCCACGGCAGCCCCACGGTGCTGCAGGAGGGACTGCGAGCCCTTTTCGCGGCGGGAGCCAGACAGGCTCTCCCCGGAGAGTTCACAAAGCGGGCCTTTTTGAACGGGTGCATGGACCTGACTCAGGCAGAAGCCGTCATTGATCTTATCCACGCCGAGACTGCCGAAGCTGCAAAAAACGCCGCCGGTCAGCTTGGCGGCGCCATAGTCCGAAAAACGGACGCCATATACGATGCCCTCAAGGACATTTCCGCCCACTATCACGCAGTGCTGGATTACCCCGACGAGGATATTGAAGATTTTCAGCTTGAGTCCTACAGCTCCACTCTCTCCGAAGCAGAAAACACCCTCTCCTCCCTTCTTACGAGCTTTGACCGTGGCCGGGTAATGCGCGAAGGCGTGCCCGCCGTTATACTGGGCAAGCCCAACGCGGGAAAAAGCAGCCTTCTCAACGCCCTTCTGGGCTACGAGCGGGCCATTGTTACCGACATTCCCGGCACCACCCGGGACACCATCACCGAAAAGGTGAAGCTGGGCAGAGTGCTGCTGCGTCTCACTGACACCGCGGGACTTCGCAAGACCGAGGATGCCGTGGAGCGCATAGGTGTGGACAGGGCTCTTGCCGCTGCCGGTGAGGCGGAGCTTGCCCTGGTGCTTATAGACCCCACAGCCCAGGAGGAAGAGGACTTTGAGGCCCTTCGCTCCGTGCAGCACATAAAGCATATTATAGTGGTTCTCACAAAGGCAGATATTCTCCCCATGCAGGGAGCTGTCATTTCCATGAAGGGTCTTCGCTGCGATGAGCTCATCTCCCTCAGTTCCAAAACCGGCGAGGGTCTCAGTCTGCTCACTGACGCTGTGGAGAATCTTTATCCCGAGGGCAGTGCCGCTCCCGGTGAAATACTCACCAATTCCCGCCACGCCGACGCCGTGGGCCGGGCTCTTGAGTCCGTCCGGGCAGCCAAAGCCGCAATGGACTTCGGTCTTACACCCGATGCCGTGCTGGTAGAAGCAGAGGAAGCCATGGCCGCTCTGGGCGAGCTTTCCGGCAAAACCGTCCGTGAGGACATCACAAGCCGCATATTCGAGCGGTTTTGCGTGGGCAAATAAGGAATATTGGACGGACGCGGGATAGCGGCGGGAGCAAGCCCCCGCCCTACGGTTTTTCGCCGACCTCGTAGGGGACGATGCCCACATCGTCCCGTATAATCAGGTGTACGTCAAGCCCCCGCCCTACGATTGCAATGACGAGTTCCTTGACAGGCTGAAAAAAGTGCCATCCGAATTGGATGGCACTTTTTTATTATTTTATTTTGCGCATCGTCACTTAATTATAACCCCTGTAAAGGAAGGTCACGATCTGCCCTCTGGTGCAGGTGGCATTGGGAGCGAAGCTGTTTGCGCTCATGCCGGTGGTGATTCCCTTTTCAACAGCCCAGAGGACTGCGTCGTAATAATACTGACTCTCAGCTACATCTGCAAAGGGATTTGCGCTGCTTCCCGGTGCAGGCTCGCCTTTTGCTCTCCAGAGGAAGGTGACAATCTGGCCGCGGTTGCAATTGGCGTTGGGGCCAAAGCTGTCTGCGCTCAGGCCGGTGGTAATGCCGTTTTCCACTGCCCAAAGAACCGCATCGTAATAATACTGTCCCTCGGCAACATCCTTGAAGGGGTTCTCGCTGCTCTTGGGAGCAGGCTCCCCGGCGGCACGCCACAGGAAGGTTACCACCTGAGCACGGGTGCAGCCGGCAGCAGGGCCGAAGCTGTTTGCAGAAAGACCGCTGGTAACGCTGTTCTGAACTGCCCACATGACAGGCTCAAAGAAATAGTCCTTTTCGGAAACATCGGCAAAGGGATTTTCAATGGGGTCAGGGTCAGGAGTGGGAGTGGGATCATGTCCGGCAAGCTTATCTATAGGCTCTTCCCGTTCATCACCGCAAACGGTGCAGGTATAAACCTTCAGACCATCTGTCCAGATTTCGGGTTCCTTGACGACCTTGCCCTGGTCCCACTTATGGTCAAGGGCAGCCAGCTTACTGTCAACGTAGCTGTCGCCGCAGGGGCAAGTGTGGGTGGTGTAGCCCTCCTCAGTGCAGGTGGGAGCAGTTACAAGGCTTTCATATTTATGAGTATGGCTCAGCTTAGCTATCTTCTCGGTCTTAGTCTCACCGCAAGCGGTACAGGTAAAGGTTTTCTCGCCCTCGGCTTCCTCCGTGGCTTCCTTGGTCACCTTGCCCTCGTCCCACTTGTGGCCGGTGGCAGCGACGGGGCTGTCGGTGTAGCTATCACCGCAGGTGCAGGTATGTGTGGTATATCCCTCGTCCACGCAGGTGGGCTCAGTCACAAGGCTTTCGTACTTATGGGTATGCTCAGGCTCTTTTTCTTCTGTCTCACGAATGTCATAGAAAACTCTGCCCACATGATTTGTGCGGAGAACGCCATCATCGTAAATATACTCGCCATCTGCATCCATGCAGAGCTCAGTTAAATCGAACTGCCAGACATAGCCCTCGTTCACCTTGTCCAGAGTCCATACGACGGGCAGCACCACTTCTTCATACCAGTAATCGGGGGTATATCCTCCGCTTGCGGACAGTTCAGCGTAGAAACCGTCTTCCTCATAATACATATAGCTTCTGCTTGCACCCCAGGTATAGCCGAAGGGGAAGCTGATCTGAGTCCCCTTTTCAAGCACATAAACGGAGTTCCTGGTCTCAACAAGCTCACGAAGATTGCCCCACTCGTCCTGCTCCTCCTCGGGAAGGAGAACATAATCCCCGCAGGTGATCTCATAGATATCCAAAATGGGCTTGCTCAGTTCAAGTCTCACACCGTTGACATAGATAAAGCTGTCGCCCACCTGTGCTTCGGGATCATTGGTTTCCTCTTCCACAAGGCTGTTCATGCACACGCCGTAAAGTCCGTCAGCTTCATAGAAATCGGCTCCGATAACATTCATGCCCTCAGAGTCTTTCACGGGAATAAACATTCCGTTGCTCATCTGGTCTGAGATAAGGTAGCTCTTGCCTTCGCCGTCGCACACAGAAGCAATTCCGTCCTCAAACATACCGCATTGGGTCAGCACCGCTGCTTCTCCGCCCGCAGCCGCCACATGATATTCCTTGCCGGCAGTATCCACATAGAATGCTCTGCCATCCAGCACGACAGGAGCATATCCTCCACTGAAGGGGCTCATAGCGTCATAACGGAAGTCTATCACCTGTTCGCCCTTTTCATTAATGGCGCCGTACTTTCCGTTTTCGTCCATAACCACTAGCAGGCCGCCGAGGAAAAATTCTCCGTTGCTCATATACTTGAAATCGGCAAAGGCACCGTCTTCCACCACCCAGGCTCCGCTTGCGTCCATGATGCCGTAGGTGTAAATATTTACAAAGAGATTTTCATTGGAGCCTCTGGAGCTCTGGATAATATACAAGCCGTTTTCCGTGGGCCATATTTTGCTGACACCGTCACGTCCCAGCTCGTCGGTGGGGGCAAAGGTTTTGACTATTTTACCCTCTGTGTCCATTATAAAGGTCTGATAGGCAGGCATCTGGCCCATACCATTGGTAGACATAGGTATGAGTCCGTTTACGCTGGGACCGGTCTGCACTACGAAGTCGTAACAGTGGTCGTCGATTTCCAGAGCAGACAGATCCTCCGCCCTGATAGGCTTGCCTTCTGCGGTGAAGGGAATGCCATAGGCATTTGCAACACCGTTATTATACTGGTAATAGAAATCGAACCCATCAAGCATTACCAGACAGGGACGTTCTGACAAATCCAGCTTTATCTCTCCGCCCTTCATGTCAAGAAGATACAGCTGCGTTCCCTCAAAGTATTCTTCGAGTTCAGGGGAATACACACTTTCATACATTCCGACAAGAGCCAGACCCTCGGAGCAATAATTAGCCCAGTCGTATTTGCACTCCACGACCATCTCGCCGGCTTCATTCACATAGCCCCACAGGCCGTTTTGGTCGCAAACCGGAGCATAGCCATCGCTGAAGGGCCCTACCTCAGTAAAAACTGCCTCTCCGACAATATCTCGCTTCGCGCTCAGAGAGGATTCAGATGCGAAAAGCGAATTATCGGCGGATGCCACAACAGGCAGCATGCTGACAAGCATGCAAATTACAGCCAGACAGCAAACGATTCTGTTTCTCATTGTTTTCATAATAGCCACTCCTTGGAAGTGTTATTTTTGCAAGAAGCAATACAATATAAGTATAAAGCATTTTGCAAATCATTAACAGTAGGCATAATGTACAAAAATATTAGCGTATTTTTTTCTTTGATATTTCAGCTTAATTCCAGAATTCTTTTGATAACCGGAACCCTTTCATCAGATGCACCTCAAACCTAATTATCAGGGTTTAAACAGGTTTAAGATTTTGTGCATTTCGGCAAAACAGCCAAATATTTAATGCATAATTTATACAATAGTCCAAACGTATGTAACGTTTGGACTATTTTGTTGAAATTATAAAATTTTGTGGTATAATCCATTTGGCTCAAAATGGGCCTGTAATGTTGCAAAAAACATATGTTTACACATAGAAAGGATTGAAATCATGAGCAAAAAGTATTGCTACCTGTTTACCGAAGGTAACGCAAGCATGCGTGAGCTCCTTGGCGGCAAGGGCGCCAACCTGGCCGAGATGACCAACATCGGTCTGCCCGTTCCCCAGGGTTTCACCATCACCACCGAGGCCTGCACTCAGTACTATGAGGACGGCCAGAAGATCAACGACGAGATCTTCGCAGAAATCATGGAATACATCGAGAAGATGGAAGCCATCACCGGCAAGAAGTTCGGCGACAAGGAAAATCCCCTTCTCGTTTCCGTCCGAAGCGGTGCCCGCGCATCCATGCCCGGCATGATGGACACCATCCCCAACCTCGGCCACAATGAGGAAGTTGTTGAAGTTCTCTCCGCCAAGAGCGGCAACCCCCGTTGGGCCTGGGACTGCTACCGCCGTTTCATCCAGATGTACTCCGACGTTGTTATGGAAGTCGGCAAGAAGTACTTCGAAGAGCTCATCGACGAGATGAAGGAAGCCAAGGGCGTTACTCAGGACGTTGACCTGACCGCCGAAGACCTCAAGGAGCTGGCAGGCCAGTTCAAGGCCGAGTACAAGGCCAAGATCGGCGCTGAGTTCCCCACCGATCCCAAGGAGCAGCTCATGGGCGCTGTCAAGGCTGTTTTCCGCAGCTGGGATAACCCCCGTGCAAACGTTTACCGCCGCGATAACGACATCCCCTACTCCTGGGGTACTGCCGTCAACGTTCAGTCCATGGCCTTCGGCAACATGGGTGATGACTGCGGCACCGGCGTTGCTTTCACCCGCAACCCCGCTACCGGCGAGCGCAAGCTCTTCGGTGAGTTCCTGACCAACGCCCAGGGCGAAGACGTCGTTGCCGGCGTCCGCACTCCCATGCCCATCAGCCAGATGGCAGAGAAGTTCCCCGAGGCATTTGCTCAGTTCGAGAACGTTTGCCAGATTCTCGAGAACCACTATCACGATATGCAGGACATGGAGTTCACCGTTGAAAACGGCAAGCTCTATATGCTCCAGACCCGCAACGGCAAGCGCACTCCCGCTGCCGCTCTCAAGATCGCCTGCGACCTCGTGGACGAAGGCATGATCGATGAGAAGAAGGCCGTCGCCATGATCGAGCCCCGCACCCTGGACACCCTGCTGCATCCCCAGTTCGACGCTGTCGCTCTGAAGAACAGCAAGGTCATCGGTAAGGCTCTGGGCGCATCTCCCGGTGCTGCTACCGGTAAGTGCGTGTTCTCCGCTGAGGACGCCAAGGAATGGGCGCAGCGCGGTGAAAAGGTCGTTCTGGTCCGTCTGGAGACCTCTCCCGAGGACATCGAAGTCGGAGGCCAAGCGGTCTTAGG
>JAZSFJ010000046.1:0-11933 GCA_045532145.1 Oscillospiraceae bacterium
TACTGAATCAGTATGTCTATTTCTTCAATAACTACCGGCCAGCTGCCGCTTTGGGCTACAAAAGCCCAGTTCAGTACAAGACCGAACTGGGCTTCGTGTAGTTATGCTCTTTTAGTGTCTACTTTTACTTGACAAGTGCACCGATTCTGAATCGGTGACTTTTTTATTTATCTGATTTTGAATGAATACTCGGTCCATTCTCTGTATTCCTCTCCGGCTTTTAAGACAGGGGAGGGGAAACTGGGCTTATTAACTGCATCGGGGAAATGCTGTGTCTCCAGACAGATTCCGTGGTGCTTTCCATATATAGCGCCTTCCTTGCCCTTTCTCGTAGTAAGAAAACCTGCGGTATAAACCTGCACGCCCTCAAGAGAAGTACTGCAGCACATTTCTATGCCGCTGACAGGAGAATAAAGAGTGGCGGCAGGGGAGGAGCTGATAACAAAATTATGGTCTATACCTTCGGTTGCCGAGCCGGATAATGCGTCAAGACATATATCGAGAGCATTTTCGGTGCGGAAATCAAGAGGACATCCTTCAACGGAGCGTATCTCTCCTGTGGGTATGTTTCCTTCTCCGCAGGGAGTGAAGTTCTCGGCTCCCAGGGTGAGCGTATGAGAGCCTATGCAGCCGCTGTGCTGACCGGAAAGATTAAAATAGGCGTGGTTTGTAAGATTGACAACGGTATCCTTGTCGGACACTGCGCAATAATCAATTCGCAAAGCGCTCCCTTTTATTGAGAATGTGACTGTGGCCTTAAGGTTTCCGGGATAGCCCTCCTCACCATCTGGAGATTCAATGGAAAAAGTGACGGCGTTTTCCGTGCAGCTGAAGGCCCAGCACTTGTGGCTGAATCCTTCAATACCGCCATGGAGCTGGTTCACTCCTTCGTTGGCGCTGAGAATATATTCTTTTCCGTCAATATTGAAGCGGCTTTTACCTATGCGGTTTGCGTGGCGTCCTACAGTTGCCCCAAGATAACCATCATTGGAAGCATATTCCTCCACACTCTCATAGCCAAGACAAACATCTGTCATTACGCCGTTTTTATCAGGAATACGGAGAGCTCTCAGGCTTGCTCCGAAGCTGAGGAACTCGGCTTCAATTTTGCCATTGGTGAGTTTTATAAGATAAACAGGCTTTCCATTGTAGTTGCCGAAAAGTTTAAGTGAAGCCATTATTTTGCCTCCTTGTGTTTTTGATGATTATATCATATCCGTTTCAATTTATAAAGGCAAAGACAAAATATTATGCGTCTTTGCTTGATTAAAGGGTTAAATTGGTGTATTATAGTCCGGAACAGATACTACACATGGAGGTAGAAAATGATTAAAGATATTCTTTCCGGATATAAGTCATCCATGCCTGATGGTGTTCATACCGAGCTTAGAGCTCAGATGAACCGAAACAGGGCTGTTGTTCTTATGTCCGGCAATATAGTCACAAACCAGAGGGAGGATATATCCGGCGTATCTGCCCGCAGCTATAAAAACGGTGTTTACGGTTTTGCATCTATGGCAGAGATAAGCGACGAGGCAGTAAAAAAAGTTTTGAAAGCCTCTGCCGACAACGCCGATTTCTTCGATATGCACATCCGCAAGCAGCGAGAGATGTTTCCGGCCATTTCCTCTGGAAAGTGTTTTATGGATGTAAATATGCCTGATCCTGAGCAGAAAACCTATGTTGAGATACTGCGAATGTTGGACGAGCATATTGAAAAGTGTTGTCCGGGCCTTCTCAGTCGCATGCTTGCTGCAAGCAGCAACGGAGTAGAGAAGCTTCTGGTATGTTCCGACGGTTTTGATACTCACGCAAATATTACCCGCAGCCACGTAAAATTCAAGCTCACCGCCATGGGTGATAGCGGGAATCCGGTTGATCTTCATGGTTCCTTTGGTGGTTACGGCTCCATGCTTGAAATTGCCAATGACATGGATGGATTATACGCCGCTGTGGACGAGATATATGAACGCCTGATGCATAAGCGCAGCGGTGTATATCCCGAGGCGGGAGTCAAGACTGTTGTTATGGGCTCCTCCATGGCTGGCATACTGGCCCACGAGGCTGTAGGACACACTGTAGAGGCTGACCTTGTAGTAGGCGGCAGTGTAGCAGGGCCTATGCTGGGTAAGCAGGTTGCCTCTGAGCTTGTTAACCTCACGGACTTTGCCAACACCGCGTTTGGCCGACAGACTCCCCAGCCTGTATACGTTGACGATGAGGGTACTCCTGCTAAGGATGCTGAAATCATCAAGGACGGTATTCTTGTTGGCTATATGAACAGCCGCGAGACTGCTCAGCGCTTTGGTGTAGAGCCCTGTGGCAACGCCCGAGCATGGCTCTTCTCCGACGAACCCCTTATTCGTATGAGAAACACCCTTATCCACCCCGGAAAGGACAAGCTGGAGGATATTATTGCTTCTGTAGATGACGGCTATTACCTCCTCGATTATAATAACGGACAGGCAGATACCACCGGAGAATTCATGTTCGGCATATGCTCCGGATATGAGATTAAAAGCGGCAAGCTTGGACGTCCTATTCTTGACACCACTATCACCGGTCTTGCCTTTGATATGCTCAAGACTGTGGACATGGTCTCCGACACAATAAACTGGACCAGCAGCGGCACCTGCGGCAAGAAGCAGCCCATGGCTGTGGGAATGGGCGGCCCTGCTCTCAGATGCAAGGTAATGATAGGAGGACGCTGAAATGAAAGAACTTAAAACTGTAGCATTCTCCGCTATTGAAGCACTGAAAGCCCGCGGTGCTGAAAGCGCCGCTGTTTCTGCAAGCTATGTTGAAACGAGAGAATTTAATGTGGACGGGGGAGAATTCTCTCTTTTCCGTACCATGTTTGATAATGCCCTAAGCCTCACCGCTCTCAAAAGCGGAAAAAAGGGCAGCGCAGCAATAAACCATTTTGACGATGAGTCTATTTCCACTGCTGCTGACAGCTGCATTGCTGCTGCTGAGGCCTCTGAAGCCGATGAAAACTGGGAATTTGGCCCCGAGGCCGGTGAGCTTAGCTTTGCTGACGGCGCCATTGAGCCTGATATGGAACTTTTCTTCTCCCGCTGCTGTGAACTTGTGGATACCATAAAAACAGATTTCCCCAAAATCGTCATTGAACAGCTTATCACTGCTCATAAATCTGTTCGCAAGGTTTACGCCAATACAAATGGCAGCTGCTTTGAAAGACTTCGCGGTGCCTATAGTCTTATGATAATGTTCTCCGCTCATGAAAATGGCAAGGGCTCATCCTTCTTCGGCTGCGGCTTTGAGACTGATGATCTCTCCAAGCCCTTTATTGAGCAGGCATCCCTGCGCCGCGATCTCGGGGACGTTGAAAAGCAGATAAACACCGTTGCAGTGTCCGGAAAGTTTGAGGGTACTATTCTTACACCTCCCGGCTGCCTCGGCAATATTCTTTATTATGCTCTTAATAATTTCGCAGACGGCGCCACTGTCAATGCAGGCACCAGCCTCTGGAAGGACAAGCTGGGCGAAAAGGTAGCAGATGAGAGGCTTACCATCAGTCTTGCTCCCTGCAGCTCTGAGATAGTTGGCGGCGAGCGCTGGACCGGCGACGGCTATGTCTGCCAGGACTTTGATATTATCAGGGATGGCAAGCTTTGCTCCTTTATAATGAACAAGTATTTCTCCAACAAAACCGGCTATGCCCGTTCCGGAAACTATTCTATCAATAATATCATTGTTCCTGCAGGAAAAAGCGCACTTGAAGACATAATTTCCGGCATAGAAAAGGGTCTCCTTGTTGGACGAATCTCCGGCGGTAATCCTTCTTCCTCCGGTGATTTTTCAATGGTTGCAAAAAACAGCTTCCTCATTGAAAACGGAAAAATCGGAGATGCTGTCAGTGAAGTTATGATAAACGGCAATCTTGCGGATATTTTCAATAACATTCGTGATATCTCTGTTGAAAAGGAGCCCGACGGTGGCACCAGTCTTCCCTGGATAGCCTTTGACGGAGTAACCATTAGCGGTAAATAATGATTAAAGAGACAGGTGATAATCACCTGTCTCTTTGTAATTAGGTTTCCATCATGCGGGAATATGCGCTCTTTGCGCCGTTAATAACATTTCCAACGCCTCCGGCACTCTCGCTTTGCTGACCTACGAAATACAGACCCTTTACTGAAGTGGTATAGCCCGGATTTTGTTGATTCCAAACAGGTACAACACCGCCGAAGGAGCATTTGCTCATATGGGTCATTTCACGGTAATCCACTGCTGTCATTATGAGCTTTTCACAGATGTGTTCTCTAAGGCCGGGGAGGTGTTCCTCGGCAAGCTCTATAAGACGGTCTGAGTAATACTCTTTTTTGCTCTCCCAGTCCCCCTGGGCCAGGGTATCAGGAGCAACTGTATAAATGGTTACGCAGTGTTTGCCCTCGGGAGCAAAATCAGGAGCATGCACACTTGGAACATATATGAGGAAGCCGTCCTCCCCTTCATGATAGATGCCCTGACGCATTTTTTTAACGGCTGCCGGGATGTCATAGTTCTTATAATAATAACAAAGGGCACTTTTCATGTACTGCATTGGGTCGAAATCAACACCCAGATGCACCATAAAAACGGCTTCCATGGGACGATAAGAATCCAGAATGTCAAGATAGGGCTTATTTAGCTTATCTCGCCCAACGGTATTGAAGAAAAAGTCTTTACCGCCGCCGGAGCCTACCACAACCTGGGCGTAATCTACACTGCCGTCATTGAGTCTGACACCTTGTACAGAGTTATCTTCGATAAGCACCTTGTCAACAATGGTGTTGAGCCTGATTTCGCCGCCGTGAGTAGTAATATAATCAGCCAAAGCCTCGGGCAGTTTTTGCACGCCGCCTATTATATTAACAAAGCCGGGATTATATTTCTTGCCTTTCTTATCGAGGGGAATTCGCTTGTCGAACGCAGTCTCTAAGTTTGCAAAAACAAGGCCGAGTCCCTGCACCTCTGTGGGGGAGGCGCAGAAATCGCAGAAGATGCCGGTGAAAACACCGTGGAGCTTTTCGTTTTTGAACAGATGCTCCACAAGTTCCTGAGCGGTCATCTTCATATATTTTCTCACCTTAAAAAATCTGGCCAGTATGCGGAGCTTGCGAATATAGTTATCGCTTTTGGCCAGCTTATCGGAGAGATAGCGTATCTCCATCATGTTGTCGTAGAGACGGTAGTATTCGTCAAGTCCTTCCGCGTCCTCAGGAAACAGTTTTTTCAAATACTCTCTCCGCCAGTAGGGCCCCTCGTATTCATCGGGACGCCAAAGGGAATAGTCGGGCATTTCGATACCCCTGTCGGCGCGGACGGTAGGCAGACGGATACCCAGGGAAGAAAGAAATTCATAAATGCTTTCTTCCGGGAGCATATCTCCAAGTATCAATGGACCCTGCTCCCATTTATAGCCGTTTTTCTCTGCCAGAGCACAGACGCCACCAACCTTGGAGTTCTTGTCATAAATTGTGACCTTCCAACCGTCGCGAGCCAGCAGTGCGCCTATGGTCAGACCGCCGAGACCTGCACCGACGATAGCGGCTTTTCTCATTTTGTTGCCTCCTTATAAGTAGAGATACAAATGAACACATTATGCTGATATTTTATCTTATAGAATTTGTGCCGTCAATCCAAATGAAAATATATCATTGATGTTTGACTGCGAAAATGTTATCCTTAATTAATAAGGATTTATGCTGGGGTATGTATTATGCTTGATAACTATGGAAGAAATATAAAATATCTTCGGCTTTCTGTAACGGAGCTATGCAATCTTCGCTGCCGCTACTGTATGCCCGAAGAGGGCGTTTGCAAGAAGAGCCATATTGATATGCTAACAGAGGATGAGATGATAATGGCCATCGAAGCTGCTGCAGAGCTTGGCGTAACAAAGCTTCGTATAACCGGCGGAGAACCTCTTATTAAGAGAAATATTTTGGCCATTTGCCGCAGGGCTGCATCGGTTAAAGGGATAGAAGAAGTCTGTATTACAACAAACGGAACTATGCTCCCTGTCATGGCAGCTGAGCTTCGTGATGCAGGTGTGAAACGGGTAAATATAAGTCTTGATACTCTGAATGAAGATAAATATGCATATATTACCCGCCGTGGGCGACTGGATGAAGCTATAAAGGGTATTGAAAGCGCTGTCGATGCGGGCTTTGAAAAGGTAAAGGTGAACAGCGTCCTTATAGGCGGCTTCAATGATGATGAGATAGAGGCTCTTGCCGGTCTGACGCTGAAGTATCCTATTGACCTTCGCTTTATTGAGCTTATGCCCATGTATGATGGAGGTGAATTTGGGGAAAGAGCCTACATAAGCGGCGACAGGGTCTTGGAGAAGTTGCCGATGCTCACATATGCCGGGCATCAGCCCGGTGTAGCAAAGCTTTATCGGCTTCCCGGAGCGAAAGGCAATATTGGCCTCATAAGTCCTGTCAGCAATCATTTCTGCGGAAGCTGTGATCGTATACGTATCACAGCCGATGGCAAGGTTAAGCCCTGTCTCCATTCTTCCGACGAGTTTTCCATAAAGGGCCTTGACAGGGATGGGATGCTTGAAACACTAAAAAAAGCCATACTCTCAAAGCCTGCCTGCCATGCCCCTCTTTCCGCATATGAGCGAAGTGGAGCTGGAAGGAACATGAATCAAATAGGGGGATGAGACTGTGGGCAGAATTCCTGTATTTGCTTTTTCCGCATATTCCGGCACTGGCAAGACAACTATCATAGAGAAGCTGGTAGCCTCTCTTAAAGGCGATGGGATTCGTGTGGCAGTTATTAAGCACGATGGACATGACTTCGATATAGACAAAGAGGGAAAGGATTCCTGGCGCTTTACCAAAGCCGGGGCGGACATCAGCCTTATTTCCTCCAAAACGAAAACAGCCTTTATTGAAAGCCGGGCATTAAGCCTGGTTGAACTGATAGAGCTAATCCATAATGTTGATCTTATTCTGGTAGAGGGATACAAAAACGAAAATATCCCCAAAATCGGCATTGCTAGAAGGGCCACCGGCAAGGGATTTGCTGAGCCCATCGAGCGTTTTGCCGCCCTTGTGACAGATATTGAAGATGTTGAGTGCAATGTACCCTGCTTTGCGCTTGATGATATAGAAGGACTTAAAGGTTATATTATGAAAAACATGAATGATTTTACCCATTTCAATGAAGAAGGCCGGGCAAAGATGGTTGACGTTGGTGATAAGCCCGAAAACCGACGCACAGCTGTTGCAGGTGCCCGTGTTCTTGTGAGCTCGGACACTTTTCAGCTTATAAAAAGTGGTGGAATGAAAAAGGGAGATGTTCTCACCGTGGCACAAATTGCCGGAATAATGGGGGCAAAGAGAACTCCGGAGCTTATTCCCATGTGTCACCCCGTTGCCATTGACGGCATTGATATGAAGCTTATGCTTAATGAGGAGCGTTTTTCTGTTGAAATTGAAGCCACTGTCAGCTGCGATGGACGCACCGGCGTTGAGATGGAAGCCCTCACTGCTGTTTCCGCCGCGGCACTTACCGTATACGATATGTGCAAGGCTGTTCAGAAGGATATAGTTATAAGCGACATCCGGCTCATCAGCAAGACCGGCGGCGTCCACGGAGATTTCAGGAGAAAGGAAGATTGAATATGTCCTATACTGCGGCGGTTATAACCATCAGCGACAAGGGGGCAGCGGGGGAGAGAGTAGACACCAGCGGCCCTGCAATATGCGAAATTCTCATCAATAAAGGATGGGATGTTATTCACACCCGTATTATCCCTGATGACTTTGATATGATAAAAGAATGCTTTATTGACTGTGCTGACAATATGGGAGTTAATCTTCTTCTCAGTACCGGAGGTACGGGCTTTTCACCCCGGGATATTACTCCTGAGGCGACTCTTGCAGTAATAGAGCGTCGTACTCCCGGCATACCCGAGGCAATGCGTGCGGAGAGCATGAAGATAACTCCCCATGGCTGCCTCAGCAGAAGCGAGGCAGGCATAAGAGGCCTTACTCTTATTATCAATCTGCCCGGCAGCAAAAAGGCTGCCGTGGAAAATATTGAAGCTGTGCTTGGCAGTGTTCGACACGGCGTAGAAATGCTTCTCAGCGCCGGCAGCGCCAACTGCGGGGAGGAAAGAAAATGAGCTCCAAGCCTTCTATTGACCAGTGGCTCAAAGAGGCCAAGGCTGACAAAAGAGCTGCCGACTGCGGCATGTATCTTACCCACAACGGAACTGTAAGAGTAAGCCCCAAAGCCAAGGTGAGAGAAGGAGCTGCGACTGAGCGCCAGGTCAAAGCTATGCTTTTTTCCTATGACGAGGTCATGCTTGGAGAAATAATTGAGGCAACGAAAAAAATCGAGGGCATCTATTATGTCCGCGCCTGGCTTAATTCCGGTCGCCTTGAAGCAGGCGAGGATATTATGTATGTACTCATCGGAGGCGATATTCGCCCCCGTGTTATTGACGCGATGCAGTATATGGTTGGACGCATAAAGAACGAGTGCGTTATTGAGACCGAGATTTATGATTGAGGTGCGGGATATGGGATTTAAGCTTGAGATTTGCTGCGGCAGTGCTGACGACGTTTTCGCCGCCGCTGAGGCTGGAGCTGATAGAGTTGAGCTCAATTCGGCGCTGTTTCTAGGCGGACTTACTCCCAGTATAGGACTGGTTCGTGAAGCGAAAAAGGTCGGAATACCCATGATCGTCATGGTGCGTCCCCGTGACGGAGGCTTTTGCTATACTGAACGCGAGTTTGAATGCATGCTTGAAGATGTACATGCTTTCGCAGAAGAAGGAGTGGAGGGGCTCGTTTTTGGCGTGCTTCTGCCCGATGGACGAGTTGATGTGGAAAGAAACCGACAGCTTGTAGAGACGGCTGGAGACCGCGAAAAGGTTTTTCACAGAGCTTTTGACGTCGTTCCTGATTGGCGCCAGGCTATGGATGAGCTTGTAGAGCTTGGTTTTGACCGCATTTTGACTAGCGGTCAGGCACACAATGTTGTTCTTGGCGCTGAGACCATAAAAGAAATGGTGGATTATGCAGCCGGGCGCATCGAGATACTCCCGGGCGGAGGCGTCAGGGCACATAACATTGTGGAGCTTATTGAAAAAACCGGCTGCACTCAAGCCCATGCTACAGCCGGAATCGAGCATATCGACACATCCTGCCACGGAAATCCAGATGTATATTTTGGCTCCATAGTGGGTGAGCCCGATGACAGATATAAAATTGTAGAACCGGAAAAGGTAAGGGAACTGCTTTCTCTTGTTAAAATATGAACATGTTTCAAACTTCTTGATTTTTGCATATTGAAATTGTAAAATGAAGAAAAAACAATACAGGAGGTTTGGATATGAAAAAATGCACTGATCTGCGTTCCTGCATAGATATGCTGCGGGAAATTCCCGGCCAGCTTATCGAAACCGATATTGAGGCCGATCCTCATGCCGAAATATCCGGCGTTTACCGTCATGTTGGCGCAGGCGGAACGGTCATGCGTCCCACAATGCAGGATGGTCCTGCTATGGTGTTCAACAATGTTAAGGGCCACCCAGCGGCAAGAGTCTGCACCGGAATTCTGGCAAGCCGCAAGAGAGTGGGCTATATCCTTGGTGAGAAGCCCGAAAGACTGGGCTTTAAGCTTATGGAAGCTGTTTCAAATCCCATTCCTCCTGTTGAAATACCCAATGAGCAGGCCCTCTGCCAGCAGGAAGTGTTTCTCGCCAGTGACCCTGATTTCGACGTGCGTAAGCTTGTTCCCGCTCCCACCAACACCGAGGAGGACGCGGGTCCCTACATAACCATGGGTCTTTGCTATGCCACAGATCCCGAAACAGGGGAGAAGGATATTACCATCCACCGTCTCTGCCTTCAGGGCAAGGATATAATATCCATGTATTTCGTTCCCGGCGGACGCCATCTGGATATATTCCGCGAGAAGTATGAAAAACTGGGCAAGCCTATGCCCATCTCCATTTCCATAGGCGTTGACCCTGCTATATGCATTGCTTCCTGTTTTGAGTCTCCTACCACGCCTCTTGGTTATAATGAGCTGGACTGCGCTGGCGGTCTTCGGGGCGAGCCTGTAGAACTCACCAAATGTTTGACTATAGACGAGCTTTGTATTGCAAACTCCGAATATGTTCTCGAGTGCGAGCTGATGCCCGGCGAGTATATCCGCGAGGACATTAATACCAACACCGGTTTTGCCATGCCTGAGTTTCCCGGATATATCGGCGCAGCTCTTCCCAAGGTCCCCGTTCTCAAGGTCAAGGCTGTCACTACCCGGCATAATCCAATCATGCAGACAGTTATCGGCCCCTCCGAGGAGCATGTCAGCATGGCAGGACTTCCTACCGAAGCCAGCATTCTCCTTATGGAAAAACGCGCCCTTAATGATTTTGTCCAGAATGTTTACTGCGCACCTTTTGGCGGCGGTAAATATGGAGCTGTTATTCAGGTTAAGAAGGTGGCTCCCATCGACGAGGGCAAGCAGCGTCAGGCCGGTCTAATAGCCTTTGCGGCCTTCCGTGAGCTGAAACACGTTTTCCTTGTCGATGAAGATGTTGATCTTTTCGACGTTAATGATGTTATCTGGGCTATGACCACCCGTTTCCAGGCTGATGTGGATATGATTCCTATTCCGGGAGTGCGTCTGCATCCCCTGGAGCCCTCAAGCGATCCCGATTATGATCCTTCCTGCCGCCATCACGGCTGTGCCTGCAAGGCCATTTTCGACTGCACTGTGCCCTTTGAACTGAAGCATCGCTTCAAGAGATGCAAGTTCATGGACATCGATATGGATAAGTGGGCCGATGTTCTCTGATATGATAAGTGTAGGAGCAGGTGAGGGGCTCTACCGCGTTGAAGCCACTGCGATTTTCGTGGGAGATGATGTTTCTGTTTGTGTAGGCGGGGGAAGCCAGCCTCATATTGGCGCGGTGTCCCTTGGTATATATGAGCCTATCAGAGACTCAGCAACTGTAAGCACGATTACCGTTCATACCCACAGGGATGATGCTGTCGCGTCCCATTTTGCAAAGGCAATTTCCCGGGGAATGAAATGTACCGTTACAGTGTCTGCGGGACTTCATGTGGATGATGCAGCTTACGAGGATATCAAGTGTCTTTGGAACAACGCTGTGGAGTGCTGCGCACTTCTTTTAAGAAAGCTTAAAGGCTCGGAGGAAGAATGAGGATAATAGTTGGTGTTTCAGGCGCCAGCGGCGTCATAATGAGCAAAAAACTTATAGAGACTATTAGGGCTGAAACGGATGCTGAGATACATCTGGTTATCAGCGACTCTGCTGCCAGCACATGGGCCCTTGAGAGTTGTGAAGATATTTCTTCTCTCTATGAGCTTGCAGATGTTAATCATGACCCTTATGATATGGCTGCAAGTATATCAAGCGGAAGCTTTGTGACCGATGGCATGATTGTTTTACCCTGCAGTATGAAAACTCTTGCCGGCATCGTCAGCGGATACACGGATAATTTACTCCTACGCGCTGCTGATGTTTGTCTCAAGGAGGGCAGGAAGCTGGTATTGTGTCCCAGAGAAATGCCTTTTGGGAAAGTGCACCTGAGAAATATGTACGAAGCAAGCCAGCTTGGTTGCAGCATAGTTCCGCCCATGCTGACTTTCTACTCCGGCGCCGAGACAATGGATGATCAGATAAATCAAGTAATTGGGAAGATACTCCTTCAGTTTGGAATAGTATCCAAAAGCTTCAAGCAATGGAAATAAAAAATCGTCTCACCCTTGGGCGGCACTCCATAGGGATTTAATCGGTTTTGAATGAATCTTTTTCCCCACAACTTCCCCCGCTGTCCTTGAAATACATCAAGTATTCCAGCGGACATCGGGGATTGCTGCGGGAAAAAATCTTCTATTCAAAACTGCAAAGCACTCCAAAGCGAGGA
>JAZSFJ010000057.1:0-3602 GCA_045532145.1 Oscillospiraceae bacterium
GACGATGCCCACATCGTCCCGCATAATCTGGCGTACGGCAAGCGCCCGCCCTACGACAGGTTCTTTGACAGGCTCGAAAACGCCTGAATCCAAACAATGAAGTCGGAGGCCAAGCGGTCTTAGGAAGACAATTAGGAAAACCAACTCCTTGGCCCACAGAACGACATGGCTACGATCCGACTTGACGATGCCCACATCGTCCCGCATAATCTGGCGTACGGCAAGCGCCCGCCCTACGACAGGTTCTTTGACAGGCTCGAAAACGCCTGAATCCAAACAATGGATTCAGGCGTTTTATTATTTCAATTACTATTTGGCCCAAAGGGACGGAATGTGACACTATCCGGGCAGATATGGAAGTATTCCTCAAGCAGGGCGGGAAGTTCCTCTGCTTCCACCTGTTTGTCGATCACCTCTTCGCCCCGGCGCAGCTTGAAATTGCCCTCCACCAGAGCTGCGCTGCCATCGGGATAGCGAATATTAACCCGCAGTTCATTGCGGAAGGGTGATGTGGGAATCTGGGATATGTAAAAATTCATTGGTATAAGCTCCACGGGCGAGACCGGCACATCCTTGAACTGCAAGGCCACATAGTCCGCCACCTCGTTATAGAGCTTGGTATATGCCCCCTCCCGGCAAATATGGAAGCCAAAGCGGCTCTCCCCGCTGAACTTCAGCGCACCAAAGGGCACCGGTCCGCCGTATCCCACATCGCAGAAATACTTCTCCCCATCCAAAATTACGATAATGGAGCAGTGAGCGGGAGGGTTAAGTTCCTCTCGTCCCGCCATAACATGAGCGGCCACCAAATAGGTCTCAAAGCCCAGTTCCCGCAAAAAGGCATTAAGGAGGCTGTTGAGCTCAAAGCACCAGCCGCCCCGGCGGCGGGTGACTATCTTGTCAAAAAGTGCCTTTATCCCCAGCTCCGGCCACACTCCACGCCCCCATGTATCCATATTTTCAAAGGCCACGTGGGTGAGATGGGAAAAAATAATGCGGTCAAGGCTCTCTTTGTCCGCTTTCAGCTCCACCCCAGCAAGGCCTATGCGTTCAATATAGGCCCCAGCATCCGGTATGGGCTCATAGAGTTCTTCGTACATCGGGATTTTTCCTCCGAACACTTCTTATTATGACATTATTATATTGACTGCGGCGCTGTTTGTATATAAAATATTTATGATTTTAGTATTTTTTCTAGGAATAATTCCCCACTATTTCTGTTTTTGGCTCACAGGAGGCGCGACATGGCACAGCTAAGAGAAGCAAAGAGCAAAAATCAAGGCCCACACAAAAGCATGGACACCGCAGTTGCTCGGGAGGCTGTTGACTTTTTTGCCCACACAAGCGGCGTGAACTGCAGCCTGCTGGACAGAGACGGTGAGCTTATTTACGAAAAAGGGCCGGATACAAGCCGCTGCGCCGTCTGCGCAAGGCTTTGCGAGGCTCTGGGCTGCAGCTTTTCCTGCCAGCAGCTCCACGACTTTTCCGCCCGCCAGAGCGAGCGTTTTGGCGGACGCTACATATATTTCTGCCCCATAGGCCTGGCATTTTTCGCCTCCCCCATCCTCTCTGCCGGCATTTATGCGGGAGCCTTCATAGGCGGCCCCGCCCTTATTATGGACGCAGAGGACCTTCTGGCAGGCGACGTATTCTCCCGCATGGAGCTCAGCGCCGAAAAAACAGCGGAGGCCATAGATATTCTCTCCCACCTGCCCTCCACCGGCCCTCAGAGACTGGACTATCTCTCCGGCCAGCTTTTTGCCAACGCCGTATATGTCAGCGACAGCAGCCACGAGCTCTTCATGATGAGAGACCAGCACGAGCAGCAAAACTATATCAGCAGCTATATCTCCGCCCTGAAAGCCGGGGAAAGCGACGCCCGCTACCCCATGGAAAAGGAAAACGAGCTCTATTCCTCCATAAGCCACGGAGACTCAGTGGCCGCCTCCCGGCTGCTCAACGAGCTTTTGGGCCACATTTTCTTCTACACCGGCGGCGCGGAGGAGATATATATCCGTGTGGCCGAACTTATGGTTGTCCTCTCCCGGGCAGCCATCAGCGGCGGAGCCAACCCCCAACGCATATTTGAACTCAGCCACCGGTATATGAAGGATATGCGCATTCTGGGCACTCAGGAGGAGCTTACCCACTGGCTGGCCGGCACTCTCAGCCGCTTTATGCGCCATGTATTCGACATGATGGACGTGAAGCACACCGAGGCCATGCACAAGGTGAAAGAGCACATGAATTATAACTATGCCCGGAAAATAAGCCTTGAGGAGACCGCCGCTTTGGTAGGCTACTCCCCCGCCTATTTCTCCCGCATCTTCAAGGACGAGATGGGCGTAAGCTTCAAGGAAGCCCTTAATGGCATCCGCATCGAACGCAGCAAGAGCCTGCTCCTTTCCAGCAACGCCTCCATTGCGGAAATATGCTCAATGGTGGGCTTCAACGACCAGAGCTATTACTGCAAGGTCTTCAAACGCCTGAGCGGCGTAACCCCGGACAAATTCCGCAAACGCTCCCGCCGCATCGACACAGAAAAGGAATATGGCCTCAAATAACATCACATATAGAAAAAATACAAAAAATCACAAAATTGTTATATACTTTTATCCTGTTTTTAACTATCCTATAGGCATAGACTAAATAAATAAACAAGGAGATATCGACATGACCATTATCGAAGAAATTTCCCAGGCAATACAGAACGGCAAAATGAAGCTCATCAAGGAGCTGGTTCCCCAGGCTATCGAGCAGGGCTGCACCGCTCAGGACATCCTGAACAACGGCCTTCTCCACGGCATGAACATCGTTGGTGACCGCTTCACCCGCAACGAAGCTTTCGTTCCCGAAGTTCTCGTCGCTGCCCGTGCAATGAACAAGGGCACCGAGCTCATCAAGCCCCTCCTGGCTGCAGAAGGCAACCAGCCCATCGGCAAGGCCATCATCGGCACCGTTGAGGGCGACCTCCACGATATCGGCAAGAACATCGTGAAGCTCATGCTCGAAAGCCAGAACATCGAAGTTATCGACCTGGGTGTCGATGTTGCTCCCGAGAAGTTTGCTGAGACCGCAAAGAACGAAAACTGCGACCTCGTCTGCTGCTCCGCTCTTCTGACCACCACCATGCCCGTCATGGAGAAGGTCATTGTTGCTCTCAAGGAAGCCGGCGTTCGCGAGAAGGTCACCGTCCTTGTCGGCGGCGCACCTGTAACCCAGGAGTTCTGCGATCAGATCGGTGCTGACATCTACACCGCTGACGGCGCATCCGCTGCAAAGAAGGCTGCTGAGGTTCTCACCGCCTGAGTCAATCTCATATAAAAACTGCCCCCTGCCCTTAAACCGAGGCAGGGGGTATTTTGATTAAAGGGTAATTGGAATGAATAATTACAAAATCACCGTTATTTCCGGAGACAGTGTCCGCACGCTTATGGCCGGAGATGATATAAGTCTCCTTGAAGCTGTTCGCGGAAGCGGAGCACACATAGACGCTCCCTGCGGCGGCAACGGCACCTGCCGCCAGTGCAAGCTCACTGTAAGCGGTCTTTGGCGCGATATAAGCGGCGAACTGCGCCTTTATGAAAATGAAGAGGCTCTTG
>JAZSFJ010000056.1:0-5850 GCA_045532145.1 Oscillospiraceae bacterium
CCGAACTCTGCGACAGCCTTTTCGACAGCGGCATTTACGACAGCCTCGTTGTCGGCCTCGGCGGAAACGTCTGCCTGAATGGGAAGCACCTTAACGCCGTAGAGACGCTCGAGCTCTTCTTTGGCGGCTTCAAGCTTCTTCACGTTGCGGCCGGTAATAACGATGTTTGCGCCTTCCTTGGCGTAAGCGGTTGCGATGCCGTAACCGATGGAGCCGCAGCTGCCGTCGGAAAGGGTGGCCCGGCCTGCGCCGGTGATAAGTACGGTTTTTCCGGTCAAAAATCCCATAGTAAAGTTCCTTTCATAATAAAACTGATAGCCGGACCCCGCAAAGGGCCAGCATTTATTCCTATAGCTTAATTATAAAAGTTTGTAGCTTTTTTGTAAATAGCATTTCTAAAAGTTAAAAAATTAATTAGAAATTCGTTATTTTCCTCATAAAATCCACGCAAAAATAACATATCTTACAAAAAGTCATGCATGAAAGGTTAAAAAATAATGAAGGTTTTCTCATTTGGATGCAGACCCTATGACGAAATGGAAGTATTTGAAAGGCTCTCCGCGGAAATGGGGGCAGATGTTCGCTGCACAAAGGAGAGCCTTCGCCCCGACAGCGTCCACCTTGCTAAGGGAGCAGACTACGTTTCTGTGCTCACAGAGACAGTTTCCGCTCCTGCGCTGGACGAGCTGAAGAAAATGGGGGTGAAAATGATTGGCGCCCGGACTGTGGGCTATGACCACATCGACTGCGCATACGCTTCGAAAATTGGGCTTCGGGTGTCCAACTCCGCCTACAGCCCGGATGCCGTGGCGGAGTTCACGGTGATGCTCATGCTTATGGCTCTTCGCAACACAAAGCGCATACTGGAGCGCTCGGCCATCAACGATTTCACCCTCAAGGGCCTCAGTGGCCATAATCTCTCCCGCAGACGGGTGGGTATAGTTGGAATGGGATCTATCGGCCTTAGGGTGATAGAGCTTCTCCGGGGCTTTGGCTGTGAGATATGCGCCTGTGACCCAAGCCCTGAGCAGACCCCCGGTGTGAGGCTAATGGAGCAGCGGGAGCTTTTTTCCACCTGTGACCTTATAAGTCTCCACGCACCTTTGAGAGACAGCACAAGACATATGATAAACCGGGAGACTCTCTCCCTGATGCCACAGGGAACGGTGATAGTCAATACCTCCCGTGGAGCCCTTATCGATACGGAGGCTCTTATTGATGCACTGAGGTGCGGAAGGCTGGGGGGCTGCGCTCTGGATGTTATAGAGGGGGAGCAGGGACTTTATTATTACAATAAGAAAAGTGACGTGCTGGATAATCCTCAGCTGGATGTTTTGAGAGCCATGCCCAATGCCATTGTTTCTCCCCATGTTGCCTTTTATACCCGCTGCTCCGTGGAAGAAATGGTGAAAAACTGTCTCCGTGCCTTTGTTCTGGACAGCAGGGGAGAGGAAAATCCGTTCCGAATAATTTGAGAAACGGGAAAATATTACAACTTTATTACCCAGGTATTAATAAACTAAATCGTTGAATCAAGGGGCTTTTTGTGATATAATTTCAGTGCCTGATAAAGAGAAAGGAGGCACTGAAATTATGATAGGAAACGGCCTTAAAAAGTACGCTGCAGAAAACGGAATGAAGGTATCCTCCGGAGTTGCCTACGGAAAACTTCGTGATTATGCCGCCACCATGTTCGAAGGTTCCGGCTTCAAAGCCATAGTGATCACTACCCGATTTGCTGATGCCATGCAGAAGCAGGAGCTAATGAATGTTCTCAACGGACATAACCTGATGAAGGAGTTCCGGGTGCAGAATCTGAACTTTGCGTTTGACGCCATTGAGATAGTGTTCCATGATAACCCCGGCACTATGAAAAAGTTGTCCGCGTTTGTGGACTTCTTCATGCCTCTGCTGCATGAGTATGGCGCAAGTCCCGCCAATTACTGCCCCCATTGCGGTATGGAGCTGACTGAGGACAACTGGAAGCTCATTAATGGCATTGCTTATAATCTCCACCCCGGCTGCGCAGAAAAGATTATTGCCGAGGCGGAAAATGAAGCTGTGGCTGAAAAAGAAGAGAAAAAAGGCTCTTATTTCAGCGGTCTAATCGGAGCTCTCCTTGGCGGCCTTGTGGGCGCAATACCCTGGGCCATTGTTCTCTGGTTTGGCTATATGGCCTCTATCATCGGTATAGTCATTGGCTGGCTTGCTGAGCGGGGCTACAAACTTCTTAAGGGCAAGGACGGCAAGGGAAAGGTTGTCATTCTGGCTGTTGCCGCCATTGTGGGCGTTGTGGTTGGTACCTTTGCTGTTGACTATGTAACTTTGGCCCAGATGATAAGCGCAGGCGAGCTGCCCGGCTTTGAGATGGGCGACATATTCTACATGATAGGAGTCCTTCTCGCGGAAGACCCCGAGTATCTGAGAGTTACTCTTTCCAACATAGGCATGGGTCTCCTCTTTGCCTTCCTTGGGGAGTGGTTCTTCCTCAAGCGCGCATATAAGGAATCCAAGGGATTCAAGATGAAGAATCTTGACTAAGCAACAAAAATCAGAGGAAGCATTGCGGCACAGGCGCAATGCTTCCTTGTTTTGCTTTTATGGGAGATGTAAGAATTATGTTAACCATGGCAATGCGCAGGAAAAAAAGAGTACTTACCTTTTTGCTTATTGCTGTCCTTATGCTTGCTTGCCTTATAGCGCTTTTATACAGTCCTCTTATGAATTACAGCATAAGCGGTCTTGAAAACTTTAACCCCAACGATTGCTCTTTGTCTCTTTGTCAGCATCTTTTCCCAAGTGATGATTTTCCGAAGGAATATGAGTATTTTTGGGGCGATTATCAGTATCATTATTTCGCAAACTGGCCCGATGTAAGCGCAGAGGCTTTCAGCGTTCTGGAATACAGCCCGGAGAACTATGCCGAGGCAAAGGAATACTGCGTCCGGCAGTTTGAGTCTTGCGACGAGCACCAATTCACAGTGGGGGAATATACATTCATCGAGCATCTTTGCCACAGCTATGATAATGGCCCTGAATGCAGATATCCGGGAATCTTCAATATGTATGCTTTCAATGATGAAAAATGCCGTCTGGTGTTTCTGGGCTACTGCAATTTCGATTCTGACTCCCCCGAGCTTCAGCTGGGAGAAAGGGACTTCGCTTCTTTTATAGAGTCTGCATTTTCTGAGTATTATGATTTTTACTCATGATGGGGAGCATGGAAAAACGGGTTGCAATCTTGCTCATGGAAAGGCACTTTACCTGAGTTGGCATTTATGCCTTGAAAAATAGACTTGCAAAGGATAAACTTTGAATTGACCATATTGTGAACGAATGTGACGGTATTTTCAATAAATATATCCTTCTGTCCTGATTCGAGAAAGGGGGACTATGATTTGCTTTTTTTCAAAAATAATAAAAAGAGGATTATCTCCCTTGCCCTTGCTATTGTGGCTTTTTTAGCTGTGTTCTTCATTTCCTTCAATGACACCGCAGCTTATGCTTCCTCCCGCGAGACTGAGGCTTTTGAGATAAAAAACATTGCTGCCGGGGAGGGGGCAGGGCAGCATAATATGCGGCCCACGAGAGAAGAAATAAAGGAAATGGAAGAAAATGCGGAGGAGATTAAGGAAGAAAAATGGGTCAAGCCTGTTGCTATTATCTTATGCGTTCTTATATTCATTGTCGGACTTCTGATGCTGTTATACCCGGATTTCTTCATTGAACTGAGCTTTTTCAAGTATAATCAGCGTAATTATTGGTTTGGCAGAGGTTATACGCTTAATCCAACAAACGCAGATAGAATATTTACCCGTATTTTAGGTGTTTTTTTAATGCTTACTCCTTTGATCTCCTGTATACTTGTGTATGTTATTTCATAAACTGTTGTGTTTCTGAGGGGAAATTTTTATGAACAGCGAAAACATAATTTCCTGGGCCAGAGAGCTTCAGAGCCTTGCTCAGGCAGGTCTTCACTACAGCCGGGATAAGTTTGACATAGAGCGCTTTGAGCGTATAAGAGAAATCTCCGCCACCATGATTGCGGAAATATCCCATGAGCCCCTTGAAAAGGTGAAGGATATTTTTTGCTGCGAAAAGGGCTATCAGACTCCAAAGGTAGATGTCCGCGCGGCTATTATTGAGGATGGTAAAATCCTCCTTGTACGTGAAAATGACGGACGATGGTCCATGCCGGGAGGCTGGGCCGATGTGGGGCTCAGCGCAGGGGAAAATGCCGAGAAGGAGGCCTCCGAGGAGGCGGGAGCAAGAGTGAAAGCCGGGCGGCTCGTTGCCGTGCAGGACTGGCAGAAGAATAATGGGGCAGGCCGGGTGTCGGCCATAAGCGTTTATAAAATGTTCATCCTCTGCGACTATCTGGGCGGGGAGTTTGCGGAAAATATTGAGACCACCGAATGTGGCTGGTTTTCTCCTGATACTCTTCCGGAGTTGAGCCACGAGAAAAATACCCGGGAGCAGATAGAAATGTGCTTTGAAGCAGCTGTGACTCCGAGTTTTACAGCAAGCTTCGATTGAGCGTGTAGGGACCGGCGTCCTCGACGGTCCGCGGGTACGGATTTTGGCTGCACTGCAAGCAGCGTACCATCGTAGGGCGGGGCTTGCTCCCGCCGCAAATATCCCACCGACCCCTCGTAGGGCGCGAGCCCGTGGCCGCCCGCCGCGCCACAGGGGCGGATATGGATGCCGGTCCCTATAAGTTTGGAGTTTACTATTAATTTATGCATATTTTTTAAATACTTAAAAAACCGCAGACCATAAGGTCTGCGGTTTTTATATCAGCTCTGGTATTCAAACTGGAGATAGTACATTGCGACGGTGTCACCGTCTTCAATGCCCATTTGTTCAAGACGGTCGAATACTCCGGCCTCGCGGAGAACGCGGTCGAAGTAGAGTCTGCCGTCAACATCACTCAGGTTAGTGCTGTCAAGGAGCTTTTCAAGCCAGGGACCTTCCACAATCCAGTAGCCCTCTTCGGGATTCTCGATGGTGAGCTCTGCGCTGGTATCGATGGTGGGCACGGGGGGAACATAGTCGGCCTCGTAGTGGATAACAGGGGGGAGGCTGTCCAGCATACCGGCGGCGTGCTTCACGAGCTCTCTGGTGCCCTGATGGGCAACGGCGCTCATCTCGAAGAACTTGTAGCCCTGAGATTCAACATGAGCCTTGAAGCGCTCAATGGGCTCTCTGTCCTCGCCCAGCAGGTCGCACTTGTTGGCAACAACAATCTGGGGACGGCTTGCCAGCTCCTCACTGTAGTCGTGGAGCTCCTTATTTATGGCCTCGAAGTCCTCAATGGGGTCGCGGCCCTCGCTGCCCGCAACGTCCACAAGATGGATAAGGAGACGGCAGCGGTCAATGTGGCGCAGGAAGTCGTGGCCAAGACCTGCGCCTTCGCTGGCGCCCTCGATGATACCGGGAATATCAGCCATGACAAAGCTGACGCCTTCGGTCACATAAACAACGCCAAGATTGGGGAAGAGGGTGGTGAAGTGGTAGTTGGCAATCTTGGGATGGGCCTTGCTCACAACGCTGAGCAGGGTGCTCTTGCCAACGTTGGGGAAGCCCACGAGACCCACATCTGCCAGCAGCTTCAGCTCAAGGATGATTTCTCTCTCCTCGCCGGGAAGACCGGGCTTTGCAAAGCGGGGGACCTGACGGGTGGGGGTGGCGAAATGCTGGTTGCCCCACCCGCCTCTGCCGCCCTTGGCGATAACAAAGGGCTCATTGTCGGACATATCGTGGATGATGAGACCGGTTTCCTTGTCACGGATGAGAGTGCCGCGGGGGACTTTGATGGTGAGGCTCTCACCGTCTCTGCCGGAGCAGCGT
>JAZSFJ010000152.1:0-11735 GCA_045532145.1 Oscillospiraceae bacterium
CCGAAGGGGACGGATGAGGGTCTTTTGGCGACTGCTTTTGTTTCGTATTGCTAAAATCCCGATAGCCTGTTAACACGCCATTCGCCCAAGCTTCAAGCAAACTTTCAGCCTTACAGCTAAGACCCTCATCAGTCACGGCTGATGCCGTGACAGCTTCCCCCGAGGGAAGCTATGGTCTGCATTGTCTCTTTTACAGCCCTCGGATTATATCTTCCGCTTTTCGCTTTCATACTCGGCCTTGTCGATGAGACCCGCGTCAAGGAATCTCTTGAGCTGCTCCAGACGGCGGCGGGTATAGTCCTCGGAATCATAGGGATTCGGCCTGTAGGCGGGCTTTTCCTCCCGCCTTAGGGGCACATAGTCTGTCTGAGGGCTTTTCTTCTTGGGACTGCCGCTTCCCGAGGCGGCCTTTTTTTTCAAAAAGGCATGGATATTCACGCCAAGGGAGACAAGAGCAATTATTAAAGCAATAACTGCAGCGGCGCCATAATCTGCTGCCGCAGCAACGATGCAGAATATGGCCACAGCGGCGCTGCTTATTATGGCAGAGGGACTGCCCTTTTCTTTTTTCTTGCCTGCCATGCTCTTTCCTCCCCTCAAAAATGCTTACTCAGCGCTCTCTGCCGGAGTTTCCTCTTCTTCCTCTTCCTTCTCAGTTCTTGCGATAGAGATAACCCGGCTGCCTTCCTGGACACGCATGAGCCTTACGCCCTGGGTGGCGCGGCCATAGGTGGAGATGCCGCCAACATCCATACGGATGATGGTGCCGTCGTCACTTATAATCAGGATATCGTCGGTCTCGTCAACAACCTTGCAGTCGGCAACCTTGCCGGTCTTGTCGGTGCAGTTATAGCCGCGCATACCCTTACCGCCGCGGTGCTGGGGCTCGCCGCCGCCGCGGACATACTCCTCGATGGGAGTGCGCTTGCCGTAGCCGTTCTCGGTAACGCTCAGGAGCGTGCCGCCGGCACGGGCACGGGCTGCGCCCACAACATAGTCGCCCTCGCGGAGCTTTATGCCGCGGACACCAACGGCGTCACGGCCCATGGGACGGATGTCCGTCTCGCCGAAGCAGATGGCGTAGCCCTCGTGGGTGCAGATGAGAATATTCTGCTCGCCGTCGGTCTGGCGAACGGCGATAAGCTCGTCGCCCTCGTCAAGCTTCAGAGCGCGGATACCGCTACTGCGGATATTCTTCAGAGCGGACTGATACATACGCTTCACGGTACCGTCACGGGTGACGAAGACAAGGAAGCTATCCTCCTCAAAGCCACGGGCATGGAGCATTGCGGAAACTCTCTCGCCGCTCTCAAGAGGAATGATGTTAACAATATTGGTGCCGCGGGCATTTCTGCCGGCCTCGGGGATATTGTAGCCCTTCTTCACATACACCCGGCCGGTGGAGGTGAAGAAGAGAATATTATCGTGGGTGGAAGCGGTGAAGACGGTCTCCACATAGTCCTCGTCCTTGGTGGCCATGGCGCGGATGCCCTTGCCGCCACGGCGCTGGGCGCTGTACTCGCTGACGGGCAGGCGCTTGATATAGCCGCCGTGGGTGAGGGTGAAGGCGCAGGTCTCCTCCTCGATGAGGTCCTCGATGTCGATTTCGTCCTCAACATCCTGAATCTCAGTGCGGCGGTTATCGCCGAACTTCTCGCGGATGGCGATAAGCTCCTCCTTCAGAACGCCGCGGAGCTTAGCTGCGTCGGAGAGCAGCTCAAGATAATAGGCAATGCGCTTCTGGAGCTCCTCAAACTCGGCCTCCAGCTTCTCACGGTCCAGACCCTGCAGAGCCTTGAGACGCATATCCAGAATGGCCTGAGCCTGAACCTCGTCCAGACCGAAGCGCTCCATCAGCTTTTCACGGGCGTCATCGTATGCAGAGCGGATAATGCGGATAACCTCGTCAATATTGTCCTGAGCGATGATGAGACCCTGCAGCAGGTGGGCACGCTCTCTTGCCTTGCGGAGATCATACTCGGTGCGGCGGCGGGTAACCTCCTCCTGATGGGCGAGATACTCGTCCAGTATCTGGCGCAGGGAGAGGATGCGGGGCTGCTTCTGGTCGTCCACCAGAGCCAGCATGATTATGGAGAAATTGCTCTGGAGAGCAGTCTGCTTATAGAGTTTATTGAGGACAACCTGGGGATTGGCGTCGCGCTTGAGCTCGATGACCATGCGCATACCGTTGCGGTCGGTCTCGTCGCGGAGATCACTTATACCCTCAAGGCGCTTGTCCTTGACCTGCTCGGCGATATTCTTTAAGAGCTGGCGCTTATTCACCTGATAAGGCAGCTCGGTGACGATAATGCGGGTGCGGTCCTTGCCGAATTCCTCAAACTCGGCCTTGGCGCGGACAACCACCTTGCCTCTGCCGGTGGCGTAGGCTGCGCGGATGCCGCTGCGGCCCATGATGATGCCCTTAGTGGGGAAGTCGGGGCCCTTCACGTGCTCCATAAGCTCATGGAGTCCCGCATCGGGATTATCCAACACGCAGACGCAGGCATCAATGACCTCGCCCAGATTGTGGGGAGGAATGTTGGTGGCCATACCGACTGCGATACCGGAAGAGCCGTTTACCAGCAGATTGGGGAAACGGGAGGGGAGGACACGGGGCTCCTCGCGGCTTTCGTCGAAGTTGGGGTCCCAGTTAACGGTGTCCTTGTCGATGTCGCGGAGCATCTCGTTGCAGAGCTTGGACATACGGGCCTCGGTGTAACGGTATGCGGCAGGGGGGTCACCGTCCACAGAGCCGAAGTTGCCGTGGCCGTCCACCAGCATGTAGCGCATGGAAAAGTCCTGAGCCAGACGGACCATGGCGTCATAGACGCTGGCGTCGCCGTGGGGGTGGTATTTACCCAGAACGTCACCCACGCAGGTGGCGGACTTTTTGAAGGGCTTATCGGAGGTGAGGCCGCTTTCATACATGGTGTAGAGTATGCGGCGGTGCACGGGCTTGAGACCGTCCCTGACATCGGGCAGGGCACGGCCTACAATAACGCTCATGGCGTATTCAATGTAGCTGTCCTCCATCTCGTTTACGAGATCGGACTCGGTTATAACCTGATTGGGGAACAGTATGTCCTCAGGCTTGTAGTTTCTGTTGTGTGCCATTAAAAATATCTCCTTTTAAAGGCTTCCTTATCGTAGGGGCCGGACACCCGGCCGGCCCGTTTGGGATTTTCAATAATAATCATCCTCCGCCCACTTGGCGGGGTTAGTGTCGATATATTCGTAAACAGCAATATAATCATCAAAGTTTCTGCAGATATGGTCAAAAAAGCTTCTCTGCCAAAGGCTTCTCCCGGCTTCACGGGAACTGAGACTTTTAAAGGCAGACATTGCCTTTGACAGGGTCGCCGTAGGGGCCGGACACCCGGCCGGCCCTTGCGGCTTATCTATCCTTACCAACAAATGAACATGATTCGGCATCACCACATAGGTATCAATATACATATCCGGGTATGAATTGGGGATTGAGCGGATGTATTTATCCACAATTTCTCCAATGTGAGACAGCTGCACCTGTGGGCCGGCCGGGTGTCCGGCCCCTACGACTTGACCGAAGATATGCTCCTTATTTTTGCTGCAAATAGTAACTGAGTAAGCCCCGTTTTGTGAATAGTCATAATTCTGGAGCCTCAATAATTTGCGCTGCTCCATTCCTTATATATCAATATTCACCGCATACTTGGCGTTTACTTCAATCCATTCCTTTCTGGGCTCAACCTCCTCGCCCATGAGTACGGTGAATATCTGGTCGGCCTTCACGGCGTCGTCCAGAGTTATGCGGCGGAGAGTGCGCTGCTCGGGGTCCATGGTGGTGTCCCAAAGCTCATGGGGGTCCATCTCACCGAGACCCTTGAAGCGGCTTATATCCACCTTGGCATTGGGGTTATCGGCACGGAGCTCGGCGGAGATTTTATCTCTCTGAGCATCGGAGTAGGCCACACGCTGGGTCTTGCCGCGGGTGAGCTTATAGAGGGGAGGCACGGCGGAGTAAACATAGCCGTTTTCGATGAGGGGACGCATATAGCGGAAGAAGAAGGTGAGAAGCAAGGTGCGGATATGGGCACCGTCAACGTCAGCATCGGCCATGATGATTATCTTGTGATAACGGAGCTTATTGATATCAAACTCCTCGCCAATGCCTGCGCCCAGAGCCACGATAAGGGGATAGAGCTTATCGTTGGTATAAACCTTGTCCATGCGTGCCTTTTCCACGTTCAGCATCTTGCCCCACATGGCAAGGATGGCCTGGAAACGGGAGTCGCGGCCCTGAATGGCACTTCCTGCTGCGGAGTCACCCTCGACGATGTAAATCTCGCAGAGAGAGGGGTCACGCTCATTGCAGTCCTGAAGCTTATCAGGCATCTGTCCGCTTTCAAGACCTGTCTTGCGGCGGACACTTTCTCTTGCCTTTCTTGCGGCCTCGCGGGCACGGGAGGCGGTGACGGCCTTTTCGATGATGGCCTTGCCCACACCGGGGTTCTCCTCAAGGAACTCAGCCAGCTTTTCCTGGACGATGGAGTCCACAAGGCTTCGCATCTCGCTGTTGCCAAGCTTGGCCTTGGTCTGGCCCTCGAACTGGGGATTGGTGAGCTTTACGGAGATAACGGCGGTCATGCCCTCGCGGCAGTCCTCGCCGGGGAGGCTGTCGCCCTCTTTTATCTGGCCAATCTTCTTGCCGTAGGCGTTGAGCACTCTCGTGAGAGCGGTTTTGAAGCCGGTCTCGTGCATGCCGCCCTCGGGAGTGTGGATGTTGTTTGCGAAGGATACGATGACCTCGTTGTAGCTGTCATTGTACTGCAGGGCAATCTCAGCCACGGAGTCCTCACGCTCGCCGGAGACATAGATGACCTCGTTGTGCAGAGCGGCCTTGTTGCGGTTTATATAGGTGACGAACTCCCGGATACCGCCCTCGTAGCACATCTCGTCCTTGCGCTCCAGACCGGGGCGCAGGTCCTCGGTGGAGATGTAGAGGCCGCCGTTGAGGAAGGCCTGCTCCCGCATACGGCGATGGAGGATTTCGTAGTCGTATACTGTCTCCTCGAACATCTCGGGGTCGGGCTTGAAGCGGACGGTGGTGCCGGTGCGGTCGGTGCTGCCGATGATGGTCATGTCCTGAGTCTTGAAGCCGCGGGAAAACTTCATCTGATAGATGTTGCCGTTTTTGTGTACTTCAACCTCAAGCCACTCAGAAAGGGCATTGACGACGCTTGCGCCAACGCCGTGGAGACCGCCGGAGACTTTGTAGCCTCCGCCGCCGAACTTGCCGCCGGCGTGGAGCACGGTGTATACGACCCCAAGAGCGGGCATGCCGGTCTGCTCCTGAATGTCAACGGGGATGCCTCGGCCATCGTCGGTGACCTTTATAACATCGCCGGGCTCAATGGTCACGGTGATGTGGCGGCAGTAACCGGCCAGAGCCTCGTCAATGGCGTTGTCCACTATCTCATATACGAGATGGTGGAGACCAGAGGAAGAGGTGGAGCCGATATACATACCGGGGCGCTTGCGCACAGCCTCCAGACCCTCAAGGACCTGAATTTGACTGGCGTCATAATCGGTTGCTATCTTCTCGGTAATGTCAGACATATTATTTAAATACTCCTTCCAATTTGGCTCCCCTATTTATAGGGGAGCTGTCTGCCGTATGGCAGACTGAGGGGTTTTTTCCTTCCTTTTTGGCTCCCTTGTGTCGTAGGGCGGCCGCTTGCTGCCGCCGCAGGAGCTGTCTGCCGCAAGGCGACTGAGGGATTGTTTTTCCTTATTGGCTCCCCTTTTAAGGGGAGCTGTCGTGCGTAAGCACGACTGAGAGGTATTCTTCCTTATTGGCTCCCTTGTGTCGTAGGGCGGCCGCTTGCTGCCGCCGCAGGAGCTGTGTTTTATGCCGGGGTTTATATATAGTAAACATCCTCAGCCCACTTGGCAGGGTTTTCGTCAATGTAGTCCCACCGGGTGAGGTAATCATTTTCGTCTCTTATAATGTGGTCGTAAAAGGATGTTTGCCAAATTGAGCGTCCTGTTTCCCGGGTGACCATAGTTTTTAAGGAGCGGATTATGGTCTCCACATTCGTAGGGCGGGCTGCCCTCAGCCCGCCATCAGACGAGCATAAACGAATCAGCAAATGAACATGGTTCGGCATTATGACATATTTATCAATAAAAACCCCGTAATAGACCTTTTCGATATTCAGGATATACTTATCCAATATCTTTCCTATAGGGCTTAACTCCACCAGCGGCGGGGTGAGGGCACCCCGCCCTACGACGGTGGATAAAATCGGACTGCGGTTTTTTACGCAGATCGTTATGAAATACGCTCCATCCTGGCTGTAATCCCAATCCTTCAGCCGGGGATGTTTCCTCCGCTCCATCACTCCAGACCCTTTTGCTCGCTTCGGCGCAAGAGGGTGGAGGAATTTAGCAGGCTTAGATACACCCTTTGTCCCTCGGGCAGGGAGCACACCACAAAGCTTTTTGGCAGCTCTATGCCGCTGGCGTTGATAAGTCGACCCTCTTTTTCACATCTGGAGAGATATTTGCGGGTCTGGATGGACTGGGATGTATTATCAAGGTCAAAAATCGCAACAATATCGCTTTTTTTCACCACAAAATCGTTTCCTATGTGAAGATACATAAAAAATCCTTCCATTTTATATAGCTCCCTCTGACGAGGGAGCTGGCACGGCGTATGCCGTGACTGAGGGAGAGATTATCTCAGTTATTCTCTCCCTCCGCCTCGCAGGCTCGGCACCTCCCTCGCCAGAGGGAGGTATAAGGAATTAATTCAATTTATCTCTTATAAAACCCTGCCGCCCTCCACAAATATCACCTTGCCGCCGGTGCGACGGGATATATCCTCGTCCTCGCAGCAGGTGATGAGGGTCTGGCCGCTGCCGATGCGGTTTAAGACAAACTCCTGTCTTCTGGAGTCAAGCTCGCTTAAAACGTCGTCCAGCAGCAGCACAGGGTACTCCCCGGTCTCTGCCAGCATGATTTCACGCTCCGCCAGCTTGATGCTCAAAGCCGCCGTTCTGGTCTGGCCCTGGGAAGCAAAGGCGCGGGCGGACTGGCCGTTGATGCTTATTTCAAGCTCGTCCTTATGAGCTCCCGTGAGACAGCTGCCGGAAGATAGCTCCGCTGCCCGGTGGGATTTCTGGTGCTCAAGAATCTCCAGATAAATCTCCTCTGCGGAGGCGGTGGGGTCACTTACGGTGCTCACGGTTTTATACTGAATATCCAGCTCCTCGCCCCGGCCGGAAAACTCCCGGTGGATGGGAGCGGCCGTCTCATTGAGCCGTCGGGCAAAGGAGGCCCGGTAGCGTATCATACGGGCGCTGACTCTGGCGAGGCCATCTGAGAAATCGTCCAGAGTGTCCAGCATAGCGGGATTATCCCGGTAATCCCTCAAAATGCGGCTCTTATTTTCATAGAGCTTATTGAAGTCGCTGAGGAGCTTGGCATAGCCCGGGCGCAGCTGACAAATGGCCATATCCATAAGCCGGCGACGGGCTGCCGCTCCCTCTTTTATAAGATTCAAATCGTCGGGGCAGAACAAAACCGCTTTAAGAGTGTCCCCCAGCTCTCCGGGACGCTTTTTTACGCCGTTGAGCTTTATTTCCTTTTTAAGCCCCCGGCGAAGGGAAATTTCCAGTCTCTGCTGCCGCTCCGAGGCGAATATATCCGCCTTTATCTCGGCGGAGAGCTCATCGAAGCCTATCATTTCCCGGTCAAAGCGCGTTCTGAAGCTGCGGCCGCCTGTGAGCATATACACAGCCTCAAGCATATTGGTCTTACCCTGGGCGTTGGGCCCGCAGATAAGATTTATGCCCGGCTCGAAGCTCACCGAGGCTTCGCCGTAGTTTCGAAATCCCCGGAGGGAAAGAGAATCAACTCTCATTTTTTCAGTTTCCGCTTACCAGATACTCGTCGTCGGCAATGCGTACACGGTCACCGGGGCGCAGCTTCTTGCCGCGCATAGTGCATACCTCGTCATTGACAAGGACATGACCCTCGGAAATAAGTATCTTGCCCTCACCGCCGGTGCCAACAGCTCCGGCATATTTGAGAAAAGCGTCCAGCTTTATGAATTCGGTATTGATAGTGATGTCTTCCATGGTAAATCTCCTTTTTCCTTTTTAGCTCGCGAAGCGAATATCGTATGCCGCAGGCATATATCGCAGACCCAACAGGGTTCTATATCGCATTGCAGAGCAATATATCGCTTTGCGAAGCAAACAAAAAGGCGATATGCGCTGACGCGCGCGATATAGGCGTCGCCTGCGATATATTTACAATGCGATATGTTTTCTCCGAAAACGCTTTTATTCTCTTACTCCGCCTTAAGTCTTACAGGCAGGACCATATAGAGGAACTTGTCGCTGCCGTCGGCGGGGTTGATGACGCAGGGGGAAGAGCCGGTATTGAGGCACACGTCGACCTCGTCGGAGGGTGCGGCCTTCAAAGCGTCCAGAATATAGCGGTTATTGAAGCCTATCTCAAGACCCTTGCCGCTGCCTTCCACGGCGCACACGTCCTCGGCCTTACCGAGAGCGGTGGAGCAGACGATTCTGATCTCGTTGTCACCGAAGGTGCAGCGGAGAGGATTCTTTATCTTATCGTCAATAATGAGGCTGACGCGCTCCACGGTGCGCTGGAGCTCACGGCGGTCGGTGCGGACAGTGACATTGAAGGTGGAGGGAACGGTCTTGCGGTAGTTGAGGAAGTCACCCTCCAGACGGCGGGAGATAATAACGGTCTTGCCGATGGTGAAGGAAATGTGCTTGCTGCCAAGAGCAATGGTAACATCCTCGTCATTGTCGCCGCAGAGCTTCTCAAGGTCGCTGAGGGCATTGCCGGGGACGATGAAGGAATAGCTTTCCATTTCCTTATCAATCTTCTCTCTTCTAAGAGCCAGACGGTAGCCGTCCACAGCCACCAAAGTGAGGCTGCCGCCCTCTATCTCGAACATCTCGCCGGTGTAAACGGGGCGGGCCTCGTTATCGGAAACGGCGAAAATGGTCTGGCGGATCATCTCGCCCAGAATGTTCTGGGGCAGGGAAATGCCGCTGTGCTGGTCGATGGAGGGGAGCTCGGGATAGTCGTTGAAGTCGGTGCCGATTATCTTGAAATCGGAATTCTCGCAGGTGATGGAGACATTCACGCCCTCGCTCTTCACGGTGACTATGCCCTCGGGCAGGGAGCGGACTATGTCGCCGAATATCTTTGCGCCCAGAACTATGCTGCCGGGCTGAGCCACGTCGGCTTCTATGGAGGTGTAGATGCCCTTTTTCAGGTCATAGCCGGTGAGCTTGACTCCGGCGGGGCCGGCCTCAAGGAGTATACCCTCCAGAGCGGGAATGGGGCTCTTGGAAGATGCGGCGCGGGACGCTATATTGACTGCTGCCTGAAGAGAGCTTTTGATGCAGGTGAATTTCATTTTCGTTTCCTCCCGAATTAAAAAAAATAGTCTCTTATAAGAAAGATAGATTTAAAAATTTAGTAGACATAGTATTAGGCGCTCTCTCTTGTGGAAAAGCCCCTGAAAGCCCTGAAATGACAGGATTTTTAAAGTGGACAAAAAAGTGGAAAATCCGGAGCTTTTAAACAGGCCCTTTGTGGGAAAACATCTTTCAACATTCTTCAACAGGGATGTTTAAAAGGTTTGAAAACTTTGTGGATTATTGAATATAGTAATCATCCTCAGCCCATTTGGCGGGGTTAGTGTCGATATAATTCCACCGGGTGAGGTAATCATTTTCGTCTCTTATAATGTGGTCGTAGAAGGATGTCTGCCAGAGTTTTTGATTTATTCCTTCCATTTTACATTGCCGTGTACTCAATGATTTCCAGGCGCAAATTGCATCGGAGACCGTAGGGCGGGGGCTTGCTCCCGCCGCTGCAGAATCTACAATAAATATCACATGCACATGATTTGGCATGATAACGTATTTATCGATTTTAATATGCTTGAATCTTTTTTCCAGATCCAAAAGCTGCTGTTCAACTATCCTTCCGCAATCTGTAAGACTGGGAACGGGGGGAGCAAGCCCCCGCCCTACGACAGAGCATAAAATTTTGGATTTACCGTGGGTACACACGGTCACAAAATATGCTCCGCCTTCAGCGTAATCATATCCCGATAATCTCGGGTGTTTTCTCGTTTCCATTATCTCTGTCTCGAATTGATATTGCTGGTAATATCCCGGATGGTTGCGCTCATTTCGGGCTCGGACTTTATCATGGTCTCTATCTTCCGGATGGAGGAGAGGATGGTGGCATGGTTTCTGTCCTCGAAAATCGCGCCTATATCGTTGAGAGAGAGGTTTATGAGGCTTCGTATCAGATAGATGCTCACATGGCGGGCAATGGCGATATTTTTGCTTCTGCGCTGGCCCTTTATCTCCTCGGGGTTGATGGAGAAGTATCTTGCTGTCTCCTCGATGATAACATCGGGAGTGGGAACATAGCTGCCCATGCGGATAACGTCCTTCATGGCCCGGTTAACGGTCTCTATGGTGATTTCCCCGTCGATTATCTCCCTGAAAGCGGTGAGGCGCTTTACAACGCCCTCTATCTGGCGGATATTGCTCTTGACGCTGTCGGCAATGTACTGCACCACATTGTCACCCAGCTGCATACCCAGCTGACCGGCCTTGTTGCGGATGATGGCCATCCTGGTCTCCACATCGGGGGGCTGAACGTCCACCAGCAGGCCGCCCTCAAAGCGGGTGCGGAGACGGTCGTCCAGCTTCATCATGTCCATGGGGGGACGGTCGGAGGTGATGACTATCTGGTGTCCGGCCTCGTAGAGTTTGTTGAAGGTATGGAAGAATTCTTCCTGAGTGGCTTCCTTGCCGGAGATGAACTGAATATCGTCCACAAGGAAGAGGTCCACATTGCGGTATTTCTGGCGGAAATCATCGGCAGAGCCGTCTTTTATGGAGCGGACCATCTCGTTGGTGAAATCGTCGCCCTTAACGTAGGCTATCTTGGCGGCGGGGTCGTTCTCGTGTATTTCGGAGCCTATGGCAAGAAGCAGATGGGTCTTGCCAAGGCCTGAGTTTCCGTAAATGAAAAGGGGATTGTAGGTTTTGCTGCCGGGGTTTCTGGTTGCGCCCAGAGCTGCGGCGTGGGCATGCTGGTTGGATTTGCCAACGATGAAGTTATCGAAGGTGTAGCCGTCCATCTCGGGCAGGGCGTTGCGGTCCTTGACCTCGGCCCGGTAGTCGTTTATCTCGTCACCTGCCAGCACAACAAGCTCAAAGTCGCAGGAGAAAAGGTCGCTGAGGGCGGCGCGGATGCTGTCCCCGAAGCGCTGGGAGATAATATCCCGCTTAAACTTGCTGGTGGTATGTATGACGAAGCGGCCGTCATCAAGCTCAATGGGGCTGCAATCGGCAAACCAGGTGTTTATGGATGTGCTGGTGAGCTGACCGGAGAGTATCTCCATTATCCCGGCCCATATATCGTTGATGGAATTCATAATCTTGATCCCCTTATAAATGATAAAAATTCGCGCAGGCGCAAACTCCGATAGCCTACATTTTACCACATTTTTGTTTAAAAATCAAGGTTAATCACAAGTAATTATATTATAAATAAGGTATATGTTTGCGACAGTGTTGATTATACCCACAAAGGGACGGTGATTAGAAGGAAAATTCCAATTATCCGTAGACGCAGCATTTAAAGCCTCCCCTTGAAAGGGGAGGTGGCATTTTCGAGGA
>JAZSFJ010000030.1:0-10188 GCA_045532145.1 Oscillospiraceae bacterium
CAAAGGTCCGAACTTTTTAATTTGGCATTAACTGAATCTGAACTTGAAAAAGCCAAATGACGGCTCTATAATGCTGTTATCTTTTCAGGGATAAAATGCGAAAAATGTAAAAATACAACACTAAGGAGAAGCACCATGAAAAAACGCCTTATAGCCCTTGTGCTGGCCATGGTTCTGGCTCTGAGCCTCTTCGTTCCCGCAGCGGCTGCCTATACCCAGAATGTGGCTATCAACTACCGCGCCATTAAACTGGTCCTCAATGGCGAGAGGATTGTTCCCTGCGACGGCGCAGGCACCACTGTGGAGCCCTTCATCATGAGCTCTACCGGAACCACCTACCTGCCCCTTCGCGCTGTGGCTCAGGCCCTTGGTCTGAACGTTAAATGGGACGGCGCAGCCAATACTGTTACCCTCAGCTCCGGCGGCAACGTAAAGACCGGTGCAGGCCCCGAGGGCGCTTCCTTCGGCCAGCAGTATGTGGGTATCACTTACCGTAATATCAAGATTTTCCTCAACGGCGAGGAGCTGAGTCTTGTGAATGCCAACGGCGACAAGGTGGAGCCCTTCATCCTCAACTCCAACTCCAGCGTCTATCTGCCTCTGCGTGTTATCGGCGAGGCTCTGGGACTGAAGGTTGGCTGGGACGGCGCCACCAGCACTGTCAGCCTTGAGGGCGGCGATGAGAGCGGCGTCAAGGGCGTTGAGCTTGATCAGTATATTCTCTTCAAGGAAAAGGGCGACGGCGCACAGCTTATCGCCACCGTTACCCCCGCAGATGCCAAGGATCCCAGCATCACTTGGGAAAGCTCCGACGAGAGTGTTGCCGCTGTTGACCAGAACGGCTATGTCACCACCCTCGGAAAGGGCGAGGCCATCATCACCGCAAAGGCTGTCAACGGCAAAAAGGCCGAATGCACAGTTCATGTTGCCGAAGGCGGCTTCACCATTTACTACAAGGACAATACCGTTGCCAAGGCTCCCGCAGAGGAAGTCATGTGGTACATGGATATGCACAGCTCCTTTGAGCCTGTCAGCATGATTCCCAGCGACGGCGGCACCTACACCAACTATGACGGCAGCTACAATTGGACCTATGGCGAAGGCTATCTCTATTACGATGGCTATGACGAGACTCCCTATGTAAAAAATGCCCCCTGGTACAAGTATAATGACGAGGTCCACACTGCCTATGTGAAGAGAGGCTTCTCCACTATTGGCTCCTTTGCCTTTGACGAGTGGGACAGCCTCAACTATGTTGAGGTTCCCGATACCGTAACATACATAGACAGTTATGCTTTCTCCGACTGCAGTCTGGTCCGTCTGGGCATCCCTGCTTCTGTCAGCAAGATAGACAGCCATATGCTGGATACCTATGCAAGACCCAGCGAGAGCAGCAACAAGAATGTCAATATCTATTGCGAGCCCGGCTCCGCCGCCGAAAGCTTCGCCATCAAGTACGGCCTCGACTATATCCACGCCAGCGTTGTTTACTATCCCGACGGACGCACCCGAATGGTGAGCGCCGATGAGAGACAGGTTCACCTTGATAACGGCTGGTACAGCTACCCTGTCACTATCGTCTACGGCGACGACGGCAGCGAAAAGGTCATAGAGGGCAGCGAGTATGAGTACTACATCTCCCTTGGCTGGCACGGCGACAGGAGCGAGGTATATACCACCATGTATGCCCTTGACGGCAGAAGCAAGGAAGTCCTGAATATCAAGATCGCCGCTGAGCAGTCTGTGGGCTGGTATCTCTATCCCGATTATATCTGCGCTCTTGCCGACCAGAAGGTGAACACCGAGGGCTGGGAAGCCGGCGTCAGCTATATTGAGGACATCATCTGGGACACCGACGAAAATGACGCCAACTACCAGAAGTTCGTGAACAAGAAGAGCCAGCTTTGCAGCAGCTGGTGCGCAAGCCTTGGTGATCCCATTGCTATCACCGGATATAATATCACCTGGAACTCCATCGGTGTTCCCGAAGTGAATATCACCTTCCGCAACATCTCCGGCAAGACCGTCAGCAGTCTGGAAGCCTTCTGGACCTGCGTTGACCCCTACGGCAGACCCACTTCCGACTATTACTGGTACAACGGCAACTATAACGGTTGGATGAACGGCATAAGCCTTGAGCCCGGCGAGGCTGCAAGCTATTACTGGACCCTCTACTCCAACGAGCAGACCACTGACGTGAAGAATCTCCGCATGGAAAAGTGCGCCTTCTCCGACGGCAGCAGTTGGTACTACACTGCTTGGTATTACGGCTGATAAAGAAACATCACCATATTTATCTCAAAATGGCCTCCGAATTTGTCGGAGGCCATTTATTTTCAGATTGCAAGAAAGTGACTTGACACTTTCTTGCAATCTGAAAATAGCTTTTTGAGCCGAAAAGGACTCAAAAAGCTTTGATTTTAACGTGCATGGGGCCCTTTGCCCCCTACACACGCCCCCGCTGCTCAGTCTTGTAAATCTTGAGCGAATTTTTTTAATATTATGCAATAAATGGCCTCCGAATTTGTCGGAGGCCAATTATTTTTTTTATATTTTGTGATTTAATATATACACATACACAGTGAAAAAACTGTCCACAGCGCGGGCGGTCCTGCAATATGAAAGGAGATACAAAGTATGGGTCTTATTAAAGCTGCATTTGGCTCTGCAGGCGGCGTTCTTGCCGACCAGTGGAAGGAATATTTTTACTGCGAGGCACTTTCTGCCGATGTTCTGGCGGTGAAGGGACAAAAACGCACCACAAGACGCTCCAGCAACACCAAGGGAAGCGATAACATAATCAGCAACGGCTCCGTCATCGCCGTGGCCGACGGCCAGTGCATGATGATAGTGGAGCAGGGCAAGGTTGTTGATGTATGCGCCGAGCCCGGTGAGTACACCTACGATGCCTCCACGGAGCCCAGTATCTTCGCCGGAGAGCTTGGCCCTGCCATCGGTGAAGTCTTCCGTAATATAGGCAAGCGCTTCACCTTCGGCGGCGAAGCCCCCAAGGACCAGAGGGTTTACTACTTCAACACCAAGGAGATTCTTGGCAACAAGTACGGCACTCCCTCTCCCATATCCGTCACCACTCTGGTGGACCGCTCGGTAAGCCGCACACTCACCATAGGCCTTCGCTGCTTCGGCGAATACTCCTACAAAATTTCCAACCCTCTGCTTTTCTATACCAATGTCTGCGCCAATGTGGAGCAGGCCTACACCCGCGGGAATCTGGAAAGCCAGCTGCGCACGGAGCTGCTCACCGCTCTTTCCCCTGCCTTCGGCCAGATAGCCCAGAAGGGCGTGATCTATTCCGACTATACCATGCATACCATGGACCTGGCGGACTCCCTCAATGAGCTTCTGTCCAGGAAATGGCGCGACCTTCGCGGCATTGAGATAGTCTCCTTTGGTATCTCCTCCATCAGACCCGACGAGGAGTCCGAGAAGAAGATTCGCCAGATGCAGGAATCCATCTTCTACTCCGATGCCACCCTGGCGGGCGCCCGTGTGGCAGGAGCCCAGGCCAACGCCATGGAGACTGCAGCAGGCAACAGCGCCGGAGCCGTGGCCGGTTTCATGGGCATGGGTATGGCAGGAGCCATGGGCGGCGTGAATGCCGGACAGCTTTTCCAGATGGGCCAGCAGCGCGCTGCCGCAGCTCCTGCGGCTGCTCCTGCCGCAGCAGGCTGGAAATGCGCCTGCGGCGCTGTGAACGAGGGCAAGTTCTGCACCGAGTGCGGCGCAAAAAAACCTGAGGCCGAGGGCTGGCAGTGTGCCTGCGGCGCTGTGAACAAGGGCAAGTTCTGCCCTGAGTGCGGCGCAAAGAAGCCCGCCGGTGTGCCTCAGTACCGCTGCGACAAGTGCGGCTGGCAGCCCGCCGACCCAACCAAGGCTCCCAAGTTCTGCCCCGAGTGCGGAGACGTGTTTGACGCAGGGGACATTATCTGAGTAAAATCCTCGTAAGGGAGAGTTAGCTATGGCAACTCAAATTACCAATTACCAGTGCCCTGCCTGCACCGGGCCTCTGCATTTTGCCGGGGACACGGGCAGACTGGAGTGCGATTTCTGCGGCAGCTGCTACAGCGTGGAGGAGATAGAGGCCCTCTATGCTGAAAAGGATGCCGAAGCCAGCCAGGCCAAGGCTCAGGCGGACGCGGCGGAAGCCACCGCCGAGGAAAGCACCGCTGACTGGGACACCTCGGATATGAACAGCGACTGGGGCGAGGACGCCCAGGGGATGAAGGTGTATAACTGCCCTTCCTGCGGCGCGGAGCTTATCTGCGACGAATCCACCGCCGCCGCTGCCTGCCCCTACTGCGGCAACCCCACAATAGTTCCCGGCCAGTTTTCCGGAGCTTTGAAGCCGGACTTTGTGATACCCTTCCGTCTCAGCAAGGACAAGGCCGTGGAGGCCCTCAAGGCCCACTACAAAGGCAAGTTCCTTTTGCCCAAGGTCTTTGCCAGCCAGAACCAGATAGAAAAAATACAGGGCGTTTATGTGCCCTTCTGGCTCTTTGACGGGGAGGCTTCCGGCAGCGCCGTATATGACGCCACCCGCAGCCACACCTACCGCCGGGGTGACTATCAGATAACCGACACCGACCATTATATTGTGCACCGCTCCGGACACATGAGCTTTGAAAAGGTCCCCGTGGACGCCTCCAGCAAGATGCCCGATGACTATATGGACTCTGTGGAGCCCTATGACTACGGTGAGCTGAAGGAGTTTTCCACCGCCTATCTTCCCGGCTATCTGGCGGACAAATTCGATGTGAGCATTGAGGACAGCAGCCCCCGTGCGGACGAGCGCTGCCGCCAGACCCTCAGGGATTCCCTGCGCAGCACCGTTGTGGGTTATACCACCGTTACCCAGCGCAGCGCCAATATCCATTTGCAGAGGGGCAAGGTTCACTATGCCCTCATGCCTGTGTGGCTGCTCTCCACCAGATGGCAGGATCAGAACTTCCTCTTCGCCATAAACGGTCAAACTGGCAAGGCGGTGGGGGAGCTGCCCATGGATAAGGGCAAGTTCTGGGGTCTCTTCGCAGGTCTCGCCGTGGTGCTGAGCGCTCTGGCCTCCGTTATTGTGGCCGCGTGTGCATAAGGGAGGGGAGAAGAGATATGAAAAAGAAAATAAGAGCTTTGCTTCTTGTGTTCGTTATGGCGTTTACTCTTGCCGTCCCTGCTCTTGCCGCCCCTGCTCTTGCCGCCCCTGCAGCAGCCTACGGGCCCATGGATGCGCTGGCCTCCAATCCCCAGTACATAGGCATCGGTTTGCTTATTGGCGTGATTCTGGCCTTTATCATCTGCTTTATCTTCAAAGGCCAGCTGAAAAATGTGCGCAAGGGCACAACGGCGGAGAATTACGTATCCGGAAGCCTGAACCTCACGGCAAGATCCGACCGCTTCACCCACAGAACCACCATCCGCAGAAAGATAGAGAAAAAATCCAACTAAGGTTTTCATCCCCCTGCCACTCGGCAGGGGGATTTCCTTTTAAAGGCTCCGTTTCAGGAACTGTAGGGGCGGACCGACCTGTCCGCCCGCGGGCGACCGCAGGTCGCCCCTACGGATGGAGTATAAAGGCGGCTGCGAATTCGCCGTGGTGCATTGCTGGGTGAAAGTTCGTGCTGCGCGGCGGGAGCAAGCCCCCGCCCTACGGGTGTGCGATTATTTGTACCGATTTGTAGGGGACATTCACGCTTTCGCCCGCGGGTTTTTCCGTAGGGCGCGATGCCCACATCGCGCCGCAAATTGCGCGCAATGTGGGCGGCGGGCTGAGGTCAGCCCGCCCTACGAACCGCTTTTATACTGCATACTTCCCGTAGGGGTGACCTGTGGTCGCCCGCGGGATGAAGTCCCGGATTCTGAGGGTGTCCTGCCTGCGCACAAGAAATCGGGTGTGTAGGGAACAGTCTCGACCGTTCCGCTTGTTCCGGAAATTCCCACTTGACAAAATCGGTCTATTGCTATAGACTAAACTCAAAGAGGTCTACAACTATCGACCAAAGGAGGTTTTTATCATGTCAAAGGAACTGACCCTCTGCGAAAGCGATTACCGCTTTATGAGTGTTATCTGGGATAATGAGCCCCTCACCTCCGGCGCACTGGTGGAAAAATGTGCCGAAACTCTGGGCTGGAAGAAGTCCACCACCTATACCATGCTGAAAAAGCTCTGCGAAAAGGGCTTTGCGGAGAACGAGAAAAGCACGGTCCGCAGCCTCATAGCCCGGGAGAGTGTGCAGAAGGCGGAGAGCGAGAGAATAGTGGAGCAGACCTTCTCCGGCTCTCTCCCCGGTTTTCTGGTGGCCTTTCTGGGAGGCAAGACAATTTCCGAAGGGGAGGCCGAGGAGCTCAAGCGGCTCATAGATTCCCACAGGGAGGTGTGAAGCAATGGAAGATATCCTCATAAGCATCTTTCTGAAAGTCCTCAATATGAGCATGACGGCCTCATATATAATTCTGGCTGTCATCATCGCGCGGCTGCTGCTGCGCCGGGCTCCGAAAAAGTATTCATACGCCCTCTGGGCGGTGGCTCTTTTTCGCCTTGTGTGCCCTGTGAGCTTCAAATCCGTTATCTCCATTTTTGCCCTTAGACCCTTCGCTTTCCCGGTGAAGGACATGGCTGTGAGCTCTCAGACGGCAGAAATAGTGCATATTCCGGATAACATAGGCATGATGACCCAACCGGAAATACAGACCGGTCTGCCTGCCGTGGATGTGGTGGTGAATGAATCCCTCCCGGCGGCAACGCCTATGGTGAGCGCCAATCCCATGCAGATATGGGAGTTTATCGGTATGCTGCTTTGGGTGGCGGGCATAATTATTCTCCTTGTTATAAGCCTTATAAGCCTTTGGAGACTGTGCCGCCGTCTCCGCACCGCAACGGTGCTTGAGGGCAATGTGTGGCAGAGCGAGAGCGTCCATAGTCCATTTATAATCGGCCTTTTCAGACCGAAAATTTATATACCTTACGGCCTCACAGAGCCTGCTCTTGGCTATGTGCTGGCCCATGAGAGGGCCCATATACGACGCCTTGACCATGTGGTGCGCACTCTGGCCTATCTGGTGCTCTGCCTCCATTGGTTCAACCCCCTTGTGTGGCTGGCCTTTTATCTCATGGGCCGGGATATGGAGCTCAGCTGCGACGAAAAGGTGCTTGAGCGGATGGGAGATAAGGCGGAGTATTCCGAAACCCTCCTCTCCTTTGCTTCACCCCGCCGCTTCCCCACACCTACACCTCTGGCCTTTGGAGAAAGCAGCGTGGCTACCCGCATCAAGAATGCCCTCAAGTGGCGCAGACCCCGGCTCTGGGTGAGCATTATAGCCCTCGTCCTCTGCCTTGCCGTAATAACCGCCTGTGCCGCAAATCCCAAGACTGAGGACGACGGCTGGGAGCTTGCCGGCCGCTGGGTGCCGGTGGAGCGCGTATACACGGACGCGCTGTCTTCGAGCCACTTCAACAACGGGGACAACGGCTGCGTCTATGAGTTCTATGAAGCAGAGAACCGGGGTGTTCGGGTCTATGACCACCAGTCCGGCGGCTATCTGGGTGGCCATCTCACGGTGGGGGAGTGGCAGGAATTCCCCTACACCGACGAGGAATGGGCCAAGCTATCCATGCGCTATGGCTCAACCTTTTCCGAGCCCTTGAGTGAAATGTATGATGAGATACTTTACATGGGCCCCGGACCGGACCTGAACACCTTGCCCCTGCATGATGATGCCGAACTGGAGGAATTCCGGGACCAAAACAGCTTTTTCATGAGGGTGGACGGCGAACTCTGGTATGTGAGCACAACGAAGGACTCTTTGGGCACGCGACGTATAAGCGATATCTATGCCCTGCAAAAGGAGGAGGAGCTGGGCAAGGCGGAGTTTATCTACCCCGACGGCACAAGCAATGAGCCGGGGATAGAAATCAAATTCCCCAAAGGTGTACGCTATGCATACGGCAGCTGCCGGGAGGGCTCTATCTACACCTATGTGATGCAAGATCCCTTTTCATGGCCCGATGGTACCGTAAGTGTGCATGCAGGTGCAATTCTCTTCTGGAGCCCCGTGCAAAAGGGCAGCGACTCTCAGGAACCACAGCCCTATAGTCTGGTGGAAAATGACCGCATCCAGCTTTCCGTTAACTTCGATGATGGCAGCAGCCTGATGTTCAGTATATATGTGGACTATAATGACGGCGTCTATACCCTCCGCCCGGTGGGCAAGGGCGTCCACCTCGGCCAGAGCGACGAGGGCGGGGCCCTTTTGAGCTTTGACCGGGGCGATTCCCAGCCCGAAGCCACTGCTACGGACATTCCCGCAGCCTCCCCTTGGGAGCTTCTGACGGGGCTGGACTATGACAATGTGAGTTCTGTTATGCTGGACCGTACAGCCGCGGAATCGGGTAATGATTTGAATGATGTGGCTCGACGGGTCATTGAGGCACTTCACAAGGTGTCTGTCGATGAGATATACGTTGGCCGTGGAGCGCCCAATCAGTATTATCTCAATCTTGGCTTTAATGAAGGCAAAAGCGGTATTGGACTTGGTTTCTGTGGGGATTTTGTTGAAATGAAGCTTGAGGGCGAGTTTGCCGAGAAATACCCCGCTGAGGGCGGGCCGGTATGGGAGATTCACAATGATGAACTGACTGCGCTGATGGAGAGACTCATAGAACCCGCGGCGGAGCCAGACATTCTCAGCGGCGAGGCAGAGAGTGTAGAAAGCATGGAATTTCTGACACCGGGCGATGCAAGAGCAATCACGCTGGGCGAGGAGTTTATGGAACTTGCGCTGCAGCTGCTTTCCCAGGGAGAAAAAACAGTTGCGGCTTATCCCGACGCCGGGACAGCTGTACCCGGAGATATGTGGTACGCTCTTACCGTGAGCTATGCCGACGGGAGTGCCGACCTTTTATATATACCCAGCGGAGGAGACAGCTTCTACCGCCATACGGACACTTATGGGGCCGATGGCACCACGGGTTATGTGGCGGTGGAGTGCGCCGAGCTTTGGAAAATGCTGAAAGAGCAGGCGGGTATTGTGGAAAGGGACGACCTGCCAAAGCTGAGCATAGGTTTTGTCAACAACAGCGATACCGAAGCAAAAAAACTGGAAATACGCTTCGGCTCCGGGGAAACTTCGGGCTACAGCGCAAGCAGCAGTATCACCCGAGGCGGCTACACCAACAGCGCAAACATTGAGCCCATGGAAAAAGGCGAGGAGTATATCGCCAACTTCAGCGCAGAAAGCCTGGGCGTTGTGGCGGCCTATGATGTGATATGCATCGACTTCGTGCTTGATGGAACTGAGCTTGGCAGCTATACTTTTGGCCGCAGCAAAATCTGGGGCGGCTATCTGAGCTGCGAGCTGCGCTCCGATGGTGTGTTCACCGTTCATGCACGGGGACCCAACAGCGTGACATTTGCCTATGACGCAGATGCGAATAACTCCTTGCAGCTTGATTTCGGCGAGTACGAGAGTCTCGAGCTGACATACGATGGAGGGAATATGATGTTCAGCTCCGACGGCGTAGGCTGGAAAGATTTCACTGGCAGCAGGGTATTCTTCGAGAATGAGGATATTTGCTGGTCACCCATGGAGCCGGCGGACGATGAAAATGTGCCGGCAAAGCACACTGACAGTGCCGTAGTGGTGTTTTCATTTACTAGAGACGGAACTACCTATGGCGGTGCCTTGAGCATCGAGGGGGAAAACGGTCTGTACACCGTGAGCGCGCAGAGCGAAGCAATCAATTTGGGCCTGGGCTCGGACGGCAGAGTTGTGGTGATTTGGGATTGATTGCATCTGAGGCGGGAGCCCATGACGGCAAGGAGGACAATCCCACCGTCACAGTTATCCCCTGGGGCGGGCTGAGGTCAGCCCGCCCTACGGACCGCTTTATAATGCATACTCCCCGTAGGGGCGACCTGTGGTCGCCCGGCAGCAGAGGCTGGGTTTTCCATTGGCCTGCGGCGAATTCATACTGCGCAGACGGACGAGCAATGCTCGCCCCTACGATAAATTTCAGGCTTTTCCCAGGGGTGATTCACTCTCTCGCCCGCGTATTCTTCACGTAGGGCGCGATGCCCACATCCCGCCGCAAATTCTGAGTAATGAGAGCGGCGGGCTGAGGGCAGCCCGCCCTACGGCTTAGTGCCACTAACAGTAAAAACCCAAGGGATTCGAGAG
>JAZSFJ010000112.1:0-9316 GCA_045532145.1 Oscillospiraceae bacterium
TCGCAGCAAAAAAACCCCCCGCCGGGGACGCGGGGCGTCGGCGATACGCTTATTCATTTTCGGGTTTTCTGATCTCGGGGAGGTCGGCGGCGCAGTTGCGCTCTCCGCAGATGCGGTCGGTGCAGTTGCTGCAGCGAAGGGCGCTGTTGGTGCCTTCCCAGAAACGCTCGGGATGGAGCTGGAAGGTTATCTCCCAGATGGCGAAGATAAGCAGAGCCACGGCGCAGAGGCTCCATGTATAAACTCCCGGCACGAAAAGCAGGGGAGTGAACATCATAATGTGGTCCCAGTTGAAGATGCGGCAGGTGGTGCAGCAGCGGTTTTTCATAAACCACACCCGGAAGGGGCACCAGAACAGCACGCATATAAGGTCGCATACATAAAAGGCCACGGCGATGAGCAGCAGCATTCTCCGGCCAATGATGCCGGTGAAATACAAAGCGGCGATGGCCCCGTTAAGGGCTATCCACACAAGGCCGATAAGGATGGTATCCCGGTTGGATTTTATGATAAAGCGGACAAAGCTCTCGTCGCTGCGCTTCATATAGTCCTTTAGAGGCTGGAAAGTCTGTTTAAGGAATTTCTGGGAGCCTACGGGCCAGTAGCGTTTGGCGGGGATGAGCTGCATCACCATGTCAAACATCCAGACAATCCACATAATGTGGAAAAAGCTGAAGCGGTCAAAGACGTGGAAGCCGTGCATAATATCGTACTGCCGGGGGGCAAAGATAAGCAGGGCGGCTGCGATAACAAATACTGCGCAGCGGAAAACAAAGCGCTGCTGGTAAAGGCGACGGAAATAGGAAAGGAGTTTCTTTTTCTTCATGTGCGTCCTCGTATATGGGCAAACTTTAACCCATATATAATATCACAATATGGCCACAATTCAAGATTTTTTATTTATACCTAACGGACCCTTCCCATTTCTCCAAAATTCGATATGGCCTTCTCATTATAATTGCTCCAAGGAGTTGAGTGCTAATGAGAAAAAAGCTATATATTTTGGCGGGACTGGTTTTTGCTGCTTTGTTTTTGGGCAGCTGCAATTTCGGAAGCGGGGAGACCGGGGAGGAGAGCGGCAGCGCTCCTACCATCCCGTCTCTTGCTGCCAGCGCCCAGCCCTGGGCCGGGCCGGAGGCTTTGGAATATTTCAACGAGGCTGCGGGCTGCTCCCTGTGTCTGGACGGTGAGGGGGGCTTCGCGCTCTATGCATCGGGGCTGAGCCTTAAAGGTACATACACCGCCACGGAGAGCTGCCTGAGTCTCACAGGAGGCGGCGAGGAGGCCCGGGCCTATCCCGGGGGCGGGGGCTATGTGCTCTCGGGCATGGCGGGGCTGTTTCTGCCGGTGGAGGAGCGGGAGAGCTTCACGGAACTGGGCATACTCCGGGCCGGGGACAGGGAATACACCGAGGAGGCCGGGGGCAGCTACCGCCTCAGCGACTACTCCCTGCAGCTGGCCCTGCGCTACCCGGACACCATGTCCGCCCCGGAAAACCTTATCACCGACGCGGTGGTGGTCTGGGACGGGGACAAGGGCTATGTGACGGGCCGTAATGTCACCGGGGATTTCAGCGGCGAGGCAGAGAGCTTCATGGACAGCTATATGCGGGAGCGGGTTTCCGGGGACTTCCGCCTGCTCTACGGCGGAGAGGGGGAGTTTGAGCGTCTGGAGCCCTTGAACGAGGGGGTATCCGGGCGTCTGGCCTCCGCCGAGGGCCTTATCGCCGGGGCAGGAGAGAGGATATATGTGAAGTGCATAATGTATACCTCCACCTATTCCGACGGCACGGTGAACTATGTGTGCAAGTGCTTTTTTGCCCCGGAGGATGACGGAGAGGCCTTCAATGCCCTGGCAAACTCCGTGGTGAATATGACTGCGGTGCGGAGAAGATAAACATTTAAAGGCCCCCTTGTGTAAAGGGCGCTTTATCAGACTGTGAAAAAAGTGCTCAGCCCCCTCTGACGAGGGGGCTGTCAGCGAAGCTGACTGGGGGAGAGACAGCAAAGAAGATGTACTTCACGCCGAAATTCAAGTGTTTTGCGAACTATTCTCTCCCTCCGCCTCGCCCCAGCTCGGCACTTCCCTCGTCAGAGGGAGGTATTTGATGATGTTCTTTGACAGCCTGTAAAGGTAATTATAATTATTGGCATTGGCCCGAAAATGTGGTAAAATGAATAAAAACCACCACGGGAGCCTTTTGTATGACTAGCTGCGAGATTCTCTTTTTCGACCTTGACGGCACTCTCACAGACCCCGGCTTGGGCATCACCAACGCGGTGATGTACTCGCTGGAAAAATACGGCCTGCCTATCCCGGAGCGGCAGGAGCTATATAAATTCATCGGCCCTCCCCTCACATGGTCCTATCAGACCTACTATGGCTTTTCTGAGGAGAAGAGCATCGAGGCCGTGAAATACTACCGGGAGCATTATTCCGTCACCGGCCTTTTTGAAAACGAGGTCTACCCCGGAATACCGGAGCTTCTGGAGAAGCTGCGCTCGGCAGGCAAAACCCTCTGTGTGGCCACCAGCAAGCCGGAGAAGTTCGCGGTGCAGATTCTTGAGCACTTTGGCCTCGCGGAGTATTTCCACCATATCTGCGGCGCCTCCTTCGACGGCAAAATCGGCACAAAGCACGAGGTCATCGAGTACGCCCTTGGCCGCTGCGGAAACCCGGACAGAAATAGAGTGCTGATGATAGGCGACCGGGAGCATGACATTCTGGGCGCCAAAGCCTCCGGACTTCTCAGCCTTGGAGTGCTCTACGGCTACGGAGACAGGGCCGAGCACGAAGCCGCAGGAGCGGACGCCATTGCGGAGACCGTGGCGGAGCTTGAGCGGCTGCTGGCTTGACAGAAAGCCGGGCGAAAAGTATAATATAAATCACGGAGGGTTTCCCTCCGTGATTTAATTGTGCCGGTATGGCGGAACTGGCAGACGCAAGGGACTTAAAATCCCTCGGTGGCAACACCGTACCGGTTCGATCCCGGTTACCGGCACCAGATTGCATCTGGAGGCAATGCGTTACGAACTCTGCGGTAAATCGAGCATCGCTGCTCGGTAACGATGGTTCGGATATGGATTGCCCAACTGCACCAGAAAAACCCCGAAACTGTAATGGTTTCGGGGTTTTTATTTATTCTCATCTTTTTCGACAGGATACGACAAAATCTTAACAGAATCTTCATTGAAAAGATTTTTTTGGAGGTTTATATTAATTTGGTTAAATATAAATTCCCTTTTGTGTTTTAACGGAGGATTTCCCATGCATAGCTACCGCGCAGGAATAGACATCGGCTCCACCACTGTGAAGCTGGTGCTTCTTGACAGCAAAAATGAAATCGTGTACGGCCAGTACAGACGCCACCGGGCCAACATTCAGGAGGCTCTCTCTGCCCTTTTGGAGGAGGTAAAAGCCCTTTTCGGCAACTGCCTGCTGGAAGTTAAGATAACCGGCTCCGGCTCCATCAATCTGGGCAAGGCTCTGGGTATAGAGTTCTGTCAGGAGGTTGTGGCTGTTGCCGACGCTCTGCAGCACGCAGCTCCCCAGACTGACGTGGCTATAGAGCTGGGCGGCGAGGATGCCAAGATAATCTATTTCACCGGCGGCCTTGAAGAGCGCATGAACGGCGTATGCGCCGGCGGCACAGGTTCTTTTATAGACCAGATGGCAGCCCTTTTGCAGACGGACGCTGAGGGACTCAATGCCGCTGCCCGGGACTACAAGGAGATTTACCCCATCGCCGCCCGCTGCGGTGTTTTCGCCAAGAGCGATATTCAGCCCCTTATCAATGACGGTGCGGCCACCGCAGACCTGGCAGCTTCCATTTTTCAGGCTGTGGTCAACCAGACCATTTCCGGCCTCGCCTGCGGCAAGCCCATCCGGGGCTGCGTGGCCTTTCTGGGCGGCCCCCTCCACTTCCTTACAGAGCTGAAAAAGGCCTTTATCCGCACCTTGAAGCTGACGGATGAAAACATAGTGGACCCTGAAAACTCCCACCTCTTCGCTGCCATGGGCGCGGCCCTCAGTGCAGGGGCGGAAAACGCACAGGAGCTGGATGCCATTCTCTCCGGCCTCAGAGGCGGCATATCCATGGATTTTGAGCTCAAAAGACTTCCCAGACTTTTTGAGAGCGAGGCAGAGTATGAACTTTTCTGCCGCCGCCATAGGGAAGCCAGAGTGCCCAGAGGAGAGATAGCAAGCTACGAGGGCGACTGCTTCCTGGGTATAGACGCAGGCTCCACCACCACGAAGCTGGCCCTTATTGGCTCTAAGGGAGAGCTTCTCTATTCCTTCTATTCCTCCAATCAGGGCAACCCTATAGAGACCGCCCGCCGTGCTATTGGGGAAATAGGTGAAAAGCTGCCTGCCGGGGCGAGAATAGCACGCGCCTGCTCCACGGGCTATGGCGAGGAGCTTTTGAAAGCCGCCTTCTCCCTCGATGACGGAGAGGTGGAGACCATAGCTCATACCACTGCCGCTGCCTTTTTTGACGGGGACGTTGACTGCGTGCTGGACATTGGCGGTCAGGATATGAAGTGCATAAAGCTCAAGGGCGGCTCTGTGGACACGGTACTGCTTAACGAGGCCTGCTCCTCCGGCTGCGGCTCATTTATAGAAAACTTCGCAAATTCCATGGGCCTCAGCGCAGAGGACTTTGCCAGAGAGGCAGTTTTCGCGGATAATCCCGTGGATCTGGGAACTCGCTGCACCGTTTTTATGAATTCCAACGTGAAGCAGGCCCAGAAGGAGGGAGCATCCCTCTCGGATATTTCCGCGGGCCTTGCCTATTCCGTTATCAAAAACGCCCTTTTCAAGGTCATAAAGCTCTCTGATGCCTCCGAGCTCGGCAGGCACATAGTGGTGCAGGGCGGCACTTTTTACAATAAAGCCGTTCTCCGGGCTTTTGAACTGGTGGCGGGAGTGGAGGCTGTCTGCCCGGATATTTCCGGCATTATGGGAGCTTTCGGCGCGGCCCTTATTGCCCGCGACAGATATGAGGGCGGGAGTAGCTCCATGCTAAGCGTGGAGGACATAGCCGCTTTGGAGTATAAGAGTACTACCACTCATTGCGGCGGCTGCCCCAACCGCTGTATGCTCACTGTCAACAGCTTTCCCGGAGGACGGAGATACATAAGCGGCAACCGCTGCGAAAGAGGCGCGGGAAAGCAGAGCGAGAGCTCCAGGGGCACTAATCTCTTCGAATACAAGCTCCGCCGCCTTTTTGATTACCCTGCTCTGAAGGAGCGCGATGCACCCCGTGGCTGCATCGGTATTCCCCGTGTTCTGAATATATACGAAAACTATCCCTTCTGGGCCACCTTCTTCCGGGCGCTGGGCTTTAGCTGCATTATTTCTCCCGCCTCCACCCGGCAGATTTATGAGCTGGGTATGGAGTCTATACCCTCGGAGTCCGAGTGTTACCCCGCAAAGCTGGCCCACGGCCATGTGCAGTGGCTTGTGAACCATGGACTGAAGACTATTTTCCACCCCTGCGTTTTCTATGAGCGCCAGGAGACCCCCGATGCTAAAAACCACTTTAACTGCCCCATAGTCATATCCTACCCCGAGAACCTGAAAAACAACGTGGAGGCTGTCAGCGAGGGGGATGTTCGCTACATTCGCCCCTTTATAGCCTTCACCGACGAAAAGACCGCCGCAGACCGCCTCGTGAGAGTTTGCGCAGAGGAGTGGGGCATAGCCGAGAAAGAGACCCGCGCCGCCGTATCTGAGGCATGGCGGGAGCAGCTTCGGGCCAAGGAGGATATACGCTCCGAGGGCCGCAGGCAGCTCGAGGCCATGGAAAAGGCCGGAGGCAAGGGCATAGTCCTTGCGGGCAGACCCTACCACATAGACCCGGAGATAAACCACGGTTTGCCGGAGCTCATTGCCTCCTACGGTCTCAGCGTTTTCACCGAGGACAGCCTGCCTATAGACTTCACTCCCGAGAGGCCTTTGCGCGTGGTGGACCAGTGGGTATTCCACTCCCGGCTTTACTCCGCCGCGGAGTTTGTAAGAATGAGGGACGACCTTGAGCTTGTGCAGCTCAACTCCTTTGGCTGCGGTCTGGACGCCGTTACCACCGACCAGGTCTGCGAGATACTGGAGGGCAGCAACAAGCTTTATACCCTTTTGAAAATAGACGAAGTCAACAATCTGGGGGCGGCCCGCATTCGCGTCCGCAGTCTTCTGGCTGCTATGGCTCTCAGAGAAAAGCAGGGAGTAAAAGCCATTCCCGCCCCTGCAGGATACCGGCGCAAGGAGTTCACCGGAAAGATGTTCAAGGAGGGCTACACCATCATAGCCCCCCAGATGAGCCCCATCCACTTTGATATTCTTGAACCGGTCTTCAAGGAATACGGCTTCAATGTGAAGGTTCTGGGGAATGATAACCGCTCCGCCATAGAAACGGGCCTCAAGTATGTGAATAACGACGCCTGCTTCCCCTCCATTACCGTTGTGGGCCAGATAATGGACGCTGTGCTCTCCGGGGAGTACGACACGGACCGCCTTGCGGTGCTTATGAGCCAGACCGGCGGCTGCTGCCGTGCCAGCAACTATGTGGGTTTCATACGCAAAGCCCTCCAAAAGGCCGGGCTTTCCCATATCCCCGTTATCTCCCTCAATGCCAACGGCATGGAGAAAAACGAGGGCTTCCGCCTGCCCTTATCCATGATAGTCAAGGCAGGGCGAGCCATCATATACGGCGATCTTTTCATGCGCTGCCTCTATCGGGTGAGACCTTATGAGCTTGTTCCCGGCTCTGCCAATGCCCTTCATGCCCAGTGGCGGGAGAGATGCATAGACTCCCTTATAAATAAGCGCAGTAAAAACAGCTTCGCCTCTGTGTGCCGGGGAATAGTGGAGGCCTTTGACAGCTTCCCCATTGATGAGAATCTTAAAAAGCCCCGCGTTGGCGTTGTGGGCGAGATACTTGTGAAGTATATGCCCCTTGCCAATAACTATCTGGTGGAGCTTCTTGAAAAGGAGGGGGCGGAGGCTGTTGTTCCAGACCTTATGGACTTCCTCAACTACAGCGTATATAACGGAGACTATAAGCACCGCTTCCTTGGCACAAGGTGGACCACCGCCCTCACCGCCCGGGTGGGCGTGGGAGCAATTCGTCTGCTGAGAAAGCCCGCTTTGGAGGCCCTTGCAAAAAGTCGCCGCTTCTCGCCTCCCGCTCCCATTGAGGAGGTGGGCGAATACGCAAAGCCCTTCCTGTCTCTGGGCAACCAGTACGGCGAGGGATGGTTCCTCACAGGCGAAATGGTGGAGCTCATAAAAGAGGGCGTGCCCAACATAGTCTGCATACAGCCCTTTGCCTGTCTGCCCAACCACGTTGTGGGCAAAGGCGTAATAAAGGCTCTGCGCAAGGCCTATCCCCAGGCCAATATAGCCGCCGTGGACTATGACCCCGGCGCCAGCGAGGTAAACCAGCTCAACCGCATCAAGCTGATGCTCTCTCAGGCTGTGAAAAACCTCGAAGCAGAAGAGACGGAGGCAGTCGGTGAACGGGAAGAGATTGCTGCAATGAAGTAGGGGCGACCTGCGGTCGCCCGGGAGCAATCAAAGACCGCCCCTGCTTATATTGCATTATTCGACTCGCAGTGCTATATTATTATGTTGTCGAGTATTATCTGAAAGGAGCCGGTTTCATTGCGCAAAAGTTCTGTTAGCCTTACGGAAGGACCGATTTTCAAGAGTCTTTTGTTCTTCTCCGTACCGCTTCTTCTTTCAAACCTGTTTCAGCAGCTTTATAACAGCGTGGACTCCGCCGTTGTGGGCTCTTACGCGGGAGACGCGGCGCTGGCCGCGGTTGGAAGCACAGCAGCCCTTATAAACCTCATAATAGGCTTTTTCCTTGGTATTTCCACCGGTACCAACATCCTCTACGCCATGCACTTCGGCGCGGGGGACAGAGCGGGCCTTAAGAAGCTTATCAACAGCGCCATGCTTATCAGTATCATCTGCGGCGCGGTGATCTCTGTTTTTGGTGTGCTGGGCGCGGAGACCATGCTCCGCTGGATGGGTACGCCCGAGGATGTGCTGCCCCTTTCCACAGAGTATCTGCGCATATATATGGCCGGCACTATTGTGACCCTTGTCTACAACGTGGGCGCGGGCATGATAAGGGCGGAGGGCGACTCCACAAGGCCCCTTGTCTATCTGGTTATCGGCGGTATCACAAACTTCATTCTGGACATGGTTTTTGTGGCATGGCTGGGTATGGGGGCTGCCGGAGCGGCTCTTGCCACCATTCTGGCCCAGCTTGTAAGCGCCGTGCTCATAGTTGTTCGCCTCACCAAGCTACATGAGGACTACCGTCTGCGGCCTTTGAAGATGCGCATGAACGCTCTCACAGTCTGGGATATAACCCGCATCTCCGTGCCCTGCGGACTTCAGGGCAGCATGTTCGCCATAAGCAATCTGCTTGTTCAGTCCAAGATAAACTCCTTTGGTTCCATCGCCATGGCAGGTGTGGCGGCCTACAGTAAGATAGACGGCTTCATCTATATGCCCCTTATGGCTCTGAGCCTTGCGGTGAGCACCTATGTGGGCCAGAATATAGGCGCCGGTAAGTTCGAGAGAGTGCAAAAGGGCATAAAAACCTGCCTTGTAATGAGCGTTGTGACGGCTCTGGTGCTGAGTACTACAGTGATGCTTATGGGAGAGAACGTTGTGAGCATCTTCACCAAGACTCCCGAGGCTCAGGCCTATGCCATGACCCAAATGCGCTACATGGCTCCCTTTGTGTGCATATTTGTTTTCTCCGATATATTCGGCGGCGCTATCCGAGGCGCCGGCAGCACGGTGACCGTTACCATTATCAGCGCTTTGAGCATCTGCGTTTTCCGTATTCTTTGGCTGACCATCCTGCTGCCCATGTATAACGATATCCGCATCCTCTTCCTCTGCTACCCCATAAGCTGGACCCTTAGCTCCATAGCCACAAGCATCTATTACTTCAAGGGCTCCATTATCAAGAAAACCATCAGGCAGGTAAACCCATAAAAATACATATGTATGAATTGAATGTATGAAATGTATTAATAAATGTATTAAAAAATCTCCGTGAGTAATCACGGAGATTTTTTCAGTCTGTCATAAATCTATGCTGCTGAGCTATGAAACTGAGCAGCGGGGGGGCGAGTGCAGGGGGCGAAGGGCCCCCTGCACGTTAAAATCTGTGTTTTTCTGAGCCCTATGGGCTCAGAAAAATCTCCGTGAGTAATCACGGAGATTTTTTTAATTTGTAGGGACCGGCGTCCTCGACGGTCCGGCGGTATAAGCTATAAGAAAGTGCCTGTTT
>JAZSFJ010000099.1:0-11293 GCA_045532145.1 Oscillospiraceae bacterium
AACGCCATCGGTGATTCCGAGGACGCGGTCGAGCTCAGCGGGGAACTCGGGGCCGCTGGTGAACTTGACGAGAACGTAGTAGCCTTCGGAAAGGTAGTTGATTTCGTAAGCGAGCTTGCGCTTACCCATCTCCTCCATTTCATCGATGGTACCGTTTGCCTCGACAAGAGCCTTGAACTTTTCTACGACAGCAGCGTACTCCTCCTCAGCAAGGTTGGGGTTGAGGATGTACATGCACTCGTACTTAGCGGTAGTCTTTGCCATTTCAGCACCTCCTTCTGGACTAATGGCCTGCACCTGCAATGTGCAGGCAAGGATATACCCACTAATCCATAGTGGGCTCTATTATTATACACTTTTTTTTCGTAATGTCAAGGGGAAAGTGTTGATTTTACAGGCTTTTTTGCATTTTCAGCCCCTTGTGGGAGGGCGTGAATTTTGTCGCAATATATTGGGGCTTACTCTCGTTTTCGAAGAAAACATATCGCGTGCAATGCACATATCGCAGGCGAAAGCATATATCGCGCACGAAGTGCATATCGCCTGTTTGCGATATTTTTCCTCCGCAAAAGCGATATTCGCCCGCGGGGCGAGCGATATATTTCCACGCAAAAACTTTTGTGCGGAAATGCGATATTCGCTTCGCGAGAGATGGCCCAAAAAACTATTTACAAACACCCCTTCGCCCTTTATAATACCAATAGTTATCACTTGAAAGGTGAAAAAACATGGAACGAAACTTCTCAATCACCATGTCGGAGCTGCGAAAGGCCCATGGCCTCAGCCAGCGAAAGGCAGCCGCCGACCTTAAAATAAGCCAGGCTCTTTTGAGCCACTACGAAAACGGCGCCCGCGAGCCGGGTCTCGGCTTTGTATGCCGGGCCTGCCGCTACTACGGCGTAAGCGCCGATTATCTCCTTGGCCTTAGCGACGAAAGCGCCCAGTCCGCCGGGAGAGAGGAGCTGGAAAGCCTCGTGAAGGAGCTTCGCGAGCTCAGCGACAGGGCAAGCAAAACACTGGAGGAGCTGAAAAAATGATCGCAAAGGACCACATCAGAAACTTTTCTATAATCGCCCATATTGACCACGGCAAGTCCACCCTTTCCGACCGTCTCATTGAGCACTGCAACGCTGTGCCCCAGCGCGAGATGGAGAACCAGATTCTGGACAACATGGAGCTTGAGCGGGAGCGCGGCATCACCATCAAGGCCCGCGCCGTCCGTCTGGACTACACCGCCGAGAACGGGGAGACCTACGCCCTCAACCTCATCGACACTCCGGGCCATGTTGACTTCAACTATGAGGTCAGCCGCTCTCTGGCCGCCTGCGAAGGCGCGGTGCTGGTTGTGGACGCCGCCCAGGGTGTTGAGGCTCAGACGCTGGCCAACACCTATCTGGTCCTCGACCCCGACCTTGAGATTCTTCCCGTCATCAACAAGATCGACCTGCCCGCCGCTGACCCCGCCAAGGTTAAGCAGGAGATAGAGGACATCATAGGTCTGGACTGCTCCGAAGCTCCCGAGATAAGCGCAAAAATGGGTCTCAATACCCGCGCCGTTTTGGAGGACGTGGTCAAGAATGTCCCCGCCCCCACCGGCGATGCCTCCGCCCCTCTCAAGGCACTTATTTTCGACAGCCAGTACGATGCCTATGTTGGCGTTATCGTCTATGTCTGCGTGAAGGAAGGCACTCTTGAGGTTGGTCAGGAGGTCAAGATGATGGCCTCCGGCGCCACCTTCAAGGTTCTAGAGTGCGGCTATCTCCGTCCCAAGGGAGTGGAGAACACCCGCTGCCTCCGGGCAGGCGAGGTTGGTTGCTTCACCGCCTCCATCAAGAATGTTAAGGACACCAGCGTTGGCGACACTGTCACCGATGCGGCCTCTCCCGCCGCCGAGCCCCTCCCCGGCTACCGCCCCGCAAGACCCATGGTCTACTGCGGCATCTACACCGAGGACGGCAGCCGCTTCGGCGACCTCCGCGAGGCTCTGGAAAAGCTCCAGCTCAACGACGCCTCCCTTGTTTTCGAGCCTGAAAGCTCCGTAGCTCTGGGCTTCGGCTTCCGCTGCGGCTTCCTCGGAATGCTCCACATGGAGATTATTCAGGAGCGTCTGGAGCGCGAGTTCAATCTGGACCTTATCACCACTCTGCCCAGCGTTATTTACGAGATTACCAAGTCTGACGGCAGCGTGCTGCGCATAGATAACCCCCACGACTATCCCGACCCCACCGTTATCGAGGAGAGCCACGAGCCCTTTGTTAAGGCCAGCATCATCGCTCCCCCGGACTACATAGGCAATATCATGCCCATGTGCCAGGACCGCCGTGGCGAGTTCAAGGATATGCAGTATCTGGACAAGAACCTTGTGGAGATACATTATAACCTGCCCCTCAACGAGATAGTCTACGACTTTTTCGACACCCTCAAGGCCCGCACCAAGGGCTATGCCAGCCTTGACTATGAGTTCCTTGAGTACCGTCCCAGCGACCTTGTTAAGGTGGACATCCTCCTCAACGGCGAGCAGGTGGACGCTCTCAGCTTCATTGTCCACCGGGAAAAGGCCTATGGCCGCGCCCGCCGCATCTGCGAAAAGCTGAAGGACAATATCCCCCGCCAGCTCTTCGAGGTGCCCGTTCAGGCCGCCATCGGCGGAAAGATAATCGCCCGCGAAACCGTCAAGGCCGTCCGCAAGGACGTTCTTGCCAAGTGCTACGGCGGCGACATCACCAGAAAGAAGAAGCTTCTCGAAAAGCAGAAGGAAGGCAAGAAGCGCATGAGAAGCCTGGGCACAGTCCAGATGCCCACCGAGGCTTTTATGGCAGTTTTGAAGCTGGACGACGAAGACTAAAAATTTATCAAAGGGCTGCCCTTGGGCAGCCCTTTACATTTTAAAGCCTCCCTTGTGTAAAGGGAGGTGGCCCGAAGGGTCGGAGGGATTGTGCGGTGATAACTTTCATATTTGCAACACACTACGGCGAATTTGGACAATCCCTCAGTCAGCTTCGCTGACAGCTCCCTTTACACAAGGGAGCCTTGCAAGGTATTTCTTTTATTTCAATTTCCCTCTTTTCAAATCCGCAGCTTTGGAGTATAATACAACAAAATGTACGGCACGGGCGCACATTCTTCCGCGCACCATGCACACGAGGAGGCCCCAAAGATGAAATATCTGCTTTTTATAGGCGACGGCATGGCCGATAACAGCGTTCCCGCTCTGGGAGGCAAGACCCCTTTGCAGTACGCCAAGACCCCCACCATTGACGCTCTGGCAGCCAAGGGTACTCTGGGCAGCGTTAAAAACTGCCCCGACAGTCTGCCCGCCGGCAGCGACACCGCCATACTCTCCATCTTCGGCTGCGACCCGCTGAGCTGCTACACAGGCCGCGCCCCTCTGGAAGCTGCCGCCACGGGCATAAAGCTCCGGCCCGGAGACATTGCCTACCGCTGCAACATGGTCTGCTACGAGGACGGGGACATTCCCTTTGAGGAAAAGCGCATACTCTCCCACTCCGCAGGCAGCATCGAGGGGGATGTGTCCGATGCCATTATCACAGAGCTTTTCGCCGAGCCCGAGTTCGCCGCAGCCGCGGAAAAAGCCGGTATGAAGGTCTACCCCGCCTCCTCCTTCCGCCACATCGCCGTTCAGAGCGGCGCCAGCGCCGAGGGCATGAAGCTCATCCCTCCCCACGACCATCTGGGAGAGGTCATCGGCCCTCTGCTGCCCTCCGGCGGCAGCAACGGAAGCGTCCTTTTTGAGCTTATGAAGCTAGCCCACAGCAAGCTCGATAAGCTGCCCATAAACGAAAAGCGCAGAGCTGAGGGCAAGATGCCCGCCAACGGCATCTGGTTCTGGGCCGAGGGCACAGCCGTGGAGCTGCCCTCCTTTGTGGAGCAGTTCGGCAAAATGGGCGGAGTTATTTCCGCCGTGCCCCTCTGCCACGGTATTGCCGCCCTCACGGGCCTTGAGCGGGTATTTGTGGAGGGTGCAAGCGGCGAGCTTGAAACCAACTATGAGGGCAAGGTAAAGGCCGTTATTGAGACTCTGGAGAAATACGACTTCGCCGCGCTCCATGTGGAAGCTCCCGACGAGTGCACCCACAATGGAGATACTCCCGGCAAGATTCAGGCCATTGAGTATCTGGATTCCCGCTGCATGGCCCCTCTGGTGAAAGCCTTTGATGAAAAGGGCTGGGACTACCGCATTTTGTTCCTCTCCGACCATAAAACCCTCACATCCACAAGAGGTCACGACGGAGAGCCGGTGCCCTTCCTCCTCTATGATTCCACTATTGACACAGGCAGCGGACTCAGCTATTGTGAAGAGGACGGGGCCAAGGGGACTTATTATCCCTCCGGGGCCCAAAGCTGCATGAGGATTTTGTTCGGAATATGATGGAAACCTTTGAAAAAGCCTACGCAAAACTGAATATTTCTCTGGATGTGCTGGGTCTTTTGCCCAACGGCTACCACGAGATGAGCATGGTAATGCAATCCGTGAGCCTCTGGGACGATGTTTATGTGGAGCTCAATGACAGCGGACTCATCAGCGGCGAGAGCAACGCCCCCTTTCTCCCCTGGGACGATGGGAACATCGCCGTGCGGGCCGCCAAAGCCTTTTTCAAGGCGGCGGGGATGGACTCCGCCGGGGCCCATATACGCCTAGTTAAGCGCATACCCACCTGCGCGGGCATGGGCGGCGGCTCCAGCGACGGAGCAGCGGTGCTCCGGGCCCTGAACCGCCTCTGCGGAGATAAGTTCACAAGAGCAGAGCTTGAGCGCATATCCGAATCCGTGGGCAGCGACATCGCCTTCTGCGTGGCGGGAGGCACTCAGCTGGCCACCGGCACAGGCACCACTCTCCGGGACATAGAGCCCATGCCGGAATGCACCATAGTGGTCTGCAAGCCCTCCTTCGCCATTCGCACCCCGGAGCTTTTCAGGCAAATCGACTCCCGCCGCAGCCGCCTCCACCCGGACACCGCCGGGATACTGGAAGCATTGGGCCGGGGTGAGCTTGAGGCTGTGGCAAGGCGGATGTACAACGTTTTTGAGGATGTGCTCCCCCGCTCCTGCGGAGATATTGCCCGGCTGAAAAGCCTTCTTCTGGACGCCGGCGCTCTGGGCAGCGTTATGACCGGCACCGGCAGCGCACTTTTTGGAGTGTTTGACGATGAGGCTTTGGCAGAAAAAGCACTCGCCGAGATAAAGAAAGAATGCCCCGAGGCATGGCTCACAAAGCCGATAAATACACTGATGTAAATACCTCCCTCTGACGAGGGAGGTGCCCCGAAGGGGCGGAGGGAGAGACTAAGGCAGCTGCGCTTATTAAGGCATTGATAAATAAATTAACTGCAGCACTCTCTCCCTCAGTCAGCTTCGCTGACAGCTCCCTCGTCAGAGGGAGCTATTTTTTATCCGAAAAATCTTCCCGATTTTCTTGACAAAGCCTCTTTCTGCGAGTAAAATTTATCCCATCGATTTAATGAGTTAAATTGCCGAAAAGGAGTCGAAATACATGAAAAACGAGTATCTGAAAAGAGTTATTGCCGAGGTTGAGGCCCGCAACGAGGGCGAGAGCGAGTTTTTCCAGACCATTCATGAGGTTCTGGAGAGCCTTGAGCCTGTGGTGGAGCAGCACCCCGAATATGAGAAGCTGGGTCTTATTGAGCGCCTCACCGAGCCCGAGCGCATGATAAAGTTCCGCGTTCCCTGGACCGACGACCAGGGCAATGTCCACGTAAACCGCGGTTTCCGCGTTCAGTTCAACTCTGCCATCGGCCCCTACAAGGGCGGTCTGCGCTTCCACCCCAGCGTAAAGGAAGGCACCATCAAGTTCCTTGGCTTTGAGCAGATTTTCAAAAACTCCCTCACCGGCCTGCCCATCGGCGGCGGCAAGGGCGGCTCTGACTTTGATCCCAAGGGCAAATCTGATGCCGAGGTCATGCGCTTCTGCCAGAGCTATATGACCGAGCTTTACAAGTATGTTGGTCAGGATGTGGACGTTCCCGCAGGCGATATCGGCGTTGGCGCCCGCGAAGTCGGCTATCTCTTCGGCCAGTTCAAGCGCATCACCGGCGCCTACGAGGGCGGCGTTATCACCGGCAAGGGCATCCCCTACGGCGGCTCCCTGGCCCGCACCGAGGCAACCGGCTTCGGCGTATGCTACTTCACCGACGCTATGCTTCGTGATAACGGCAAGAGCTTTGAGGGCAAGACCGTTGTCATCTCCGGCAGCGGCAATGTTGCCACCTATGCCTGCGTGAAGGCCACCGAGCTTGGCGGCAAGGTTGTTGCTCTCAGCGACTCTAACGGCTACATCCATGACCCCGACGGCATCGACATCGAGGCCATCAAGGAGATAAAGCAGGGCCGCCGCGCCCGCATCAAGGAATACATCGCAGACCATCCCAATGCCAGCTACACCGAGGGCTGCAAGGGCATCTGGACCATCCCCTGCGACATCGCCATTCCCTGCGCCACCCAGAACGAGCTGGACCTCGAGTCTGCCAAGGCTCTTGTGGCTAACGGCTGCTTCGCCGTCAGCGAGGGCGCAAATATGCCCTGCACCAACGAGGCTGTAAGCTATCTGCAGTCTAGCGGCCTCCTCTTCGCCCCCGCCAAGGCTGCCAACGCCGGCGGCGTTGCCACCTCCGCTCTGGAGATGAGCCAGAACTCTATGCGCTACAGCTGGAGCTTCGAGGAAGTGGACGCAAAGCTCAAGGGCATCATGGAGAACATTTATAAGAATGCCTCCTCCGCCGCAAAAGAATACGGCATGGAGGGCAATCTGGTTGCCGGCGCCAACATCGCAGGCTTCCTGAAGGTTGCAAACGCCATGATCGCACAGGGCATAGTTTAAATTCAAAAAAACTGAAAAAACTCCCGACCGAGGTCGGGAGTTTTTTTAATATAGAATCAGCTTATGCCAGAGCGCAGGTGATGATGGCCATCTTGTAGACCTCGTCGGCTACGCAGCCGCGGCTGAGGTCGTTGATGGGAGCGTTGAGGCCCAGAAGGATGGGGCCGTAGGCTGCGAAGCCGCCCAGACGCTGAGCGATCTTGTAGCCGATGTTGCCGGCGGTGACGTCGGGGAAGATGAAGGTGTTGGCCTGACCTGCAACAGGAGAGCCGGGGAACTTCAGCTGGCCGACCTCGGGAGCAACAGCAGCGTCAAACTGCATTTCGCCGTCCACGGGAACGTCCATAACTTCCTTGGCCTTCATGACAGCGTTCTGAACCTTGGTGACCTCGTCGTCCTTGGCAGAGCCCTTGGTGGAGAAGCTCAGGAAAGCAACCTTGGGGTCGATGCCGAAGGTCTTGGCGCACTCGGCGGTCTCCTTGGCGATCTCAACCAGGTTATCATCGGTGGGGTGAATATTGATGGCGCAGTCGCCCATAGCCAGCAGCTCCTGAGTGCCGTCAGCCTTGTCGCGGGCCATGATGAAGCAGGAGGAAACGATGGAGTTGCCGGGCTTGGTCTTGATGAGCTGCAGAGCGGGACGAACGGTGTCGGCGGTGGAGTAGGTAGCGCCGCCCAGAAGAGCGTCAGCAACGCCCATCTTTACCAGCATGGTGCCGAAGTAGTTGCCCTTCATCAGGTTCTTGCGGCAGTCCTCGGGGCTCATCTTGCCCTTGCGGAGCTCTACCATCTTCTCAACCATGGCGTCCATGCCCTCATAGGTCTCGGGATCGAGAATGGTTGCGCCCTCGATGTTGTAGCCGTCCTTGGCAGCAGCTGCCTTGACTTCCTCAACATTGCCGACGAGAACAACGCCGATGAGACCGTCAGCCAGAAGACGCTCGGTGGCGTTCAGGATGCGGTGGTCGCTGCCTTCGGTGAAAACGATGGTCTTGGGGTTTTCCTTGAGCATTGCGTTAAGCTTAGCAAACATTTTGTTATCCTCCAATTAAAGTAGATTCAAAAATTAAATATCTGACAAATTTACTTTAGCACTTTTGGGCGAAATGTCAAGATTAGGGATGGAATATTTAAACAAATTCAAAATATCGGTTCACACCCGGCGGCGCGATGAGGGCATCGCGCCCTACGGAGCTTCCGGGCTAAAAAAAAGACCTGCCGCAGCCGCCGGGGGCGCAGGCGACCACAGGTCGCCCCTACGATGAAAATCTATACCCGTAGGGGCGCTTCAGGTCGCGCCCGCATGATCCCACGCAATAAAAAAGGACCGGCACAAAATGTGTCGGTCCTGATTTTGAGCAAATATGTAATTACTCAGCAGCAATGCAGCCCATGGGGCAGGTGTCAGCGCAAGCGCCGCAGTCCATGCACTTGTTCTCGTCGATGGAGTAACGGCCGAGATCGTCGTTCATTGCAATAGCCTCAGCAGGGCAGGAATCGCTGCAAGCGCCGCAAGCGATGCAGCTCTCGTTGATAACATACATTGGATTTGTCCTCCTTGATTGATTTGTACAATCATAATAACATATTATCTGCGTTTGTCAAATTCAATTTACGCTATTTTTGTAAAAATTTTATCCGGGGTCGAAAAACGTAGAAAACAGGCGAAAAAGGGAGTTAGCGGGGGCTAATCTAAAACGAATTTTGCCGCTTTTTTGCCATTTTTCCTAATTTTTTGCCCATTGGTCAAAAAAGGTCAAAAATATCTCTTGACAAATTGACCTTTGCTGACTATTATAAAGATGACAAAAGTCAAGAAAGGTCAAAGACCAAAACTCATGAGGTGAACGCTATGGCAACCAGCGATTTGATAGCAAGATTCATAATGGACTCCATAGAGGAGAGCGAGCGGGGCTTTGCAGAGCTGCAGCGCAGCGCCCTTGCGGAAATGTTCTCCTGCGTGCCCAGCCAGATAAACTATGTTATCTCCACCCGCTTCTCCCCGGAGCACGGTTATGTGGTGGAGAGTCGCAGAGGCGGCGGCGGATACATCCGCATAAGCCGGGTCCAGAGCTCACCCGCCGACAAGGTCATGGCAGCCGTGAAGGCTGTGGGCGAGAGCCTTGATATGCCCACCGCGGCGGCCTATGTTTCAGATTTCTACCGTTCGGGCATAATTGACAGGCGCTGCGCCAGACTCATTCTCACCTCCATCAGCGACAAGGCCCTGCGAAGCATCGCCCCCGAAAGCCGCGACCGTGTAAGAAGCGGGATTTTCAAGCACATGCTTGTGTGTTTGCTCAATGAGTGAGGCGGCCATGCTACAAGCCCAAAATCATTTACCTCCCTCTGACGAGGGAGGTGGCCCGCAAGGGCCGGAGGGAGAGAATTGAGGCAGCGGCGTCTTCTGAAACATTGATATATCGTCGCACCGCGGCAATCTCTCCCTCAGTCGCCCAGAGGCGACAGCTCCCTCGTCAGAGGGAGCCATACAATGTATATTTTATTGAAAGGTTGTGTTAAATATGAAGTGCGAAAAGTGCAACGAGAGAGAAGCAACATTTTTCTATTCCTCCAACTATAACGGCAGCAAGAGCGAGAGACATCTCTGCGCGGACTGTGCCCGGGAAGAGGGCTTCGGAGAGATGCTCAGCCCCGGCGCCATGTTTGACAGCGCCTTTGACAGTATGTTTTCCGATTTCTTCGCCCCTATGAAAAGTTTTCTTTCTGCCCCCTCTTTCGAGCCCTTCGGCGGTTTTGCCCGTAGTATAATGGCTCCGTCTCTGCCCAGACTACGTATAGTCCTGGATGATGGGCAGCCCAGCCGCCCCCAGGCAAAGCCCGCTATAGAGGTGGACGAGAGCGTCCGCCGTGAGCGCGAGCGGGAGGCACTCAAGGCCCAGCTTGAGGAGGCCGTGAAGGCCGAGGACTTTGAGAAGGCCATAGAGCTTCGGGATAAACTGAGAGAAATGGACAAATGATATTGAATTATGTATGAGCTACCTCCCTCTGACGAGGGAGGTGGTACGAAGTGCCGGAGGGAGAGAACATGAGGCAGTGGCGTCTACCAAAATATTGATAGACAAACGCAGTGCGTCAGTCTCTCCCTCAGTCAGCTAAAGCTGACAGCCCCCTCATCAGAGGGGGCTATGTAATGTATTTGTGTATTTGATTGTTAAAGGAGTTGATACCTATAAATAATGCCGACAGATTCACCGAGCGGGCAAAGTCCGCCATAGAAAAGGCTCAGGCAGCAGCCGAGGAGCTGGGCCACAGCTATGTGGGCAGCGAGCATCTGCTGCTGGGCCTCATCCGGGAAGGTGCAGGTCAGGGAGCCCGGGTGCTCCGCCTGAACGGCCTCACCGATGCTCTCGTCACCGGTCTTGTGGAGAAATACGTGGGCCGGGGGGACGCGGGAAGCTCCGTTCAGGGCCTCAGCCCCCGGGCCAAGAGAATAATAGAGCTGGCCATTGGAGACGCAGGGAGACTGGGCCACAACTTTGTGGGCACCGAGCACCTGCTCATGGGCCTTTTGCGGGAGCCCGACAGCGCCGCCGCCAGAATAATCACAGGCACGGGCTGCGACCTCAATAAGCTCTACACCGACGTGGTCAGCTCCTTCGGCCCCCGGGAGGGCCAGAGAGCCGCAGCCGGCCGCAGCACTCCTCCCCCTTCCCGCAAAGGAGACACCAAGACTCTGGACCAGTATTCCCGTGACCTCACCGAGTGGGCCCGGCTGAGCCGCCTTGACCCGGTAATAGGCCGGGACAGGGAGATACACAGGGTTTTGCAGATACTCTCCCGCCGCAGCAAGAATAACCCGGTGCTCATCGGCGAGCCCGGTGTGGGCAAAACCGCCGTGGCAGAGGCTCTGGCGCAGCGGGTGGCTCTGGGTGACGTGCCCGAGGACCTGAGAAACAAGCGCGTGGTTAGCCTTGACCTGACCGCCATGCTGGCAGGCACAAAGTATCGGGGCGACTTTGAGGACAGGATAAAGAATGTCCTCTCCGAGGTGAAAAAGGCCGGAGACATCATCCTCTTCGTGGACGAGCTCCACACCATCATGGGCGCGGGAGCTGCCGAAGGGGCCATAGACGCCGCCAACATCCTCAAGCCCGCCCTGAGCCGGGGCGAGGTGCAGATGATAGGCGCCACCACCCTTGACGAATACCGCAAGCACATCGAAAAGGACGCCGCTCTGGAGCGCAGCTTCCAGCCCGTCATGGTGAACGAGCCCTCAGCGGAGGAGAGTCTGGATATTCTCCGGGGCCTGCGGGACAAGTACGAGGCCCATCACAAGCTGAGCATTTCCGAGGACGCCAACGAGGCCGCCGTGAGGCTCTCCGCCCGCTATATCCCCGACCGCTACCTCCCCGACAAGGCCATCGACCTTATTGACGAGGCCTGCTCCGCCGTGAGGATGGAAAAAGGCACTCC
>JAZSFJ010000052.1:0-3277 GCA_045532145.1 Oscillospiraceae bacterium
CCCTTTGCCCCCTGCACACGCCCCCGCTGCTCAGTTTCGTAACCTTGCAGCATGGTTTTTTGACAGCCTGAGAGGCAGACCGTGAACCGGTCTGCCTCTTATTTATAGCAGTGGAATTTCGGAATTTGATTTTCGCATCTCTTGGCTCTTGAGTAATCCAAAAGGCTGTGATATACTGAGTCAGTTAAATAATTTGAGCTACCTGACAAAAAAGGAGATAAAACGAATATGAAACTTGGTATAGTAGGACTGCCCAACGTGGGCAAATCCACCCTTTTTAATGCCATAACCAATGCCGGAGCGGAGAGCGCCAACTATCCCTTCTGCACTATCGAGCCCAATGTGGGCGTTGTCACCGTTCCCGATGAAAGGCTGGATTATCTGGCGGAGATGTATCAGCCCAAGAAGTTCACCCCCGCGGTCATAGAGTTTGTTGACATTGCAGGTCTCGTCAAGGGCGCCAGCAAGGGCGAGGGTCTGGGCAATAAGTTCCTCAGCAATATCCGCATGACCGACGCCATTGTCCATGTGGTAAGATGCTTCGACGATGAAAATGTTATCCATGTTGAAGGCGGCACCGATCCCATCCGCGATATAGAGATAATCGACCTCGAACTTATCATGGCAGACATGGAAATGGTAGAGCGCCGCATCGATAAGGCCAAAAAGGCCGGCAAGGGCGGCGATAAGGCCTTCCTCCGTGAAGCTGCAGTTTTTGAAGGTCTCCTTGAGCATCTCAACGATGGAAAAAGTGCCCGCAGCTATGACTGCGGAGAGGAGGAGCGTGAGATAATAGCCACCAGCGACCTTCTCACCATCAAGCCAGTTATTTATGCCTGCAATATGGACGAAGCCGGCTTCGCCGACTGCGACAGCAACGAATATTTCAACACCGTGAAGGCACACGCCGCCGCCGAAGGAAGCCAGGTGCTGCCCGTCTGCGCCAAGTTCGAGGAGGAAATGGCTGCTTTGGACGAGGAGGACCGTGCCATGTTCATGGAGGAGCTTGGCATGACCGAGGGCGGTCTCGCAAGACTTATAAAGTGCTCCTACAGTCTGCTGGGCCTCATATCTTTCCTCACCTGCGGCCCCGATGAGTGCAGAGCATGGACCATAACCAAGTGCACCAAGGCTCCCAAGGCCGCCGGAAAGATACATTCCGACATCGAAAGGGGCTTTATCCGTGCCGAGATAGTGGCTTTTGATGATCTTAAAGCCTGCGGCAGCATGAACATAGCCAAGGAAAAGGGTCTTGTCCGCGCCGAGGGCAAGGAATATGTCATGGCTGACGGCGATGTGACCTATTTCCGATTCAACGTCTGAGTTTTATGCCTCCCTTGTAGGTACAAGGATATCTGAGAGGCTTAAGTGCGGACGGAACTTCCCCCGGGGGAAGCTCCAATATTGTGTTTTACGAAAGGGAGTGGCGGCATGAAGCGTATCGAAGTGCTTGATGTCTGGCGCTCCCTTGCTGTTTTGTTGATGATTGCTTACCATTTTCTCTATGACCTATTCATGTTCGGGGTTCTGGGGAGAGAGGTTGTTTTTGGCTTTTGGGCTATTGTGCTGCGCCTTGCCGCTGTGGGCAGCTTCATGTTCATATCCGGCGCCGTGGTCCGCTTTTCCAGAGACAGCGTAAGGCGCGGGGCGATAGTCTTTTGCTGCGGCATGCTGGTGAGCATCGTTATGAACTATATGGGAGAGCCTGTGCAGTTCGGAGTTCTCCACAATATTGGAACGATGATGATAGTCTATGGGCTTCTGAGCAAAAAACTGAAAGTGCCCAAGGGAATATGGTTTCCTGTTTTGTGTGCCGCAATGTTTGCCTTTGGATACTATATCAGCGAAAATGTGTATGTGAACACAAGGCTTCTTGTACCCTTCGGGCTGATGTATCCCGGATTTTACAGCGCGGATTACTACCCCCTGCTGCCTTGGAGTATGATATTCGCCGTGGGTGTATGGTGCGGAGACAAGCTGCCCTGGCTGCGGGAACGGCTGCCTGTGCTGCGAATGCATTTCAGTCCCGTTTTAAGTGCCGCCGGACGGCACAGTCTTATTATTTATCTCGCCCATCAGCCGGTCTTTTACGGTATTTGCTGGCTTGTCTGGGGAAGATAGTGTTTGACATTCGCAGCTATTAGTGATAATATACTCCCGTTGAAAATGGCTTTGACGGAGAAGCGAAACGCGTTTTTTGCGGTACAGAGACAGCGGTCATTGAGGCTGAAAGCCGCTGCGAGGCAATGGCGTTCCCTACCACTCCCGAGTTGTCCGCGACATAAGCGGAACGTGTGCGCACGTTACAGCGCGTAAACGAGTTAAACACCAAGGTGGAACCGTGTGTATTTTACCGCACCCTTGATGCCCAAAAGGCGTCACGGGTGCGTTTTTGTTGTTCAATCAACAAAACATTTATGGTTCTGCATTTCGTAGGGCGCGACGACTCGGCTCGCCGCAGGGAGCTGTCAGCGAATCAGACTGAGAGGTTTATAAAAAGCTCCTATCCCGGTGGCTGACAAACCTCTCCGCCCCCCCCCCCCGGTGGGGGCACCTCCCCTGGTAGGGGAGGCAAATAGGTAGTTTATATTTAAATTTCGATATAAGGAGACAGGAAAAATGGACGAGAAGAACCTCTATACCTTTGAAAATCCCGTTTACAAGGACACTTATCGCCACACCACCAGCCACATTCTGGCTCAGGCTGTGAAGAGACTTTACCCCGAGGTAAAGCTGGCCATCGGCCCCGCCATTGCCGACGGTTTTTACTATGACTTTGACGCTCCCTTTGCCATCACTCCCGAAATTCTTGAGAAGCTTGAAGCTGAGATGCGCAAGATCTGCAAGGAGAAGATAAAGCTGGAGCGCTTCGAGCTGCCCCGCGAAGAGGCCATCAAGCTCATGGAAGAGATGGACGAGCCCTACAAGGTGGAGCTTATTCAGGACCTCCCCGAGGACGCCGTTATCAGCTTCTATAAGCAGGGCGACTTCACCGACCTCTGCGCCGGTCCCCATCTGGACCCCACCGGCCGCGTAAAGGGCAACGCCATCAAGCTCACCGCCTGCAACGCCGCCTACTGGCGCGGTGATAGTAGCCGCAAGAGCCTCCAGCGCGTTTACGGCACCTGCTTCCCCAAGAAGGACGAGCTGGACGCTTATCTCCAGCGCATCGAGGAAGCCAAGAAGCGTGACCACCGCCGCATCGGCAAGGAACTGGGTCTCTTCATGCTCCGCGACGAGGGCCCCGGCTTCCCCTTCTTCCTGCCCAAGGGCATGG
>JAZSFJ010000082.1:0-2918 GCA_045532145.1 Oscillospiraceae bacterium
GTAGGGGTAGGAGTGGGCGTAGGGGCAGCACTGGGAGATGCGGAGGGGGGAGTGCTCACTTCTATGTCCGCGTCGGGAGTTTTGCTCTCATGGGGCACGGGGATGGAGGGCCCGCTCACATCGCTGTCAGGCTTCGGAGCAGGTCTGGAATCATTGGTGAAAGCATATATGCTGACGGCCACGGACACCACCAGCACTATAAGAAGCAAAATTACATACCATGTGTTTTTTCTCATTTTTTACACCTCGTCAGCAGGGATTTCTTGGGGCTTGGGCTTATGTATTTTCTTTACATCGAAACGGTAAATGGCGGATATGTAGGATATGAGGGCCACTATCTCCACGATGGTGCAGGACCAGGATCCGCAGAGGATATTGTATACGAGCCATGGAGGAGAGGAGCAGAGATACAGCAGTCTCAGCCGTCTCTCGTCCCTTGTCCAGAGGGCAAGGGTGGTGGCGCACATACCGATGGCGGGAAGTATGCTTCTGGGGCCCTCCCATGTGAGGATGGAGTTTGCAATAAAAAGGCCCAAAAACAACCAGAGCCAGAATCGGCCTCTGGCCCATTTTTTGTGGTTGAAAAAGAACACCGCCGAGCGCCCGAAGGAGATAAAGTTGGTGCAAAGAGCCGTCACCGCACCCAGCGCCCCGTAGTGGACGCTCCAGAGCACGCAGGCCAAAGCCTGGGCGAAAAGCACTATCTTCCTGTTATTGAACTGCACGGCGCTTATTACAGCCACGTTGCCCATGAGGCCTATGGCCTGAATAAGGAGAAATTCCCAGTCCATTGTTACCTTCCTTGATCAGATTTGGGAGATATTATAACACAGTTGTATCCAAGTTACAACAAACTTAATTCGGATATTGCAAGCGCCTTCTTAATTCTGGATTATTTCACCCCTTCATGCTATAATGCACATAATAAGAAGCTATGCAAAAAAGGAGGCCCATATATGCCGTCTTCGTCCACCGCCCTTGACCGCCGCTGGACCCAGCTTTGCCGCTCCCAGCAGCTTGCCCGCCGGGCCGCCATAAAGCGGGCCGGAAGCTCCCCCATGGATGCACTGAAGGAAAAAATTCCCCACAAGGTCAAGGAGAAGCTGGAGTGGGCCTTCTGCAAGGGCTTCGGCGCGGTTTTTGAGTACGGCGACGCCGTGATAGAAAAGACAATTGACGCCAAGGGTGAGCGCCGCCGCTTCATCGCACGGGATCTTAGCTTTATCATGGAGGGCTCCTCCGCCTCCCTCAGTTCCTTTGAGGTCAGCGGAGTAAAAAGCGACGGGCTTAACATGCTGCTCACCACCGTGGAGGGTGTGGGCCTCGGCGCTTTGGGCATAGGCATGCCGGACATCGTACTTTTCGTGGCCATGCTGCGGCGGGGAGTGCGGGAGGCCGCCGCCCAGTACGGGCGGGACGCCGAGAGGGAAAGCGAAAAAATGCTCATCCTCTATATGCTGGAAGCCGCCATGCTCTCCGGCGAGGACTGGGTGGAAAGGGATAATCTTGTGGAGCGGATGCTCTCTGACCCAAGCCTCATTCCCGAAAACCCCGAGGCCGCCGAAGAACAGCTTGAGCGCACCGCTGCCGTTTTCGCCACCGACCTTCTTGTGATGAAGTTCATCCAGGGTCTTCCTGTGGTGGGACTTGTGGGCGGACTGAGCAACCCTTTCTATTACCGCAAGGTGCTGAGCTATGTTCGCCTCAAATATGAACGCTCATACATCCGTGAAACCATGGGCAGGCAGGAAGAAATCTCAGCAATTTCTCCCTTGTAATCCCCTGCCAATCTGCTATAATAAGCCATATCGTCTTTTCGGGGCGGGATAAAACCGCCCCCATATTTTTTCGGGAGATCGTTTTCAATGATTTATCAGAATATACTGGATGCAATGGGCCACACTCCCCTTGTGCAGCTCAACCACATCGTACCCGAGGGCGCAGCCCGCGTTCTCGTGAAATATGAAGGACTTAACGTGGGCGGTTCCATAAAGACCCGCGTTGCCTACAACATGGTCATGGAGGCCGTAAAGCAGGGCAAGATAAATAAGGACACCATCATCGTTGAGCCCACCTCCGGCAATCAGGGCATAGGTCTTTCTCTGGTGGGTGCCGTGCTTGGCTATAAAGTACGCATCATCATGCCCGACTCCGTCAGCGTGGAGCGCCAGAAGCTCATGCGTCACTACGGCGCAGAGGTTGTGCTCATCCATGACGAGGGCAACATAGGCGACGCCATAGAAAAATGCCTGCAAACCGCCCTGCAGATGGAGCGCGAGGACCCCAATGTCTTCGTCCCACAGCAGTTCACAAACCCCGCCAACCCCATGATACACCGCCACCAGACCGGTCTTGAGATACTGGAACAGGTGGGCGGCCCCATTGACGGCTTCTGCTCCGGCATAGGCACCGGCGGCACCATCACCGGCATAGGCGAGACCCTCAAGGCTCTCAATCCCCACATGACCATCTGGGCCGTGGAGCCTGAAAACGCAGCCATTCTGGCAGGCGGCACCGTGGGCGCTCACCTCCAGATGGGCATAGGCGACGGCCTTATCCCCGAAATACTCAATCTGAATATCTACGAGCACATTTATATAGTCTCCGATGAGGAGGCCATACACACCGCCCGTGAGCTCGCCCGTAAAGAAGGCCTCATGTGCGGCATTTCCTCCGGCACCAATGTGGCCGCCGCAATTCAGCTTGCAAAAAAGCTTGGCCCCGGCAAGACCGTTGTCACCGTTCTGCCCGATACCGCAGAGCGCTATTTCTCCACTCCCCTCTTTGAGCAGGACTGAAAAAAATGATTAAATCCCCCGTGCCTACATGGCACGGGGGATTTTAGACTGGCAAAAAACTATGCTGCTGAGTTACGAAACAGAGTAGCGGGGGCGGGTGGAGGGGGGGGAGGGCCCCCT
>JAZSFJ010000123.1:0-12278 GCA_045532145.1 Oscillospiraceae bacterium
TTGTTGCTCTCAAGGAAGCCGGCGTTCGCGAGAAGGTCACTGTCCTCGTTGGCGGCGCACCCGTAACCCAGGAGTTCTGCGATCAGATCGGCGCTGACATCTACACCGCTGACGGCGCTTCCGCCGCCAAGAAGGCTGCAGAGGTCCTCACCGCCTGAGTTTAAGCTTATATAAAAAATGCCCCCTGCTTTAATCAAGGCAGGGGGTTTTTCAATAAGAGGCATACGATGAATAAATACAAAATCACTATTCTCTCCGGAACTGAGGCCCGGGTGGTATATTCCGAGGCTGAAACCACCCTGCTTGAGGCTGTCAGAGGCTCCGGATCCCACATAGACGCCCCCTGCGGGGGCAACGGCACCTGCCGCCAGTGCAAGGTCACAGTAAGCGGCCTTTGCCGTGACATGAGCGGCGAAGTGCGCCTTTACGAAAATGAAGAGGCCCTTGCCTGCTGCCTTTTCCCCGCCGGCGAGCTCACAGTTACCACAGAAACCGTAAGCGGAAGCAAGGTCCTCACCGACGAGGTGGACATCGCCCCCGGCGGAAAGGGCCTTGGCCTCGCCGTAGATATAGGCACCACCACCGTGGCCGCCTACCTCTATGACCTTGAAAGCGGAAAATGCCTTGTAAAAAAGGGTGAGATGAACCGCCAGAGAGCCTACGGCAGCGACGTTATAAGCCGCATACGCCACGCCTCCACCGAGGATGGTCTTACAGAGCTTTGCGAGCTTATACGCAGACAAGTAAAAGAAATGGCCGCCGAGATGTGCCCCGACATTTCAAAAATCAGCTATGTTTCCATTGCCGCCAACACGGTGATGCAGCATCTTTTTGCCGGACTCAGTCCCGAAAGCATTGGCGTGGCCCCCTTCACTCCCCTCAGTTTATTCGGCAATGAATACCCCGCCGCAGACTTCCTCCCCGGCTTTGCTCCCGAGGCGAAAATATACCTCTGCCCCGCTGTGGCAGGCTATGTGGGAGGCGACATCACCGCCGGACTTCTCTCCTCCGGAGTGCACGAAAGCGAAAAGAGCGTTCTTTTCATAGACATAGGCACCAACGGCGAAATGGCTCTGGGCAGCCGCGAGGGCTTCCTCTGCTGCGCCACCGCCGCAGGCCCCGCCTTTGAGGGTGCGGAGACCGAGTGCGGCTCCCCCGCCAGAGACGGCGCCATAGACACTGTGAATCCCGACCTCGGCTTCCACGTCCTCGGCGACTGCGAGGCAGAAAGCATCTGCGGCAGCGGCATTATTGACGCCGTGGCAGCCCTTTTGTGCAACGAGATAGTAGATGAAACCGGCCGCATGGAAGACGGCGAGCGCTACAATTTCAGCGAAAAGGTGTATATCTCCGGTCAGGACATCCGAAAGATTCAGCTTGCCAAGGCCGCCATCCGGGCAGGTATCGAAACTCTTATGGACCGCAGCGGCAAGAGCTATGAGGATATAGACAGCGTGCTTATTGCCGGAGGCTTCGGAGCATATATGAAGATAAAAAGCGCCTGCGCCATCGGCCTTCTGCCCCCCGCCCTTATGGACAGAACCCGCCATATAGGCAACAGCGCGGGAAAAGGTGCCGCAATGGCCCTCAGCCCCCAGGGCAGGGCTCTCCTTGAAGAAATAAGCGGAAAATGCCGCTACGAGGAACTGAGCTCCTCCGCCCTTTTCAACGACAACTATATTGAAGCCATGATGTTTGAAGAATGGGAGGAAGTATTATGACAGATTATAAAGCTCTGGCCCATGAGTGCGGCTTTTATACCGCAGAGCCTATGGACCCCAGAAAGCTGAAATTTCTCCCCGATGTGAGAAGCATGTGTGCTGCCGACCGCTGCCGCAGCTACGGCAAGACCTGGTCCTGCCCTCCCGCCTGCGGGGAGCTTGACTATTGGGAGGAGCGCTGCAGCCACTATTCCAAGGGCCTCATTCTCCAGACCGTAGGCGACCGTGAGGACTCTTACGACTTTGAGGCCATGATGGAGGTGGCCGAGGACAACAAAAAGCAGTTTGATGCCTTTACCGAGGCTCTTCGGGAGGCCGGCGCAGATTTTCTGGCCATGAGCGCCGGCACCTGCACCCGCTGCGAAAGCTGCACCTACCCCGATGCCCCCTGCCGCTTCCCCGAGAAGCTCTACCCCTCCATGGAGGCCTGCGGACTTTTTGTCAGCGGCGTCTGCTCCGATAACGGAGTAAAGTATTACTACGGCGACGATAAGATAGCCTATACCTGCTGCCTGCTGTATAACTGATTGAAAAGCCTTGGCCTTATGCCAAGGCTTTTTTGAGCTAAAAAGCTCAAAACGCATGGATATAAACGTACAGGGGGGCTCTTTGCCCCACTTAGTTCCCTCCTCGCGGCATAGCCGCTGCGGTCGGTTGCTAAAAATGTGCCACCGGCACATTTTCTTAACGCACCGACACGCCCCGCTGCTCAGTTTCGCAACTGGGCAGCATAGTTTTTTTGCAGGCTGGAAAAGCCTATCAAATCTATCAAAGGACCGATATTCATAGTGAGGCAGTAAGAATTCTCCGTAGGGACCGGCCTCCCGGACGGTCCGCCCATCCATACGAAGTAGCTTCGCAGAACTTGAGCATTTTTTAATGTGAATCTAAATCTGTTAGCCTTACCTATACCTTAAATTTAGCTTAAATCGCCGGACCGTCGAGGACGCCGGTCCCTACGAAAACGGAACAGCAGAATTAAGCGCGGGAGGCTGCCAGCCTCCCCTGTACTCATTACTCAGACACAGCCAAAATGCTCGCCGTAGGCCAAGGCGCCCTCAGCCCGCCCACGAAATATGAGTAGTCAAACCGCTGCCCAAATGGTATAATTTCAGTGTAAACAAATCCGACCACAAAGGAAAGGAGACGCTATGACCCAAAAAATCTTTCGGGAAGCTCTGCTGCGTGGGCAGGGGCGATGCATTATTGCAGCCCGGAAAGAGCCGGAGCGCTACAAAAAAGTCATCCTCTGGGCCTGCAGCCACGAAGTGGCCTTTGACCCCCAGTGCGAGGGCACAAAAGCCGACTATGTCTATGAGCTTATCACCTGCTTCCATGACCGCTCCCCCTTCCTTGAAGCCGCCGTCTCCGCCTTTGAAAAATGCCGCTCCGACAGAGGCTGGTTGACTCCTTATCTTGCAGAGCTTTTGACCTTCTTTGCCCGGGACGGCTCAAAGATGGCCGAAGATGCCCTGTGGAAAAAATACGAGATGCTCTATGCTGCTTTGCTCAACAAGAAAAAAGCTCCCTGTGGAGTTTTCCCCCAGCGGGACGATTTCGCCATGCTGGCCCAGGTTCTGGCCCTAAGCAGGTCTGCCATGGGAAAAATAGCGGCGGACATAGGCAGGCTCTACCTTGAAAGAGACTTTTACACCGCCTACGATTTTGACTGGCTTTTTGAGACCAAGGCGGAGCGTTATATGAAGTCCCTTCAGAGGAAGGCCGAGCGCTGCCCCCACACCCGGGAATTTCTCCGTCAGGGTCTGGCCCCCAAAAAGGGATTCAAGCCTGTCCCTCCCAAGGCTCTCAGCGAGCTCAGCGGAGTTGTTCTCTCTGTACGCCTGCGTAAAGCTGACGCCGATGCTGTCCGCAGCTACGCAGACAATTATCTTTCTGAAACTGAGCCCGAAGTCCGGGCAAAAGCTCTTAAAGCCTTCTGCCGCTGTGCCTTCCCCTATGAGCCCGACGCCATTATTGCCGACGCAGGCTCAGACTTCCCCGCCCTCCGGGATGCAGCCTTTGAGGCTCTCGAAAACATCCGCAGCTCCGCTGTGCGGGCCTTTGCACTAAAGGAGCTTGAAAGAGGAAATAATAACGCCATCCGAATATTCATAAACAATTATTTACCTGAGGACGAGCAGCTTCTCACAGAGCTTGTTGCGGCCCTTCCTGTGGATTTCCAGGAAAACGGCACCTGGCACGGAGTGTACAGCACCGTTCTGGATATGAAAAGCCAGGGACTTACAGCCCCCATCCCGGTACTTCTGCACATATATGAAAACTGCTACTGCTCTCTTTGCAGATGTGAGGCCATCCGCCAACTGGATAAGCGCCGTGCCCTGGGCAGAGAGATTTCTGAAGAGTGTCTCTTTGACTGCTGCTATGAAGCCCGGAAATTGGCCCAAAAGAGACTCAGAAAATAATTTTTCTTGCATCTTTCGCTGAGAGTGCTAAAATTGACACAAAGAATCTTTGGAGGTTTTCTCATGGATCTTGAAAGCCTGAAAAAAGAATGTATGAGCTGCCGGGCCTGCGCCCTTTGCGAAAACAGAAATAATGTGGTTTTCGGTGTGGGCAAAACCAATGCCGAGGTCATGTTCATAGGCGAGGGCCCCGGTGAACAGGAAGACAAAAAGGGCGAGCCCTTTGTGGGTCCCGCCGGTATGCTGCTGGACGATATGCTGGAGATGATAGACTTAGACCGCAGCAAAGTTTATATAGCCAATATAGTCAAGTGCCGCCCGCCCAAAAACCGGGATCCGCTGAATATTGAGCAGGAGGCCTGCGCCCACTGGCTTCAAAAGCAGATAAAACTCATAAATCCACGGATAGTGGTCTGTCTGGGCAGAATAGCCGCCCAAAGATTTATAAAAGACGATTTCAAAATAACCCGTGAGCACGGCCAGTGGTTTATAAAGGACGGACTTATGGTCATGGGTATGTACCACCCCTCCGCCCTGCTGAGAGACACTGCCAAGCGCCCCGAGGCCTTTGAGGACCTCATTAAGCTCCGTCAGGCCATCCGGGATTACTGCACCGACACATACTAAGATTCAAAGAAGGTAATTTTCAAATGCTTCCCTTTAAGCCCCTGAGCATAGGGGATAAAGCCCTTGTGGACTCCATAGCGTCCGCGGAGGATTCCCGCTCCGCTGACTTTGTTTTCGGAAATATGTTTCTCTGGGACAGCAGATACCACCAGAGCATCTGCCAATATGAAGGCAGACTCCTTGTCCGCGCAGAGAGCGAGCATCTGCCCATCTTCCCCTTCCCCATAGGCTCCGGAGAACTGGCCCCCGCAATAGAGGCTCTGCGCGCTTACGCCAACTCTCAAGGCTACGGCCTTGTGCTTCGCGGACTTGAGGTTCATCACAAAGCCCTGCTGGAGGAGCTCTTCCCGGGAAAATTCAGCTTCATCCACGACAGGGACTATGACGACTACATTTACTCCGCCGAAAAGCTCTCCACTCTTGCGGGTAAAAAGCTCCACGGCAAGAGAAACCACATAAACCGCTTCGAAGCCACCTACCCCAACTGGCACTTCGAGCCACTGAGGCGTGAACACTTCCCCCTTTGCACAGCCCTTCTGGATGCATGGAGCGCCGAGGTGAGCGAAGGTGAACATCTCGTGTCCGACGAGGGCAGGGCCATTGCTCTGGCCTTTGAGCACTATGAGGCTCTGGGACTTATAGGCGGGGCTCTGTTCGTGGAGGACAGGCTGGTGGCCTTCACCGTGGGCGAGCAGATCTCCTCCGACACCTTCAATGTGCATTTTGAGAAAGCCGCCGGGGATATTGACGGCGCCTACCCCATGATAAACCGGGAATTTGTCCGCCATGTTCTCTCCCGTCTGCCCCACATCGCCTATATAAACCGTGAGGACGACATGGGTCTTGAGAACATTCGCCGCAGCAAGCTCAGCTACCGCCCGGAAATGATACTGGAAAAATACTCCGCATATTGGAACGACTGATATAATGGCAGACTTTATCCTTCGTCCCGCCCGCGAAGAGGACCGGGAAAAAATCATAAGCATATTTACAGCCTCCTTCGGTGACGGGGAGGCTTTTGTCCGTGAACTGCTGAATGTCGCCTCCCTTCTGCCCACAGCCTGCTGCGCCGAGATGGAGGGGGAAGTTCACTCCTGTATGTTTGCCTTCCACGGCCTCCGCCATGGGAATGCAGAGGCCTCCTATCTTTATGCCCTGTGCACCGAGCCCGCCTACCGGGGTCTTGGCATGGGCCGCGCCGTGGTGGAATATTCCGCCCGCTGCGCTGTGGAAAAGGGTGCGGACGCAGTTTTCCTGCGGGCAGCCGACAGCGGTCTGCAGAGCTGGTACATGTCCGCAATGGGTGCTGTGCCCATCGCTCCCTGCGCCCCTGTGAGCTTTCACCCCGGTCTCGCAGCCGAAAAAGCGGAAGTCATAGGCTGCGCTGAGTATATGGCCCTTCGTGGCGGAGAGTGGCATTTGCCATACTGCCTGCTGCTGGCCCAGGACTGCATCCAGCGCCACTTCGGCGGTGCCTTTCTTCGCCTCGGCGGAGACTGCCTCTGCGCGGAGAAGACGGAAAGCGGCATACTCATCCGTGAGATATGGGCAAAGGAGCCACATAAATTGCTGTCCGCCGCCGGGGAGTTTTTTGGCGTCGATGAGCTTTTTATTCTCCGTGAAGACCCCGAGGGCCACCCACTCCTATTTATGAGAGCAAATGAGCGTTGCACCCCGGAGTATACATCCCCCATGTTCCTGACATTAGATTGACATAAAACCTTAAAAGTCCCCTCATCACCCATTTAAAGCGGCTCGGGGACTTTTTCCCTTATCCGTTGACCTTTTCCCGCCGTCTTACAAGCTCTTGCTACTTTTTGCTGCGTCCATCTTGCTGGTTTTGCCATTTATTTAAATTTGTCGCCTCCAGTTTAGGTTGACATAATTATTTTTTCTATTCTCACGCCGGAATTTAATACTTACGTAATATTATCTGCATTTATTTCGTAATATTTTGTCTGTAACATAGCAATTGCAAGAGACAGTTTCATCTTTTTCACTTTGTCCCCATCCCATAAAGGAGTAAGCCCAACGGAATGTCGCGCCGTTGGGCTTATTTTTTCGCGCAGCGAAAAAAAAAGCCATATTAAAAGTGCAGGGGCCTTGCCCCCTCACACCCCCCGCTGCTTCGTAGGGACCGGCGTCCTCGACGGTCCGGCCTTGCAGGCTGAGATAAGCGCCGCCCCTGGGCGAACTCACACGTACGTCCCTTCCTCGCCCGTAGGGCGCGCTGACCTCAGCGCGCCGCCATCCCGGCCTCCCTGATTCAGGCAGCCCCGTGCAAAGTCTGGGAATAATTTTATACATTATATTATTTCATGTGGCGCATATTCTTTGCATTTGTCGAATAATGCAAAAACGCCGTTGCCTTTCCTCCCGTCCATGTATTATAATCTATGCTTGGGAAAGCATATAATAGCCTTTAGCCCGAAGGATGTGTCACGGAGGTAGAGCATGGACAACAATATAAAAGCTATATTTGAGATCAGCCCTTCCGCCATGCTGGCTTTGAAGGATGGGAAAATAGTCTGCATGAACAGCCGGGCCGCCCGCATGCTGGGCTGCAACCAGGGAGCAAGCGCCCTTGGGCTCATACCCGACCACATTCTGACAAACTCCTCCACCGGCTTTGTCTCCTCCGCAATAATAAAGGACAGAGCCTGCTCTGTCCGGGTGGAAGGCTCCGGCGGCATACGCTATCTATCCATTGAGCCTGAGCGCAGCGGAGCCGGGAGAAGTCCTCTTCTCAACGACAGCCTCATGTGCACCATGCTCTCCACCCTTTTCAACATCGGTCTTGCCATTGACAGGCTGAGAGACATGCCGCGCCCGGAGGATGACAAAGGCGAGAAATATCTCAGCCTTATGAGCAGCAGCTACTACTCCCTGCTCCATTCCCTATCAAACCTCAGCACCGCCATGGCGCTGAAGGAGGGAACGCTGCCCTTTACTTTCCGGGCCACCGACCTCTGCCGCCTTTGCTCCGAGCTTGTTTCCTCTGTGGCCATTATGTGCCGGGAAAGGGGTCTTAACATAGAGTTTTCCTCCCGTCTCGGAGAGCTTTACGCCTGGGCGGACGGCGAAAAGCTTGAGCGCATTATTTTGAATCTTCTCTCCAACGCCATTTCCCACACCGCCCCCGGAGGCAGCATAAGCGTGGGACTTGAAAGAAGCGGCGACACCGCCTATATCTCCGTGGACGACACGGGCTGCGGCATTTCCCCCGCTATTATGCCGGAACTTTTTACCGCCTATGAGAGGGAACTGGAGCTATCCGAGATGAGTGTCTCCGGCGGCGGTCTTGGTCTTGGTATCGCAAGAGGCCTTGCGCAGGCCCATGAGGGAGCACTTATTATAGAGAGCCGGGAGGGCAAGGGCACCTCCGTCCGTGTGCTGCTGCCCCTGAGAACTGAACATTTCAACATTCTGGAAAGCCCCGCCCCGGATTATATCAACTCGGGCATAAACCTGATCCTCACCGAGCTCAGCGGCCTCCTCGACCCCGAATGCTACGGAAAGAAGTATGGGGACTGAAAAAGCTGAAATCTCCGCATGTTGCGGAGATTTCAGCTTTTTATAATTTTATCAATTATTCTATCCCGAAAAATCTCTTGCCGTTTTCCATTGTTATACGGGCCACTTCCTCTGGGCTTATGCCCTTGACCTCGGCTATTTTTTCAGCCACATACTTAAGCTCCCGGCTGTCGTTGCGTTTGCCTCTGTGGGGGACGGGGGCGAGATATGGGCTGTCCGTCTCTATCATTATTCTGTCCATGGGACAAATTTCTATGGTTTCAAGAGCCTTGCGGGCATTTTTGAAGGTGATGGCTCCCGTGAAGGAGAGATACCAGCCCATGTCTATGAGCTGCCGGCCCATCTCGGCGGAGCCGCTGTAGCAATGGAAAACACCCCTCACGTCGGGGAACTCACGAATTATCTCCATGCACTCCCCATGAGCCTCGCGGTCATGGATGATTACTGGCACATTAAGCTCCCTGGCCAGCTCCATCTGGGCACGGAAAACCTCCCGCTGGCGCTCGCGGGGAGAGAAATCGTAGTAATAGTCAAGGCCTATCTCGCCAATTGCCCGGACCTTTGGGTCGGCGCACCACTGCCTTATGAGCCGTGCGCTGCCCTCGTCGAAGGAATCCGCCTCGTGGGGATGCCAGCCCACAGCGGCGTATACATGGGGATAAGTGTCGGCATATTCCACAGCCTTGGCACTACTTTCCGCGTCACAGCCGGGATTCAGAACCAGAGATACCCCCATTTCAGGGAACATAGCCAGAAGCTCATGGCGGTCAGCGTCAAAGCGCTCATCATCGTAGTGGGCGTGAGTGTCAAAATACATAATATTTTTACTCCTTATGTGGGGATTATATTTTCGTTTTACCTCGTTTTGTAGCAAGAAGTGGGGAATTCGCATTTCCTTTGCATTATTGCGAACATATGGTATAATAAGCTATCTCAAAAGCTGACTCAAAAAGCACAGGAAAGGCGGGGCATGATGGCTGCTACAGGCGCGGCACGGGATGTGCGCAAGCTCATCACGGATATATATATTAGCACAATGCTTTTGCTTTTTCCACTCTTTACGGGTTTTTCCGGCTACGGAAACATAACATTTTCAAAATACCTCTTTTTTGTGGCAGCCACAGGATTGTGGATCGCGGCACTCATAGCGGTAAGTCTTATAAAAAAAATCTCCCTCCCCGACTTTGGCGCGGGGCAATATCTTAGCCTCGCCTTCGGTGCAGTATGCCTTGCCTCCTTTCTTCTCTCTCCATATTGGCGGGAGAGCCTCATAGGCGCGGGACGCTATGACGGTCTGGTCACCCAGCTTTTGTATGTCTGCATCTTTCTGGGAGTCAGCCTTTTCGCAAGGCCGAAGGAGCACCATTTCTGGGCTCTGGGTCTTTCTGTGCTTCTGTGCTCCGCCGTGGGACTTGTGCAGCTTTTTAATATCGACATTTTCCGTCTTTTCATGGGCTCCTACAGCCACTACGACGCCGGACTCAAATACTCCGGAGCCTTTCTGGGCACCATGGGCAACACCAACATCCTCTCCGCCTACTACTGTCTGGCTCTGCCCCTGCTTTTCGCCCTGCCTGTGGTCAGCGATAAAAAAAGAGCATTTCTCAGCCTCATCCCCCTCTGCCCCGCCCTTTTCGTCCTTATTCGGGCATGGGTCTCCGGTGGCTTTTTGGCTCTTGGCCTCACCGCGCTCATCGCCGCTCCCCTGCTGTTATGGGATATGGCGAGGCTCCAACGCTGTCTTCTGGCAGCCGGCCCTGTGCTCCTCTCCGCCGCTGCGGCTTTGGCCTTTTCCCCGGCATACGACCTTGTGAGCTTTTCATGGAGCTTCGATTTCGGCGGCCTGCCCCTTTTGCTCATTATCGCAGCCGTATTCAGCGTTGGTGCAGGCCTTATTCTTCCCAGGCTGAGGCTGTGCCCCTCAAAAAAGGCCCTCCGCATCCTGTTTCTTTGCATCACCCTCGTCGCCCTTATTCTAGGCCTTGTTTTCGTCTATTTCAGCCCCGCTCAGGAGGGAACGGTCTACGAGTTCCGGGAGCTCATGCATGGCCGTGTGGACGAAAAATTTGGCTCTTCCCGCATACTCATCTGGCAGGAATGCCTGAAGCTTTTCCCCGAACGTCCCATGCTCGGCAGCGGACCGGACACTCTGGCGCTGCGGGTGGATGTGAAGTTCTCCCGCTTTGTGGAAGAAACAGGCAAAACCCTTCGTTCCGGGGTAGACAACGCCCACAACGAGTATCTGGGCTATCTTATTAACACCGGGCTTCTGGGTCTCGGCTGCTATCTGGCCCTGCTCTTTCTTGGTCTTCACCGCTGGCTTCGCCGCCTCCAAAGCCCCGGGCTCTGCGCCCTCGGCCTCGGCTGCCTCTGCTACTGCATCCAGAGCTTCTTCGCTCTGGGTCTGCCTCTTGTCTCCCCTCTCTTCTGGATACTCCTCGCCCTCCTTTTCAGCCGGGACGAGGATGATGATTTGGAATTATGTAAACCTTTTCATAGAATCGAGGAATCAATATGAACTCCGAAGCTGTCACCCTTGCCCCCCGCCGGGATATTCCTGCCGATGTGCTCAAGTGCATCTGCTGCATCTGCGTTGTGGTTGTCCACTGCGGCTCCCGCCCAATTACCGAGCTGAGTGTTTACTCCTTTGACTGGTACTGCGCCCTTTTCTACGGCTCCATCTGCCGATTCGCCGTGCCCATCTTCTTCATGGTCACCGGCGCTCTGCTGCTGGATCCCGCCAAGAAATTGACGCTCAAGAAGATTTATGTAAACTACTTCCTCCGTATGCTGGGCTGCCTTTTCTTCTGGTCGCTGATGTACGAATTCTATTTCTACATCGCCTATGTAATCCTCTACGGCACCTACACCCCCAACTGGCTTTGGGAATCTATCAGCGACGTTCTCACCTTTGACCACCACTTCCACCTTTATTATCTCCAGATCCTGCTGCTTTTCTATGTGCTGCTGCCTGTGGTCCGCGCCTTTGTGGCGGGAGCTGACAGAAAGACTCTGCGCTATGCCCTTATCGTCTGGTTCATTCTGGGCGTATGCTTCCCCTTCCTCCGCCTCTTTGAGCCCTTCGCCTCCCTCGGCGGCATCCCCGCCCAGTACCCCATCCAGATGGCCTACTCCTCCCTCGGCTACGGCCTGCTGGGCTACTACATAAAGACCGCGAAGCTGGAGCAGCACCACAAGAAGTATTTTATCCTCACTTTCGTTCTGGGCTTTTTGGCCATCTACGTGCCCACTACCATTGTCTCCCACATTCAGGGCAGCTGCTTCAACGCCCTCTTCGAGAGCTTCACGCCCCCCACCACCGCTCTGGTCATAGGCATTTACGGCTGGGCCATACTCCGCTTCCGGGACAAGACCGAAGCCGACTGCCCCCGCATTGTCAAGTTCTCCAAAATGAGTTTCTGCGTGTATCTCACCCACCACTTCTTCGTCATGTTCCTCCGCGAGGTATTCAAGTACACCTGGTACTGTTGGTTCCCTCTTGTCAACGTCCCCCTTCAGACTATCTTCGTCCTGGTCTGCTGCTTTGTAACTTACTTCATCCTCAAACGCATCCCCTGGGTGAAGAGAGTATTGATTTAAGACATAAAAACCGGTCGGCCACAAACAAATGGCCGACCGGTTTTGCGAACTATAGGATATAAAGAAAACCCCGATATCCTAAGATATCGGGGTTTGGGGTGCGCGAGGCGGGACGGCGTCAGAACGGGCTGCATAGTTGAGTATCGCCTTGTGAGGCAACACTCAATATATTCCGCCCGTTCCTCCTTTTCCCATGCGAATACATTCGCATGGGGGACCCTTGTTTCGACTTCAAGTCGAGTCACCTTGTTTAGCAAAAAGAAAAACGGCATCCTTTCGGATGCCGTTTTCTTTTTGGTGCGCGAGGCGGGACTTGAACCCGCACGCCCGGAGTGAGCACTAGAACCTGAATCTAGCGAGTCTGCCAATTCCA
>JAZSFJ010000151.1:0-7303 GCA_045532145.1 Oscillospiraceae bacterium
ACGCAAGAGAGCTTATCGCCATTGCTATCCAGCGTTGCGCCGCCGACCACGCCAGCGAGATCACCGTATCCGTCGTCCCCCTCCCCAACGACGAGATGAAGGGCCGCATTATCGGACGCGAAGGCCGCAACATCCGCAGCATCGAGACCCTCACCGGCTGCGACCTCATCATTGACGACACCCCCGAAGCCATCACCGTATCCTCCTTTGACCCCGTCCGCCGCGAGGTGGCCCGTATGGCTCTTGAAAAGCTCATTGCCGACGGACGCATTCACCCCGCCCGCATCGAGGAAATGGTGGCCAAGGCCCAGAAGGAAGTTAACGCCACCATCAAGGCCGAAGGCGAGAGAGCTGTTTTCGAGACCAATGTTCAGGGTCTCCACCCCGACCTTATCAAGCTCATAGGCCGCCAGAAGTACCGCACCAGTTACGGTCAGAACGTTCTCAACCACTCCATGGAGGTTGCCCACATCGCAGGACTCCTGGCCAGCGAGCTGGGTGTGGACGTTGCCACCGCCAAGCGCGCAGGTCTTCTCCACGACCTTGGTAAGAGCGTTGACCACGAGGTTGAGGGCAGCCATGTCACCATCGGTGTGGACATCGCCCGCAAGTACAAAGAGAGCGAAGAGGTCATCCACGCTATCCACGCCCACCACGGCGATGTGGAGCCTCACACCATAATCGCCTGCATCGTTCAGGCAGCCGACGCCATCTCCGCCGCCCGTCCCGGTGCCCGCCGCGAGAATATCGAGAACTATGTCAAGCGTCTTGAGAAGCTTGAAGAGGTCTCCAAGTCCTTCCCCGGCATCGAGAGCACCTACGCCATTCAGGCAGGCCGCGAGATCCGCGTAATGGTCAAGCCCGAGGAGGTCAGCGAGGACAAGATGGTCCTGCTGGCAAGAGACATTGCAAAGAAGATCGAGGAGGAACTCACCTACCCCGGTCAGATCAAGGTCCATGTCCTCAGAGAGACCAAGGCTATAGAATACGCCAAGTAAAAATCAAAATCGCAACCGCAAAGACTGACGAAGACAACTTCGTCAGTCTTTTTTTGAGCCGTTTAAAGCCTCCCTTGTGTCGGTGCGTTAATAAAATGTGCCGGTGGCACATTTTTAGCAGCCGGCCGCAGGAGCTATGCTCCGAGGAGGGAACCCGGTGGCTTTTGACGCACCTTTAAAGCCTCCCTTGTGTAAAGGGAGGTGCCCCGAAGGGGGCGGAGGGATTGTGCGGCAAGAACTTTCATATTGGGGCTAGCCTTAGGCGAATTGGGACAATCCCTCAGTCGCCTTGCGGCGACAGCTCCCTTTACACAAGGGAGCCTTTGGTCTGTCAAAACTACTTAGTTTCCTCCCGGTCGCATAACAAAAGTATGCCCCCGGAGGGACCTGTACCAATACCTGGCTGCAAAGTGGATTGCTACACCAGTGTGGTGGCGGGCTGAGGGCAGCCCGCCCTACGGTGATGCAAAAAACAAATACAAAGCATCCAAGCTCGCTTTATATGCTTTTCATAAGCTGAAAGGAATTTTAATTTATGCCTCAAAGAGGCTGTTTTTTTCTTTACTCCTGTGGTATGATAATTTTGTATCTATCCACGCATTTTTCCAAATCTGATCACAAGGGGTGGAAATTATGGAAAACAACTCTGTTAATGTGGCTAAGCTTCCTGAAGAATTTCTGCAGGGGCGCAGCCTCAAGGCCTACGAGTATTTCGGAAGCCATTTCCTGCCCGATGGTCGCTGCCGTTTCACGGTATGGGCTCCCCACGCAAAAAATGTGAGCCTTGTTGGCGACTTCAACGGCTGGCAGGTGGGCGTCACGGAAATGTACCGCCAGGATACCGGCGAATGGACCTGCACTCTCCCCGGCTTCAAGCAGGGCGACATATACAAATATGCCATCGAGTGGCATAGCGGCAAGGTGGTGCTGAAAGCAGACCCCTATGCCTTCCACGCCGAGACCGGCCCGGGCACTGGCAGCAAGGTCTGGGACATCGGCGGTTACAAGTGGGGCGACAGCCGCTACATGACTGCAAGATCCAAAAAGGACTTCCTCACCCGCCCGGTGAGCGTTTATGAGCTCCACATGGGCGCATGGAAAAAGGCAGAGGACGAAATTTACCCCAACTACCGCAAGGTGGCCGATGCTCTGGCCGACTACTGCGCCGACATGGGCTACACCCACGTTGAGCTCATGCCCATAACCGAGTACCCCTATCCCCCCAGCTGGGGCTATCAGGTGACGGGCTATTTTGCCCCCACCAGCCGCTACGGCACACCTCAGGACTTTATGTACTTTGTGGACCGCCTCCACAAAGCAGGCATAGGCGTTATCATGGACTGGGTCCCCGCCCACTTCCCCAAGGACGCCCACGGCCTGGGTATGTTCGACGGCACTCCCACCTATGAGCGCGACGATGAGAAAATGGCCAACCACCCCGAGTGGGGCACTCTCATTTTTGATTACCAGAAAGCCCCGGTGAAGAGCTTCCTCCTCTCCTCCGCCGCTTTCTTCATGGACCGCTATCATATAGACGGCATCCGTGTGGACGCTGTGAGCAGTATGCTCTATCTCAGCTACGCCAGAAACGGGGACTATACCCCCAACATTTTCGGCGGGGACACCTGCCTTGGTGCCATTGACTTCCTCAAGGAGCTGACCACCCTTATCCGCGACCGGGGCGGCATGAGCATTGCCGAGGAGGCCACCACCTATCCCGGCCTCACCAAGCCCGTCAGCGAGGGCGGTCTGGGCTTCGACTTCAAGTGGGATATGGGCTTCATGCACGACACCCTTGACTACATGAAGCTGGACCCCATCTACCGCAAGGGCAGCCACACCAAGCTCACCTTCTCCATGATGTATGCCTTTAGTGAGCGCTATATGCTGGCCTTCTCCCACGACGAGGTGGTTCACGGCAAGTGCTCCATGCTCAACAAGATGAGCGGCCTTTATAACGACAAGTTCGCAAACCTCCGCTGCCTCTTCGCCTACCAGTACGGCCACCCCGGCAAGAAGCTGAACTTCATGGGCAGCGAGATCGGCCAGTTCATAGAGTTCGACGAGAAGAGAGAGGTTGACTGGTTCCTGCTTGAGTACCCCAAGCATCTTGAGATGCAGCGCTTTATGCGTGAGCTCAACCGCATCTACCGCTCCCGTCCCGCTCTCTACGAGAACGAGATAAACTGGGAGGGCTTCAAGTGGCTCAACGTCAACGACGCCGACCGAAGCTGCATAGCCTTTATGCGAACCTCCAACAGCGGCGAGAAGCTGGTCTGCGCCATGAACTTCACCCCCAGAGACTGGGAGCTGCAGGTAGGTCTGCCCGAAAAGGGCCGCCTGTGGCTGGTGCTCAACAGCGACGAATCCCGCTTCGGCGGTACAGACTACACCGTTCCCAAGCAGATAAAGAGCTCCGGCATCCCCTTTGCCGAGCACCCCGACTCAGCCTTTTTGAAGCTGCCCCCCCTCAGTGCAGTTTATTACACATATAAGGAGGACAAAAAGTGAACGCAGAACTTGAAAAGCTCGTCCATCTGAAAGGACGGGAAAAGCTGCCCAACGTGCTTCTGGTTGCTGCCGAATGCTCCCCCCTCAGCAAGACCGGCGGACTGGCAGACGTTGCAGGCGCTCTCCCCAAGAGCCTCAACGCCCTGGGCTTTGACGCCCGCGTCATCACCCCCTACCACCGCTGCGTAAAGGAAAAATACGCAGACCGTGTGGAGCACATGGCCGAATTCTACGTAAATCTCGGCTGGAGACGTGAGTATGTGGGCCTTGAGAAGCTCAATCTCGGCGGACTGACCATCTACCTCATCGACAGCGAGTATTATTTCGGCGACAAGATTTACCGCGGCGGTCTGGCAGAGGGCCATCAGTATGCCTACTTCCAGCGTGCCGTGCTGGACGCCATCCCCTATCTGGACTTCGTTCCCGAGGTTCTCCACTGCAACGACTGGCACACCGCTTTCATGCCCTTCCTCATAAAGACCCAGTATTATGACAAGATGCAGGCAAACCTCAAGACCGTTTTCTCCATCCATAACATAGCTTTCCAGGGCCAGTTCGGCTTCGACGTGGTAGCCGATTTCCTCAGCGTGGACAGCTATTGGTACAACCACTTCTGCATTGAGCACAACGGCTGCGTCAACTTCATGAAGAGCGCCTGCGTCTATGCGGACAAGATAAACACCGTCAGCCCCAGCTATGCCGAGGAGATCAAGACCGACCGCTTCGGCGAGGGTATGCAGGCTCCCCTCATCTACAGAGGCGGCGACCTGAGCGGCATTATCAACGGTCTGGATACCGATGTTTTCAACCCCGAGACCGACCCCGACATCCCCTTCAACTACTCTCTCGACGATCTCACCGGCAAGGCAAGCTGCAAGCTGGCCCTTATAGAGGAGCTTGGTCTGGAGATAGAGCACGATACCCCCATCGTGGCCATGGTCACCCGTATGACAAGCCAGAAGGGCTTCGACATAGTTCTGGAGGCCATAGACTCCATCGTGGCTGCCGGAGCTGCCTTCGTTCTGCTGGGCAGCGGCGATCCCCGCTACGAAAAGGCCATGCGGGAGTGTGAACTGCGCCACCCCGGCAAGGTCTGCTCCTACATCGGCTACAGCGAGGCCCTTTCCCACCGCATCTACGCCGGCGCTGACTTCCTGCTGATGCCCTCCGCCTTCGAGCCCTGCGGCCTCAGCCAGATGATAGCCATGCGCTACGGCACTCTGCCCATAGTCCACGAAGTCGGCGGTCTTAAAGACACCGTTCAGGGCTACAATGAGTACACCGGCGAGGGCAATGGCTTCTCCTTCGAGGAATACTCCGGCGGCATGCTCTTCGAGGCCGTGCGCTACGCCCTTGAAATCTACGCCGACCACGAGAAATATGCACATATTCAGGCAACGGCCATGAGCACCGACTTCGGTTTCGGTCCCTCCGCCGTTGAGTACGGAAAACTCTTCGTGTCAATTCTGGATGAACAGGTCCAGGACTTTTCTCACGACCCTTTTGAAGAAGTCTGCCGCATGCCTCTCGGCGCTCCGGCCTGCGGACAGACGATTAAACTCTCTATAAAAGCGCCGGATACCACCGAGGAAATTTTCCTTGTGATGGGGGATGAAAAACTCCCCATGAGCCGCAAGGGTGAGCGCTTTGAGATAAGCTATACCGCTCCAATGGAGCCCTGCGTGCTTTGGTATCATTTTGAGCTTCCCGGCGGCGCCTGCTTCGGACCTCAGGGTCTCCGCAGCGGCTACGCCGGCGGCTGGCAGATGACGGTTTACGCCGCCGACTTTGAGACTCCAGCCTGGTACGAGGGCAAGACCATGTACCAGATTTTCCCCGACCGCTTCGCCCGTGGCGGCAAAGCCGCCCAAAAAGGTATCAAGTACCACCGGGACGCCGGACGGGAAATAGAGTACCACGAGGACTGGAGCGAGAAGGCCAAGTGGCAGGGCATTGAGGGCAAGGACTATTGCCCCAACGACTTTTTCGGCGGCACCCTTGCGGGTATCACCGAAAAGCTTGACTACCTCAAGGACATGGGCGTTGACCTCATCTACCTCAACCCCATCTTCGAGGCCGACTCCAACCACCGCTACAACACCGGCGACTACAAGAAGATCGACCCCATTCTGGGCACTCTCAAGGACTTCAAGGCCCTCTGCGCCGCCATTGAGGAGAGAGATATGCGCCTCATCTTAGACGGCGTTTTCTCCCACACCGGCGACGACAGCATCTATTTCAACAAGTACGGCCGCTACGACGGCGTGGGCGCTTACCAGAGCGAGGAGAGCCCCTACAGCTCCTGGTACGACTTCGAGAGCTACCCCGACAAGTACCGCTGCTGGTGGAATTTCAAGAGTCTCCCCGAGGTGAAAGAGACTGACAAGGCATGGCAGGAAGCCATAGTCAGCGGACGCTACTCCGTTGTGAAGACATGGCTCCGCCGTGGTGCCAACGGCTGGCGTCTTGACGTGGCCGACGAGCTGCCCGACGATGTGCTGGAGCTTATCCGCTCCGCCGCCAAGGCGGAAGACAGCGAGGCTCTTATTCTGGGCGAGGTCTGGGAGGACGCCACCACCAAGCAGAGCTATGGCAAAAACCGCACTTACGCTCTGGGCAGATCCCTGGACACGGTGATGAATTATCCCCTGCGCACCGCCCTTGTGAACTTCGCTCTGGGCAAGGCTGACGCAGAGGAGACCCGCCGCTTCCTCATCGGCCAGAAGCTCAACTACCCCGCACCCATGTACCGCTGCCTCATGAATCTTCTGGGCAGCCACGATACCGCACGCATCCGCACCGTTCTCGCCATGGGCTTCGACGGCGGCGGCCTCACCCGGGAGCAGCACGCGGCAATAGTCTCCACCCCCCAGCAGATTCAGCGGGGCAAGGCTCTGCAGCGCCTGTGCGCCGCAATAGTCTTCTCCCTGCCCGGTATGCCTGCCGTTTACTACGGCGACGAGGAGGGCATGGAGGGCTTCCGCGACCCCTTCTGCCGGGAGACCTACCGCCAGCAGGAAAAGGACACCCGGGAGTGGTACAGCTATCTCGCAAAGCTCCGCAGGGACAACCCCGCACTGAGCCGGGGCGACGTGGCCTTCGCCTCCCCCGATGAGGACACCCTCTGCATCCTTCGCTTTGGCGAAGGGCAGAGCTGGCTCACCACCGTCAGCAGGGCATGGGAGCCCAAGCGCATCCGCATCAGCCCGGAGATGTTCTCCGGCGCTCTCCGGGAAGACATCAGCGCAGCCTTTGATGGAGCAGAGATATATCTGGATGCTCTCAGCGCAGACATAAGGAGGATAAAGTGATATGGACGAAAAACAGCTTCGTATGGAAGAGCATATGCACACTTTCCTCAGGAATATTGAGGAAAATCAGTCCGACAGCATAATCGGTATGCTCCATCCCTCCTTTGTGGAGTGCTCAGCCGAGGAAGCCACCCTCACCATGAGCTATCCCGCCATGGCTTGGGAGCGCAACCCCCTCAACGTGATGCAGGGAGGCGTTGTTGCCACCATTCTGGACTTCTCCATAGCCTGCATGGCCACCTATTACGGCGGCGAGAAGGCTGTCACCGTTTCTCTCCAGACCAGCTATCTCAGAGGCTGCCCCATTGACGGCACTCTTGTGGTGAAAGTCCGTGCCACCAAGGCAGGAAGAACCATGATCCACGCCTTTGCCGAATGCTGGGAGGAAAAGACCCCGGACAAGCTGGTTGCCACCTGCGTGGGCGTGTATTACGCATAAACCATGAATACCAAAAAAAGCCCGAAATCCTGCAGGATTTCGGG
>JAZSFJ010000048.1:0-13766 GCA_045532145.1 Oscillospiraceae bacterium
GGGGGCATAGCTCAGCTGGTTAGAGCACCTGCCTTACAAGCAGGGGGTCATTGGTTCGAGTCCAATTGTCCCCACCATAATACGCCTCGGTAGCTCAGTTGGTAGAGCAGCGGACTGAAAATCCGCGTGTCGCCAGTTCGACTCTGGCCTGAGGCACCATTTGCGGCTGTAGCTCATCCGGTAGAGCGCCACCTTGCCAAGGTGGAGGTAGCGAGTTCGAGCCTCGTCAGCCGCTCCATAAAAAGCAGATTTGCTCCAAATTATTGGAGCAAAACGCGTATATGGCGCCATAGCCAAACGGTAAGGCAGCGGACTGCAAATCCGCGATTCCCCGGTCCGATTCCGGGTGGCGCCTCCAAAAAGAACCACGACTTATGTCGTGGTTCTTTCTTGTTGTGTCACTCCCAGAGCCGCCCGGTTCGCATTCCCGCCGCAACCCGGCGGGAGCAAGCCCCCGCCCTACGGGCAGCAGAAGTCTCTGTGTGAATGTTCGCCGGGGGGCAGCGGGAGAACAAACTGTGTGGCGCGCTGAGGGCAGCGCGCCCTACGGAAAAGCAAAATCCGCAGTTTTTCGTAGGGGCCGGCGTCCCCGACGGCCCGCAGTTACGCATTTAGTTATTTATAATTTTAAGGGAGTGCCGCAAAATGCGGCACTCCCTTATGTTTATTCCAGAATTATCAGAAGCTCCTTTGCCTTCACGGCCTGGCCGGGGGAGACAAGGATTTCTTTTACCTTGCCGGCGCAGGGGGCGGTGACAGAGGTTTCCATCTTCATGGCTTCGATGATGGCGAGGGCCTGATTTTCTTCCACGGTGTCGCCCACCTTCACGCTGAGCTTGCTCACCATGCCGGGGATGGAGGCTCCTATCTGCATGATGTCGGCGGGGTCGGCCAGCTTGGCCTGACGGGCACTTTCCGAGGCGTTGGGGTCTTTCACCGCAACCTCGCGGCGGGCGCCGTTGAGCTCGAAGTGGACATTTCTGGTGCCGTCCTCGTTGAGGTCGCCCAGCCCCAGATACTTGATAACCAGAGTTTTGCCGTCCTCTATGTTTATCTTGTTGGTCTCGCCCAGAGCCATGCCGTTGAAGAACACATGGCTGCCCATGCGCATGATATAGCCGTATTCCTTGCTGTGGCGGACGAAGTCCTCATACACCTTGGGGTACATGGCGTAGGAGATAAGGTGCTTCATCTCCGGGTTGGGCTTGAACTTTTCAACTTCGGTGCGGAGAGCATTGAAGTCCACAGGTTCGAGGAGCTCGCCGGGGCGGCAGGTGATGGGCTTTTCGCCCTTGAGCACAACTTCCTGCAGGCCCTCGGGCTGGAAGCCCCAGGCGGGCTGGCCCATCATGCCCTTGAAGTAGCTTACAACGCTGTCGGGGAAGGCCAGAGTGCGGCCCTTTTCCAGAATGTTCTCGGGAGTGAGCTCATTCTGCACCATGAATATGGCCAGATCGCCCACAACCTTGCTGGAGGGAGTAACCTTTACAAGGTCGCCCAGCATATCGTTGACGGTTTTATACATCTCCTTAACCTCGTCGAAGCGGTGGCCGAGGCCAAGAGAGGCGACCTGAGGCTGGAGATTTGTGTACTGACCGCCGGGAATTTCGTAGCGGTAGATGTCGGTGGTGGAGGTCTTGAGGCCTTTGTCGAAGCTCTCGTAGCGCAGTCTGACATCGGCGTAATAAGAGCTCAGCTCCTGCACACGCCTCAGGTCCAGACCGGTGTCGCGCTCGCTGCCCTCCAGAGCGGCAACGATGGCGTCCAGAGAAGGCTGGCTGGTGAGGCCGGACATACTGGAAACGGCGGCGTCCACAATGTCCACGCCCGCCTCGGCTGCCATGAGAACGCTGGCCACCTGGTTGCCGGTGGTGTCGTGGGTGTGGAAGTGGATGGGCAGACCCACCTCCTGCTTCAGGGTGGATATGAGCTTCTTGGCGGCGTAGGGCTTCAGAAGGCCGGACATATCCTTTATGCACAGGAGATGCGCGCCCCGCTCTTCCAGCTTTTTAGCCAGGTCCACATAGTATTTGAGGGTGTATTTATCACGCTTGGGGTCTAAGATGTCGCCGGTGTAGCACATGGTGGCTTCCAGCAGCTTGCCCTGCTTTAATACCTCGTCCATGGCAATTTCCATGCTGGGTATCCAGTTGAGGGAGTCGAAAACGCGGAAAACGTCTATGCCCCGTTTGGCGCTCTCTGCAACAAAGGCACGGACAAGATTATCGGGGTAGTTGGCGTAGCCCACAAGGTTACTTCCGCGCAGGAGCATCTGGAAGGGGATGTTGGGAATCTTCTCCCGGAGCATCTCAAGGCGCTCCCAGGGGGATTCGTGGAGGAAGCGATATGCCACGTCGAAGGTGGCGCCGCCCCACATTTCAAGGGAGAAGCAGTCACGGAGTATGTCCGCCGTACCCTCGGCGCCTTTTATCATGTCGCGGCTTCTCATGCGGGTACTCAGAAGGCTCTGGTGGGCGTCGCGCATGGTGGTGTCGGTGATAAGGAGCTTTTTCTGGTCCAGCACCCAGTTCTTAACCGCCTCGGGGCCCTTCTCGTCCAGCAGCTGCTTGAGACCTCTGCCGGGGGCAGTAAGCTGGCGGGGGAAACGGGGAGTGTCGAACTGGTGGCGTTCTGCGTTGGGGTTAGCAACCTGAATATTGGCTATGTAGCGGAGCACTCGGGTAGCTCTATCCCGGGAGTCGGAGATCTCGAAAAGCTCCGGGGTCTCGTCTATGAACTTGGTGTGGCACTTGCCGGCGATGAAATCCGGGTGGGTGAGAATGTTGGTGACAAAGGGAATGTTGGTCTTCACGCCCCGGACATGGGTCTCGTTTATGGCACGGACGGCCTTGCGGCAGGTGGCGGGGAAGGTGATGTCAGAGGTGGTGACCTTAACCAGGAGGGAGTCATAGTAGGGGCTTATGACTGTGCCGGTGGCTGCGTTACCGCCGTCCAGACGCACGCCGAAGCCGCCGCCGGAGCGGTAGGAGCTTATCTTGCCGTTATCCGGGGCGAAGTTGTTGGCCGGGTCCTCGGTGGTGACGCGGCACTGTATGGCGTAGCCCCGGAAAGTGACATCCTCCTGACGGGAAATGCCTATCTCCGGGTGGGAAAGCTTCTCGCCGTCGGCAATGAGTATCTGGGCACGGACGATGTCTATACCCGTTATCATTTCCGTAACGGTGTGCTCCACCTGTATGCGGGGGTTCATCTCTATGAAGTAATGTGCGCCGGAGCGGTCCACAAGAAACTCCACAGTTCCGGCGGACACATAGCCAACACTCTTTGCGATCTTAACCGCGTCGGCGCGAAGCCGCTCGATAGTCTCGGCGGGAACACTCCACGCGGGGGCGTACTCCACAACCTTCTGGTAGCGGCGCTGGAGTGAGCAGTCGCGCTCGCCCAGATGGCAGACATTGCCGTAGCTGTCCGCCAGTATCTGCACCTCAATGTGCTTGGGCTCAACAAGGAATTTTTCCATGAAGATGTCCCCGCAGCCAAAGGACTTTTCCGCCTCGCTGCGCACCAGCTCAAAGGCAGATAGAACCTCCTCGGGATTGTCGCAGCGGCGCATGCCTCTGCCGCCGCCGCCAGCAGCAGCTTTCAGTATAACGGGGAAACCGAAGGAAACTGCCTTTTCCAGAGCATCCTGAGCATCCTTGAGGGGCTCGGTGCAGCCGGGGATGATGGGCACGCCGCAGTCAATGGCTATAGCCTTGGCGGAGAGCTTGTCGCCCATCTTGCCAAGAATATCTGAGGGAGGGCCGATGAAGATGATGCCGTTATCCTCGCAGGCCCGGGCAAAGTCCGGGTTTTCGGAGAGAAAGCCGTAACCGGGATGGATGGCTGTTACGCCGCGGCGCTTGGCAAGGTCTATGATTCCGGGAATGTCCAGATATGCGCCCAGAGGGGTCTTACCCTCGCCTATGAGATAGGCTTCGTCGGCGCGGGTGCGGAAGTTTGAATAAGTGTCCTCTGCGGAATACATGGCAACGGTGTGCAGGCCCAGGTCGTAGCAGGCGCGGAATATGCGGATAGCTATCTCGCCTCGGTTTGCAACCAGCACCTTTTTTATCCTGTTGAGCTCCATAGGATTGCCTCCTTTATTTTGCAAGTTTAGGGGGTCTTGTTTTGCATTATTATATAACCAGGCATTTAAATAAACAAGCAAAAAAGAGGGCCAAGGCCCTCTTTTTTGTGATTTCATTCTATTATACAAAGCTTTATATTATCTTTATGGCGATGTTTGTGCGATTTAACTCGTTAAATCGATTGAAGTTTTGCAAGAAATGCTGCATGTTGAGTGAAAATGTGAAATCTTTGAATCATGAGCTCAGTCATGCCCCTGAATCTTCATAACATCCACAACACTGAGCACTCCGTCACGCACTTTGAATTTCACGTTCAGGCCACCGAAATCCATGCCGTAGAGCCGCTCCGGGTCTGAGTGATAGCTGGGGCGGGGGTCGTTTTTCAGCACACCGCAAAGGGCCAGGTAAAGCTCCTCGTCGCCTATGCGCTGCCTGAGCTCATGGGGAAAATTCAGCTCCAGTTCCCGCTCCCACACCGTGGAGGCGAAGCCGCTGCGGGCCTCCGGATGGCAGTCGGCGTAAACGGTGTAGGGCTTGATGTCGTAAATGGGAGTGCCGTCCATAAGGTCCGCTCCCGCAACCACTATAACGGTGCCGAGACCGGGGCGCTCTTCTATGCTCACTATCTCCACACAGCTGAGGCCTATTGGGTTGGGGCGGAAGGGGGAACGGGTGGCGAAAACCCCCATGCGGGTGTTGCCCCCCAGTCTGGGTGGGCGGACGGTGGGGGACCATGTGTCTCTGGCGGCCTGGGAAAATTGCCAGATGAGCCAGAGGTGGGAAAATCCCTCCATACCCCGAAGGGCCTCGGGGTCCCGGTACTCGGGCTCGAAAACTATGGTGGAGCGCAGCTCCGGCACAAGGCCGCTCTGGCGGGGGATGCCGAACTTGGTGCCAAAGGGGCTGCGTATGCGGGCTATGACTTTCATGGTGTGATCGGACATAATATTCATCCTTTCGGTGGCTAAGCGTATAAGGAATTTTATATTTTATCGTAGGGGCGACCTGCGGGGCATATGATGCTGCGCACATAAGCCGGCGAATACGCATACGGGCCGTCGAGGACGCCGGCCCCTACGAAGCAAGCGGGAGCTTATATTCCCACCCGTAGAGGCGATTCACGAATCGCCCGTGTCTTAAAGCTAAAACGCTTTTTCTGCTGCCTCCGCAAAGCTATCTCCCAAAGCTGCCATATCCTCGGGCAGGGGACTATAAAGCTCTATGTGCTCCCCGCTTACAGGCTGGAGCATGGATAGATACGCGGAGTGGAGGGCGGGGCGGGCTATATCCGGGCTCTCTTCCCCATAAAGCCAGTCCCCTGCAAGGGGGCAGCCTATGGCGGCAAAATGCAGCCTGATCTGGTGGGTGCGGCCTGTGTGGAGCCTTGCCCGGACAAGGGCGCGGCCATTTTCCACAGCCAGCACCTCATATTCCGTAAGAGCGTAAACACCCTCGGCGCTTATACGGCGCTTTATACTGCCCTCAACGTGCTCAATGGGCAGCTCTATCCGTCCCCGGGCTTCCGGAGGCGGGGGAGAGCAGACAAGGAGATATTCCCGGCAATAATCCTCCGTGTGGAGGTTTTTGCGAAAGAGGGTATGGGCATAGCCGCTGCGGGCTATGCAGATAAGGCCGCTGGTGCCCCTGTCAAGACGGCTCACCGGGTGAAAGGCGCTCTCCCCGCCCCAGCGGTGGTATAAGGCGGCGGCCAGCGTAGCCGCGCCCTTTTGGGTGCTGCCGTGGCAGGCCATGCCCGGAGCCTTGTCTATCACGGCGCAGTCGGCGTCCTCATATAAAACGCTGAGGGGGCGGTCTGCTGCCTCGGGGAAGCGTGAGGGGGCATCTCCTACCTCCACGCTGAGTGTGTCTCCCTCTTTCACTATGTCAATGCTGCGGCAGGGCTGACCGTTCAGGCGTATTGCCCCATCCCGGTGCTTGAGGCGGGCTATAAAACCTTCGGATAAACGAAGTTCTTTCTTCAGAAGGCCCTTTACCTTTCGCCCGGCCTGTTCCGCCGTAATGCTGAGGCTGAGAGTTCTCATAGCCCCATCTCACGCCCGTCCAGAGCGGCGTAAACCAGTCTTTCCCCCTGGTAGCGGAGCTTGAGGGAGAAAAAGGGCAGGTCCTGAGCCAGCAATCGGAGGAAAATTTTATCCCCCTCCCATATGGGCAGGCTTTCCACGGCGGCGCAGTCCACCCAGGCGAGCTCACCCTCGTCGCAGTCTGTGAGCTCACCCTCCCACTTGTGGGCGGTGAAAAGGTGCATATACTCTGTCTCCCACATATCGGAGACAAAGGTGACGATGCCGCGATAGCTCCAGCTCGTGAGGCTCAGGCCCGTCTCCTCCCGCACTTCCCGGAGCAGACATTCCTCGGGGCTCTCCCCGTCGAGAAACTTGCCCCCGATGCCTATCCACTTGTCACGGTTGGCGTCATGCTCCTTCTTCACCCGGTGGAGCATCAGATACTGCCCCTCCCGGAGAGGATAGCAGAGGGTGGTCTGTTTCATGGCTTCAGCGTCCTTTTCAAAAGCTTATTTTAAAAAACTATAGCATCCCCTATTTTCCCCGTCAAGAAATATCGCCCGTGTTTTTCAGCCTTTAGTAGGGTCGGAAAATGGCACAAGTGGGCTGCATATATAAGTAGTTGACAAAAACGAATAGGGTAAAGTCTGGGGAGATAAAATCATCCGCGCCGAGCCGGCAATAGCGCAAGCCGCAGCCGGCGACTACCTCCCGCCGTAAGGCGGGCTGTCACAGAGCGTAAGCGGAACATTTAAAACCTCCGGAGTCCAGAGGGTCGCAACCCTCTGGTGCGTTTTTGCATACTTTTGTCGCATAACAAAAGTATGCCCCCGGAGGGACCTGCACCAATTGTTTGCTGCAAGGGTGATTGCTACACCGGTTTGGCGGCGGGAGCAAGCGCCCGCCCTACGGTCGCAACGATGGTTTTTTGACGGACTGAAAATATGTGGAAATTCCAAATGCCCCTGCATATCGCAGGGGCATTTGGGCTTTGCTTATTCGTCCTTTTCCCCCTCTGCCAGATAGTTTTTCTCTCTGTCGTGGCAGCTGAAGAGGATTATCTGACGCTCCTTGGCAAGCTCTGTGAGCAGCTCAAGGGCCTGAGCCATGCGCTCTTCATCGAAGTTCACAAGGGCGTCGTCCAGAATTATGGGGCAGGAGCAGCCCTCGGGCAGGGCAAGCTCGCATATGGCAAGGCGCAGGGCCAGATAAAGCTGGTCGGCGGTGCCCTGAGAAAGGAAGGCTTTTTCGTGGGCTATGGTGTCACCTTCCCGACGGGCGGTGGCGTCCAGCTCACGGGAGAAGCTGAGGGCGCTGTATTTGCCCCCTGTCAGGGCGGACATTATCTCTCCGGCGCGGCGACCCAAAGCAGGGGAGAAGCGCTGCTGCATCTCGTCATTGGCCTCCCGCAGGGTGGAGATGGCCAGAGACAGGGCATCATACTGCTCCATAAGCTCGGCGCGGCGGCTCAGAAGGGCTTCAAGCTCCGTGCCCATTACCATGGGGTCGCCCATGGCGGAGATCTCACCCTCCTTGCGGCTGAGCTGCTGCTTCAAAGCGGCGGATTCAGCCTTTGCCCGGGCGAGAGCGGGGCTTTCGCCTATGTCCTCTCCCGCGGTGAGTACATCTTCCTCGGCAGAGCGCAGGGCCTCGCGGCTGCGCTCCAGCTCAGCTGCCAGCTTCTGGAGCTCGGCGGCTGCTTCCTCGGCCTCGGCGCAGGCTGCCACATAGGCCTCGGCCTTTTCTTTTATGGCCTCGGGGCTGGGATCATCAAGCTCATACCATTTGGCAATATTATCGGAGAAGGTTTTCAGGTCCTTATGCTTGGTACGGATGACAACAAAGCTGATGCCGGCGGCGAAGAGGGCAGGGAAGCCCACATAGGCAAGGAAGTCCACCACCCGGCCAAGACCCAGGGCGAGACAGACCGCGGCTATCAGCAGAGCTACCACGGAGTTCCAGTAGCTGGGGATGGTAGTGGCGAAGTTTTCAAGACGAGCGGCGTCCACTCCCGCAACTCTCCGGGCTTCCTCGGGAGTTTTTCCGGCGAAGGGGCCGGTCTGGGCGGCTGCGCTGAGGCGCTTTTCCTTTTCGGCGGCCTCGGCATGGGCCTTTTCAAGGCTGCTGAGCTTATCCCGGAGGGCTTCCACCCGGCCTATGAGGGCCTTGCGCTTCTCGGCGGCATCCCGTCGGGCGCCTTCCCCGGCTCTTTCCTCGGTCTCAAGAGAGCGCTGGAGATCTTTTTCCATGCGGCTGCGCTCCTGCACAGCCACCGCAGCGGAGTCCAGAGCGCGGCGACACTCGCTGATTTCCCCCTCCACAGCAGGGATAGCCCCGGAGCGATTATGGCGGCGCTTTCTCTGCCATGCCCGGAGGAGCTCGTCTGCGTCGGTGAAGGACACGGCCTCGTCCTCCCCTGTGGAAATAATGGCGTTTATGCGCTTTTCAAGCTCCGGGCTGTTGCCCACGGCAAGGCCTGCCTGACGGACAAAAACGCTGCTTTCAAAAACGGTCTTGGGCATGCCGGTGAGCTTTTCCCCCGCGTCCGTGCCCTTGAGACCGGGTACGGGGTCGGCGGTGCCGGAGTAGGTGGCGGAAAACTCCCGCATGGGTGCTGCGGCGGTCTTGGTGGAGCGGCGGAGAGTTATCATTTTGCCCTCGTGCTCTATCTCCATTTCGCCGCTCATGGCTGCGCCGGACCAGGGGGCATACTTCACCTTGTCGGGCTTCACGCCGCCCTTTTCTCTCTGGGAGGAATCTATGCCGTAGAGCATGGAGCGGATAAAGGCGCACCATGTGCTTTTGCCGCTCTCGTTGGGGGCGGAAATGATGTTGAGACCCTCGTGGAGTTCCAGAGTTTCGTTCTCAAGCCTGCCGAAGCAGGCGCTCATTTTGCGTATTATCATATCTCTTTTACCGCCTCTCCGCCCTCAAGGGCTGCAAGACCCCAGCGCAGGGCCTGAATAATTTTCTGTTTCTCCTCGTCGGAGGGGGCTGCGTCATATTTTTCCCGCATCTTTCTCAGGAAAAGACCTCGGAGGCTGTCCTGAGCGCTGCCCTCCCAAAGCTCACGGCGCAGAGTGCTGCGGTCACGAAGCTGCAGGGCGAAAAAGCCCTTTTCCCACTCCCGGCGGAGGGCTTCCGTATCCGGTGCGCTCTCGCTCTCGCCGGTGAGGATGATGCGGACTATGTCCTCCTCACGGCCTGTGGGCATGGGAGGGATACCATCGGAAATGTCAAGCTCAATTACCTCGTAGCGGCGGCGGGCAAGGGGGATAAATTCGCCCTTTACATTGCCGGGTTCAGCCTCAATGAAGAGTATGCCCTTTTCTCCGCACTCGTCAAAGCCTCTGCCCTCGGGGCAGCCGGGGTAGGCGCAGACACTGTCTCCGTATTTGAGCAGGCCGCTATAGGCGTGCTGATGGCCCAGAGCCAGATAGTCAAGGCCGCTTTGGGCCACGTCCTCGGGGGTGATGGGGCAGTAGCGGCTGTCTCCGGCGCTGAGGTCGGCGTGGAGGATGCCTATGTTCAGTATGCCATCTTCCCGCTGGGCGTGAAAACCCCTCAAAAGGGGAGGGCATATAATGTCCGTGTAGCCCGCGCCGTATACCCGGGCGTGGAGCTGGGGCAGCTCAACGCTCTCCCAGCCGCCGCGGAAAATGTGGATATTCTCCGGGAGGGAATTTCTCTCATAGGGAGAGCCGGGGCTGAGACGGTCATGATTGCCGGGGGCGATGAAAACGGGGCAGTCAAGGCCTCCGAAGGCGGCGGTGATGGCCGCGATGGTTTCGGAGTAGGCGCTGTCGCTGTCCAGAAGGTCTCCGGCAAGGAGCAGCATGTCAGCTTTTTTCTCCCGGGCGGTCTCCCCTATGGCGAAAAGCAGCTCCCGCTGCTCCCGGCGGCGGAGGGCGGCTCTTTCGCCCAGGGCCTCAAAGGGGGAGTCAAGGTGCAGGTCTGCCGCGTGTATTATCCTCAGTGCTGTCATACTATTCTCAGTGCCTCCGCGTGTACACATTTTCCGGTTTCCGTGTCAATGTCAAAGATGGCGCACTCCAGTTTGCCGGGGCCGCCGGCGGGGCTGTAGCGGCGGGGTGGATCGCCAAGAAACTTGCCTATGCTCTGCTCCGTGGTTATGCCGATAACGGAGTTTATGGGACCCGTCATGCCAAGGTCGGTGATATATCCGGTGCCATTGGGCAGCACGGAGCAGTCGCTGGTCTGAACATGGGTGTGGGTTCCCCATACGGCGCTGGCTCTGCCGTCCAGAAAATAGCCCATGGCCAGCTTCTCGCTGGTGGCCTCGGCGTGGAAATCCACAAGGATTATTTTGGCATCCACATCCTCCATGATGTTGTCGGCCACCACAAAGGGGTTATCGGTGTTGGCGTCCAGGCTGAAGCGGCCTATGAGGTTGGCCACGCAGATTTTGCCGAACTTCGTCTCGTATATCCCCACGCCGCGGCCGGGACACTGGGGGGCGTAGTTGGCGGGGCGGAGGCAGGCGCTGGCGTGGTCCAGATAGTCTTGTATCTCCGTTCTGGTCCATGTGTGGTTGCCCAGAGTGATAACGTCGGCCCCGGCGTCGAATATCTCCTCGCACTGCTGGGGGGTGACGCCCACAACGTTGGCGTTTTCGCCGTTGATCACCGCGAAATCTATGGCGTACTGACGGCGGAGCTTTCTCAGATTCCTTCCCAGGAACTCAAGACCCACTCTGCCGCAGACATCGCCCACGGCCATAACTTTTATTATCATATAATTTACCTCTCATAGTATATTAAAAGTATTCTAACATATTTTTACCATAATGTGCAATGATAATGATAAAGTGCCGGGACATAATAAAGTAAACGGAAAAAAGGAGGTAGTCCGGTATGTGCAGCTTTATTAAGGGCGTGGGCGCAGGTATGGTCATGGGCGTATGCGTTGGCATGGGTCTCAGCATGGATAAGCGCCGCAGCAAAAAGATGATCCATCGCGCTGTTCGCAGCATGGAAGACATGGTGGACCGTATGTCCGAAGCCGTCGGTATGTAAGTGCGAAAAAAATTTTAAAAAACTTTAAAAAAACTCTTGCTTTTTGGTTTTCTGTGTGCTATTATACTTTAGCACTTAATGGTATGCGCTCTTAGCTCAGCTGGATAGAGCGTCTGGCTACGGACCAGAAGGTCAGGAGTTCGAATCTCTTAGGGCGTGCCAAGAAAAACCACGGAACAAAAGTTCCGGGGTTTTGTGTTTTTAAAATTTGTCTTTGAAAAACAGCTGCATATTAAAGGGCTTATGCACACGCACAATGACCCTCTTATACTTTCCGCAGCCCTCGCACAGCTCGGTTTCTTTGGAAAGAACATATTTTATTGAGCGTTCCTTTTTCCTGTTTATCCGATTCCAGCAATCAAGACAAAATTCCGCCATTTTTCTCACCTCGGCATGAGTATATCAAAACTGCATTGCAAATGCAATGCATAATAAAGCGCGGCGAAAGAATAAACTAATTGCAATACAAATGTATTGCGAGGTGCTCTTATGGCAAAGTTCAAAATTCCTGCCACGCCGCCCACCACCAACAAGACCATACGTTTTCCCAACGATGTGGTTGAAATGGTTGAACAGGCGATTCAGGGCAAGGACTGCACCTTTTCCGCCTTTGTCATTGCCGCTGTGAGGGCAGCACTGGAGGATTTAAGGGAAGAGGGTTGATTCAACTACCTTGTTAAGGCTAAAGCTTTACAAATGATGTGGAGAAAGCCAAGGCTCCCTTGTGTAAAGGGAGCTGCCGAGCTTGCGAGGCTGAGGGATTGTCCAAATTCGCCTGAGACAGTACAAATTCGCAGCATTTCCCTGCACAATCCCTCCGGGCCTCCTTGCGTCGGCCCACCTCCCTTTACACAAGGGAGGCTTTAAAGGTGCGTCAAACGCCACCGGCACATTTTCTTAACGCACCGACACAAGGGAGGCTTTGCTGCACTGCATTTATGACAATTCTTGCATAAACTTTTAGCATTAACAAGGTACTGCAAAGCACCATTTTGCACCGCCCTCGTAGGGCAAGCACCCGCCCTACGCTTGCAATGACAGCAAAAAAAAAGAGCAGACGAAAGTCTGCTCTTTTTTATGTAGGTTTTTAGAACATTTCCTTGCTCATGCGGTCGATTTCTGCGTCGACGAGATCCTTGGGAACAAAAACGGTCATGGGCATGCCGGCGGTGAGGCAGGGGATGAAGCTGTGCTTGCCGCATTTTTTGCAGGCGCGCTCAACTTCGGCCTTGACCAGCTCGGGAGTCCAGGTGGGAACGTCAAGAAGACGGGTTTCAATCTCGCCCATGAAGGTGATCTTGTCGCCGAATTCCTCGATGAGGGAGGGGATATCATTGGCGGGGATAACGCCCTGCCAGATGTCAATGCCCATCTCAATCATGTAGGGAACCAGGTTTCTGGCATAGCCGTCGTTGTGGTGGATGATGAGGATGCCGTTTTCCTTGTAGAAGCCGTAAATCTTCTTGTAGGCGGGAAGGAGGAACTCTTCGAACATTGCGGGGGAGAGGAAGGAGTTCTCGGTTGCGCCCCAGTCGTCATGGTGGAGAATAGCCTCGATGTGGCATCTTTCAATCATGGTCTTTGCGAAGTCCAGTTCGCACTCGGTGATGAAATCGATGAGAGCGTGCATCTCTTCGGGCTCTTCGTAGAAGTTGGCGAAGGTGTCCTCCATGCCCATCAGTGCGTGGAGACGCTCGAAAACACCCTGAGCGTGGAAACCGCAGACATACTGGTTTTCGCGGTCAGCCTGTGCGGCGATGCCGTTGAGCATGCCCCAGTATCCGGGATCTTCGGGAATGAAGGGCTTGTGGAGGAGTTCTCTCCACTGGGTGATGTCCTTCAGCACGCGGTGCTCATCGTCATGAAGGGGGAAAGCGCCCATCTGACCTGCGGGCAGAGTCCAGGTAACGCCGAACTGGTCCTTGGCATCGGGAGAACCGGGGAATACGGGATAGTTGCCCATATAATAGGTGTCGGGAACCAGCAGGTGCAGAAATTCGTACTGCTTAACAAAACGGTCAGGGTTTCCACCCTTTTTCATCACTTCACGCAGGTTTTCTTTTACTGTCAGCATATATACCTCCAAGTGCCTCAAAAGTATTCAAATACACATCTTGTCTATATAAAGAGGCTTATAAATGTATTGTATACAACTTTATTTTGGTAGTCAACATATTTTAGACACACTTAAATAGAATGACTTTCCGGGGGCTGATTTTCAAAGAACAATTTCATTAAAATGTGCCGAAAAGCATATTTCGTGAACTGCGCGGCCGCGGTGCGGGGCCCATAGGCTCCCTTGTGTAAAGGGAGCTGTCAAAATCGGCGCCTCGGAACCGATTTTGACTGAGGGATTGTAATGACAGCTTTGGGCAAAACCCGGCGGGCCGTCCAGGAGGCCGGCCCCTACGGGCGGCGGGGTGTGGTCACCCCGCCCTACGGAGGGTGCGTTGTTTCGGGGCGGTCTGAATTTGCACCCGTAGGGCGCGTCGCCCCTGTACAGCCCACATAGTATACAAAATGTTCGTGGACATAGTATACACATTGACTATTCTATCTGCGGTAGATTTTTTTAGAAACGAACACCCTGTCGTTCAAATCAAGTTTGGCTATGA
>JAZSFJ010000113.1:0-7193 GCA_045532145.1 Oscillospiraceae bacterium
CCGGTTTCGGTGCAGGTGGCTGCGACTGCTGCGTCGATTACCTCGTCGTGACCGTTGGCTGCAACCTCTTCCTGTGCAACGAGGACTTCACCGCAGGTCTCGCAGTGCTTACCTTCTGTCAGACCGGTTTCGGTGCAAGTGGCTGCGACTGCTGCATCGATTACTTCGTTGTGGCCGAGGGCGGATGTTTCCGCGCCAGTATAGCTGTATCCGCAGACAGAGCAAGCATAGGTGGTGTAACCGGCTACGGTGCAAGTAGGCGCAGTTACTACGCCCTCATCGTAGCTGTGGCCAGTGCCGCCCTGAGCGGCATCTGTTGAGCATTCCCATCTGCCGGTGGTGTTGTTATAAACATATGCATTAGTTGTAGTCTGAATATAGCTTTCATCAGCATTTTTCAGCTTTGCAGGGGTGATAGTGATTTTTTCTACAGCCATGTCACTGCCAGTCTGGGTAGCCTGATATGTTATGGATTCCGTTCCAACAGCGTTTATTCTAACTTTACCAGTTCCTTCGGAACTGATAATATTAGCACCGCTGGAAGTTGTATAAGCATTGCCGTTGACAATGATGATTCCATTAACATCAATCTTAGCATCTACCAGACTTTCATCGGTCCGCTTAGCTGTTGTGCCGTTAACTGTAGAATAGCCAACAGGAACAAATTTAAGGTTATCGCCGGCATAAACACCCCATTCAGCTTGGGCATAAACATAGACTCTCTTGTTTGCATCAAACGTAAGAGTTGCATCTTTGGCAACAATTATCTCTGCACCAGGAACGATTGCAAGATCCTGTGCAACGGTTGCGGTACCGGAATTGGCCTTGACGGTGATGTTATTGGGCAAAGGCAACACATAATCTGCAGTGTTTAATGTCAAATTAATATCACCCAACATTCCTAAATCTTTAACAAAGGTGATGCTCATGGATGACAATGTGATATCGCCGTCAATTTCTACGATCAAACGATCATCTGATGCGCTGTAATATTTTGTCAGTGTTTTGCCGGTGGCGGGAACAAACATACCTCCAGCACCAATAAATGGAGCTGTTGTGTCAAGTGTTTGACTGGATGCATTCGCCGCCGTAACGATCATTTCAGTTGCGCCACCCTCAAGAGTCAGTCTTGCCTCAATATTTTGAACATAATACTGATTGACGGGGAAAATATCGTTATTTGTAAATACGGAGTTTATCTCACCAGAGAACAAAGCTCCCGCACTGCCGCAAGTTGCTGTACCGCCGCGCCAATCTCGAATCTGGAAACATTCGTACACAGTAGATCCTGACTGTGCAAGAACATCACCTACACCTGCAACATAGCCATAGGCATACATGGTCGAACCAGATTCAAGGGTAATCTTACTTCCACTGTTCATGTGGATACGACCATGAGGGCCGGTAGGTGTACCGTTCCAAGAGTCAGCGTTTTGTCCAACTGCACATATTTCTGAAGCCACATTGATTACACCAGTCCCCTTAACGGTGATGTTAGCACCATCTGCCATCGTCAGCGTTCTAAATGCACTAGGCGTTGTGTGAGCTTCCAAAACATTCGGCCTTGTCACGTTGGTAAGTGCATCATCATAAGGGATGAGCAATGTAACTCCGGCGGAGATTTCGTAGTTTCCAGAAGGGAGGGTTGCATTATTCATCAAAACAACAGTTTTGGTAGAGGCATTTTCTGCATAAGTATTTGCCACATTTAAATCACTAAACAAATGATCTCCGCCAGCAAGATACCACCCGGTTCCTCCGTTAGGCGCAAAAACTGCGGTGATAGTTGTATCCACATCTGGCTTATATGTATAAGTAGCAGCTCTACCTATAATTTTTCCATTCTGATCTATCCATCCTATGAAGGAAGAGCCGTTTTTGGCGGTCGCCACCAGCGCTGCACCGCTCAGAGGAATAGTGAGGACAGCATTATTGGCAACTGCTGCACCATCCACAGTTACACTACCAAAATTATTGTCAATCTTAAATGTCACCTGGGAGGAACTTGCCACCTCGGTAGCCTCAAAATTAGATACCGATATATACGCTTTATCTCGCCATCCCGATCCTGTTGTGGTAGACAGTGTTACCGACTGGCTTGGCATCAGGTCGTATGTTCCTTCTTCGGTACCTGCCTGCTCTCCTACTTTCCATGAACTACCATTAGAAAAGGAATAACTAAAACTGACTTTCTTATTCTGCGATATGTTTTCTACTGTGACAGTCCCCGTTTTACTAGAGAACACTCCTCCGGTAACTGTATATTGCGTCCCACTTGCACTTGCGTTTGACGTTGTAATGCTGTAGTCTGTGCCTGACACTGCCGTAGCCAGTATAGCAAAATTATTCTTAAGGACATTTCTATCCTCTAAAGCAGTTGCAAAAGCCACAGTTGCGGGATTGTTGTTATAAATCCACTGCAAATCTGATTCTGATAAAAGACCGTCCTCGTGAGCCCAAATAAGGTCGTCGTCCAGATAGAGAATTTCCCAGTAGGCATCCTCACAGGAAGCATCATTCATTTCCGCCACCTTGGAGGGAACGGCTTCTACCGCAATGTTGGCCGCGCCAAGATAAAACTCCAGCATTTCGTCAATCCGCGTCTGGAATTCCTGAACAGCATGGTTTTCGGGCATACTGGGAACAGGCTCTGTAACGGAGCCTGTATCCGTGGTATCCATATTGTCCTCGGTAATAACTGCCGCCTCGCTCTCATGCTCATGGCTCTCTCCTTCCTCCGCCGCGAAAGCGGAGAAGGGCAGAAGGGAAAAGAGCATGACAAAGCATAAGAAGAGAGAAAGTCCCCGTTTTTTCAAATTAGAAAGCATTTATATACCTCCCATGCATATCTCCGGGAGATATGCGAATATGCGCGTTTCGGGTCATCCCCGGCCACTCAGCCGGGGTGACCCGAATTTATCCTTTAATATTTCACTAAACAGAGAAGGTTATTGGGTCTGCCCTGTTCGTTTTTTCTTTAGCCCACCAGCCCCTGAAGAAGAGCCTGCATATCGTTGGTGCTGAAACCGTTGAGAAGCATATCATTGATAACTTCCTGATTTTTGGCGCTTTCGCCGACGATTTGCATTGCACCCATGTAACCGGCTACATCAGCATCAGCAGACGCCATAAACTCCTGGAACTTGGGATCATCCAGTGCATCAAGGACATCACCAATAGCCGCCTCATCGGAAACAGGGATATTATTCTTCTCAGCATAGGCAGAATACATACCATAGGTCAAAGCAGCTTGGGAGAGCGCCGCAGAAATATCACCACCATCGGCAAGGTTATCCTTGATGGTCTGCTCTGCTGTGCCATTTGCAAGCTGTTTTGCAAAGGCATTTGCGTCAAAGCCGCTGTTCGTAGCAACGTTCAAAACGGCGTTATTGGCAAGAATTGCATTTGCAGCTTCGGTCATCAAGTCTTCCGCTTTTCCTCCGGTAGCTTGAGCCATCATCTGTGCCTTCTCAGTTACAAGGGCATCAAGAGCTTCCTCAAAGCCGTCAGCGCCCGCATCGGCAAAGCCAAGTGACTGAGCGAGGCTATTCATGTTTGCACCGCCCTGAATAAGAGCAACCATTCGTTCATCAGGATCCTCTCCACCAACAAGGGAAGCAGCCAAATCAGTGGCAAAGTCAACCTTGCCAAGAAGAGTGTCGGGTGCAAGAGTTGCGAAGATACTGCTCTTGAAAGCAGTAATATCATCAGCAAGAGCGGTGTTGCCAAGAAGCTGAGCCATCAGGTCAGAGTAGGTCTTGCTCATTTCGAGAACTCCGAAGTTGCCTTCCTTATCAAGGTAAAGGGTCTTGCCTACATACTGCTCACCCTTGAAGGCTGCAGTCTCATTGCCGGCGAAGAAAATAGCAAAGGAATCAGCAACTGCCGTAGTAACATCGCCCTTGCCGGGATAAGTAACGGTGAGGAAATAGTCATATCCAGCTGCAGCGGGAGCAGCGGACAAAGTCTGCTTGGGCTCGCAAATGAGGCCGTCTTCGTCAACAGAGATCTGGGCAACAGCCTTGACATGGTCCATACCGTTAGTCAGGCAAGCGGCTGCGAATGCGGTGTTGATGGTGTCCAGAAGCTGCTCGTCAGCGGCTTCCTGAGCCTTCTTTATGTAGCCGTTGTACACGGGGATAGCCACGCCGGCGAGGATAGCCAGAATGGCGATAACAACGATGAGCTCAACCAGAGTGAAGCCCTTGTGGCTCTTGGACAGGGTCCAGAAGCGCTGGAATTTTTCTTTAAGTTTCATAGTATTTCTCCTTTAATTGGTTTACATTATCAAAAACAGCGGGAATGCGCTGTTATTTATGGGGTAGCGATTTGGGGTGGGGGACGGATTTAAGCACAATCCCTCAGTCACGGCCTACGCCGTGACAGCTCCCTTTACACAAGGGAGCCTTTGGGTATGAGGGTTGCCGCGCCGGCATTGTGGAGGCGGGCGATTCGTGAATCGCCCCTACGGCGCAATGACGGGGGCTGAGGATTATCCCATTTCGCCGGGGTATGCCGCCTGTTGTGGGCGATTGCCGCCGGACCGTCGGGGACGCCGGTCCCTACGGGGGCCTTAAATGTGCGCGGGAGTTGCAATTGCACGGCCCGGGCTTACGCGGGGCTCGGTGCGTCTTGCCGCCTTCACCTTTCCGGCGCATACGGGGCAGCCGGTGCCGGCTTTGCGGGTGCGGGAATATATGGCCGCCTGCCAGACATGGTGTTCGCCGCAGCGCCACCACACTTTTTTATTACTGCCCAGGCTGACCTCATCGGGACGCAGGCCGCCGTTGAGGGGCTGGTACCATTCCTCCGCCAGAGCGGGGCGCAGGGTGGCAAGGTCATTGAAGCCCGCAAGCACCTGTTTGCCTGTGCAGTAAGGACAGCCGGAGGCCTTGGCTCTTGTTCTGGAGAACACCACAGCCTGCCATGAGTGGCCCTTATCGCAGCGCCACCACACCTTATCGTGGGCGGAGGGAAGAATCCGTGAGGGATCTATTCCGGTATTTTTTTCTTTGTCCCATTGGGCCATAAGTTCGGGATTGCTTGTCGCCAGATCGGTCTCGCCGGGAATGGCCCGCTTGCCCCCGCAGTAGGGACAGCCGCAGCCGTCAAGGGCAACGGAGGCAACGCTGGCCTCCCATTCATGACCCTTATCGCAGCACCAGAGCACCTTTTTATGGGAGCCCGCGGTGACGCTCAGGGTTGTAAGCTTATTTGCGGAGCTCCAGTATCTGATAAGCTCCGGGTGGGTTGTGCCAAGGTCAGTCTCGCCGGGTATGGCATTGCGCCCCGAGCAATAGGGACAGGCTGTACCTGAGCTGACGGAATGCACCGTTGCCTGCCACTCATGACCTTTATCGCAGATCCACCACACCTGCTTCTTGCTGCCGGAGGATACCTCCGCAGGGCTGAGAGAGCCGTTGCGCAGGGGATGCCACATTTTCGCCGTCTCGGGCTTGACTGCCGCGAGGTCGTTTTCCCCGGACAAAACCGCCTGATTGGCGCAAAAAGGGCAGCCACGTCCATCGTACACCCGCGAAGACAGTGCAGCCTGCCATTCGTGGCCCTTGTCGCAGCGCCACCAGGCTTTATCGCGGGAACGGGTCGAGACCTGCTCCGGTTTCTTTTCATTTTTGTCCTGTGCCCATTCTTTCTGCAATCGCAGGTTTTCAATGAAGTAATCCTGTAATGTCACCAATTACCCCCTCTCCCTCGGCCGGGAAAGTCCTCGTCGCAAAATGGACTTCATCCGCCAAAATCGGGACGTCCCTCCGCGCATCCCTGCGTTGTCGCCGCGCAGAGAAGGAGGGGAAAATGGCCGTCTGCCACAGTCTGGAAGCACACTTTGACAGGCATCCCGCCCCGGCGTTTACCACATAATGTTGATTATGTGGTAAACAGCGATAGCTTTACCCGTACATACTAGCACATAACAAGCCAAAAATCAACCATATTGTTGAAGCGCAAAGAGCAACAGGCGGATTTTTGGTACAAATTACAAAAAATGGACGCAGCAAACAGGGCCAAGAGACGAACGAAAGCCTCTTGACCTTGCTTTTGCTGCGCTTTTTTCATTTTTGAGGAAGTGGCGAGGCTGAATACAGGCAGTCCCCGTGGAGGCCGTGACGGAAAAATACCACATAATCAACATTATGTCGTAAGCAGCATTCCCATCCTTTCTATCTGTCTCCGGTGGGTATGTCCGCTCTCCATGGTATAGATACGGGTAGTATTGATGCTTGAGTGGCCCAGAATATCCGCGAGGCGGACAATGTCCTTTTCCAGGCTGTAATAGAGCCGTGCAAATAAATGCCGCAGATTATGCGGAAACACCTTTTCTCTGGGCACCCCCGCGGTGTCGCAGAGTTTTTTCATTTCTGCCCAGATATTGCAGCGGTCCAGGGCCTTTCCGCCCGCCGTTACAAAAATGCTGCCAGCGCTGATATGCCGCTCCCTTGCGTACTTCAGCAAAGCCCTGCACAGCTTCCGGGGCAGAAAGACCACCCTGTGTTTTCCTTTCAGATGAACCTCCGCGTATCCGGCTTTGGCAGCCTCCACGGTGATGAACCGATGCTCGGACACCCTTATGCCCGTGGCGCAGATGGTCTGCATCAGCAGGTGCAGCCGGGGTTTTTCCTCCGCTGCCTTCAGCAGTCGCCCGTATTCCTCCCTGCTCAGCTCCTTCTCTTCCGCCAGAAAGGCCTGCCGTTGCTGCTTTATGGCTTTCACCCGGCAATCGCTCCGGCCAATGTAATCCAGATAGCAGTTCAGCGAGGAGAGTATGCTGTTCACGCTGACCACCGCATAGCGCTCCGTCAGCAGATTTTTGTATTCCAGAAGCCGGCTTTTGCTCAGCTCCCCCTCTCCCAGCCACAGCAGAAAACGGCGCACATCCCGGAGATATTTCTCCACCGTCAGTTCGCTCTTTTCTTCCCGGGTCAGGTATTCCTTAAATTCTTCCATCATGCTTCCTCCCAGATATTTCAAATGGTCTGGGTTTAATATACCACGCAGGCCGTCCTTTAATTCCCTCAGCAGCCCGTATGTGCGGGAGGCCCTTGCTTGGATAACGAAAAACCCCCGATTCCAAAGCAATCGGGGGGGCAAAGAACTACATTTTCAGGCTCCCCTTTGAAGGGGAGCTGTCAGACGCGAGGCACGAGCGGATGACTGAGAGGTAGAAAAAAGTTTGG
>JAZSFJ010000033.1:0-4011 GCA_045532145.1 Oscillospiraceae bacterium
CGGTCCGCCCCTACAGCATTTTTGCAGGTTTTCGATTTTCGTCGTATGGCGGCTGCTTGCTGCCGCCGTGATTGTACCTACTTTGCGGCGGGAGCAAGCCCCCGCCCTACCATGTGGTGCGTTGAACGAGCATGGTTCAATTTCGCACCCGTAGGGCGCGACGACCCCGGCGCGCCAAATATGAGCACAGTATCCGTAGGGGACGGCGTCCTCGACGTCCCGATCGCGGGCGGACAAGGCGGTCCGTCTCTGCGGGGGGTGCGGGCAATTTAATATTTATATCTCCGCCGCGGCTCCGAAGGCCTGATTCACGGCGGTGGCTATGCTCTGGGGGGAACGGGCGTCGCCAACTATGTAAACATCGGGTTCGGGAATGGTATGGCGGAGGGATTCCACGGTGTCCGTTCTGGGCCGCAGGCCCGCTGCCAGCAGCAAACTGTCGCAGTCAAGCTCCACTTCCTCGCCGGAGGCGGTATCCACGCACTTCAGGCTCTTCTCGCCCACCTCTTTGAGCATCATGTTGAAGCGGACTTTCACACCGGCCTTTTTGGCCATGTCCATAAGGGTGAAGCGGGCGGCTCCTGCGCTGACGAGGCCAAGGGGGGAGCTTTGCAGCTCTATAATGGTAACATCGTGGCCCTTTGCGCCAAGAGCGGCGGCGGACTCATAGCCCACAACGCCTGCGCCCAGAATGACCACTTTTTCGCCAAGTTCACGGAGGCCCATGTCTGCCTCGGGAGCCCACATCACATGGGAGGCGTCAATACCTTTCACAGGAGGAACAACGGGCGTGGCTCCGGCGGCTATTATGAGAGCGTCGGGCTGTTCCTTCTCAATTATTTCGGGGGTGGCAGCTGTGCCGAGAATTATCTCCGCGCCGCACTTTTCCGTCTGGCGGATGGCCCAGTTCATGTAGTCCCGGACATCGCCCTTGAAGTCCAGAGCAGAGGCGGGGATGAGGTTTCCGCCCAACCTGTCATTTTTCTCATAGAGTTTGACATCGTGACCCCGCTCTCTTGCGGTGCGGGCTGCCTGCATTCCCGCGGGGCCGCCGCCCACAACAATGACCTTCTTCTTCTCCGGGGCCTTTTCTACGCCCTTGGGGAACTGCATTTCCCGTCCGCAAAGGGGGTTCACGGCGCAGGCTATGCCCTTGCCCCGGGTCACTCTGCCGTGGTAGTTGCATCGGATGCAGGGGCACACATCCTCCTGACGGCCACGGGCACCCTTGCGGATGAACTCAGGGTCGGCAAGGAAAGGACGGGCTATTGCTACAAAGTCCGCCCAGCCGTTTGAGAGTATGGTCTCGGCGTTTTGAATATTCATTATGGAGCCTACGGCAGTGATGGGCAGATTTATTTCCTTGCGGAAGCGCTCGGCGAAGTGGACATTGAACATATGGGGCAGATACATGGGCTGCATCATAAAGGGGATTTTGTCCACAACGGCCCGCATGCCTGCGGAGACATGGAGAATGTCGATTTTATCCTCTATCATTTTGGCGAACTCTATGGTCTCCTCCACGCCCATGCCGTTTTCCACAAACTCAGTGGCGGAGATGCGGTATTCAAGCAGAAAGTCGGGGCCCACCTTTTTGCGTATGGCCTCCAGCACTTCAAGAGGGAAGCGGGCCCGGTTTTCAAGGCTGCCGCCGTATTTATCGCTGCGGTGGTTACTGAAGGGGCTGAGGAACTGAGGGATTAGGTTGCCGTGACCTCCGTGGAGGAGCACCATTTTAAAGCCTGCCTTCTTGCAGCGCAAAACTGCCTCGGCGAATTTGTCCACAGTCTCCTGTATCTTCTCTTCGTCCATCTCTATGACAGCCACGGGCTCACGTCCGGCCTCTTTCGCCCGGCGGAGCTCGTCGGCTGTGTAGCAGGCACTGGGGCCGTAAGGGGCGCGGTGTGTGAAGTCATATACGGCGTCCATGCCCGAGTGGTTCACTTCTATGGAGGCCAGAGCCCCATAGTTTTCGCACATATCCACATAGCGGCTGAGACCCAGCATCACGTCGTCCTTGCCAAGGTCGATGTGACGGGTCTCGTCCTGAGATTCGGCCAGGTCCACGGCGGAATTGCCTATGGTGACAACGGCGGGGCCACCCCTTGCTACGGGGCGGAAAAACTCTATGAATTCAGTGGTTACGCAGCCGGTGGCGTCGGTGAGCTTGGGAGACATGGGAGCGCTTTCGATGCGGTTTTTGAACTCCACGCCTTTGATGCGCATGGGGGAAAAAACGTGTTTGTATTCGGAAGCCATGTGCCGTCCTCCTTGCTTTCTTTTATATAAAAAATATATCACAGCCGTCAAGGCAGGTGTTGTAAAGACTGAGCCGGGGGATGTAATGCTTTTTTTACAGCCACGTGCCGACTTGCATTTTTCGCAGCTTTTGGTATAATGCAGGGTAACACACAAGTCCTGAGAGGAAGCTATGGAAATTCTTAATTGGTTGAATAACAGCATAAGCGGCGAATTTGTATTTACCGTTCTCGTGAGCATGCTGCCTGTGGTGGAGCTCAGGGGAGGAATACCCTTCGGCGTGGGAATGGGGCTTAGTCTGCCTCTTGCGGTCATTGCCTCTGTTATAGGCAATATGCTGCCTGTGCCCTTCCTTGTCCTCTTCACCCGCAGGGTATTTGAGTGGATGCGGGAGAAGCTGCCCAAGCTGGACAGATTCGTAACTGCTCTTGAGACAAGGGCGGAAAAGAAAATGGGCGTTGTTAAGAAATACCGCTTCTGGGGATTGATGATACTGGTGGCCATACCCCTGCCCGGCACGGGAGCGTGGACGGGGGCACTGATCGCCGCCATAATGAATCTCCGTCTGAAAAAATCCCTGCCTGCCATTTTCATAGGTGTTCTTGTGGCTGCGGCAATCGTCAGCCTTGTGACCCTGGGAATTATCCACATATAAAGCAAACGGACAGCCTATAGGGTGTAGCCCTTGGCTGTCCGTTTTTATCAATATTCGACCTTTACAAGACACAAGCCCCGGGCGGGGGCGGTGGGGCCGGCATTGGCGCGGTCGAGGGAGGCCAGAATGCTGTCCATATCTTCGGGCTTTTTCCGGCTCATGCCCACCTCAAGGAGGGTACCGCTCATGATGCGCACCATGTTGTAGAGAAAACCGTCGCCACGGTAAAATATGTCCATGTTCTGCCCGGACAGCTTTATATCTATACTCTCCACGGTCCTCACCGTGGATTTTTTATAGCGCTTGAGGGAGCAGAAGGCTTTATAGTCGTGGGTGCCGCAGAGCGCAGAGGCGGCCTTTCTCATGGCCTCGGTGTCCAAAGGCTCCTCCACACGGTACTGGTACTTCCTGCGGAAAACGTCGGGTACGCTTCCCATGCGCACCGAGTAGCGATACACCTTGCCCTTGGCGCTGAGCCGGGCGTGGAAACGCTCGGTGGCTTCCCCGGCAGCAGTAATTGCTATGTCCTCGGGGAGATAGCCGTTGGCTTTTTCCATAAGCTCCGCCGGGGAGATGGGGGAGGAGAGGCGAAAGCTGGCTGTCTGAGCCTCCGCGTGGACACCGGCATCGGTGCGTCCAGCGCCGTGGAGCTCCACAGCCTCCCCGGCTATGGAGGAGAGGACGGCTTCCAGCTTGCCCTGAATGGTGTTGTCCGTGTTGCCCTGCTTCTGCCAGCCGTCATAGCGGCTTCCGTCATAGGAAATTGTAAGTTTATAGTTCATGGGCCCACTCTCCTTTGCGATATAATTATACCTTTTTCCGAAGCAAAAGTAAATCGCTTTGGCTGTGCACAAGATATTGTGGAGAAAGTAAGAAAATTACAGTTTCTTTACAATTTATTGGTTGAACTGGGGATTGTTTTTTTGTATACTGATAGAATGAATTCAGTATGTCCCACAGAAAGGAGGCAGAGCTATGGCAGCAGGTAAAAACGCAAACAAGAGCTTTCTTTACCGTTTGTCAGCTTTTATAGTAGATAAGCGCACGCTGTTTTTTTTGATATACATACTGCTCATAGTGTTCAGCGTCTTTTCGCT
>JAZSFJ010000134.1:0-13451 GCA_045532145.1 Oscillospiraceae bacterium
AGCGTACTCAGAGTTGGGGTCGATTTCTACCATGTGGCCGACGTACTTGCCGTCCTGCCACTCAAAGCCGCGCATATCGAAGACCTCGATAACGGGAAGCCAATAGATCTTTCCGTCGGGACCCTGATAGTGCTTGCCCTGGTGGAATTTGTGAAGAACCATGGGCTTGCCGCCGCGCTCTTTGCAGGCCTCGGCGTAGTTGGGGTTCTTGAAGCTGGGCTTGATGGGGCCGAACTTCTCCCAACGCATGGCACCGATGTCTTCCCAACCGGCAGCTGCAATGGCTTCATTCATGATGTCCTTAACCTCGGTGGAGGGTCTTCCGCAGCCTTCGAAGCCTTCGTACCACACGCGATACACACAGGTGAACTCGCTGGGGCACTTCTTCAGGACTTCTGCGACCTTTTCGAAGATCTCCTCTTTGGTAAGAAACAGGTTCCCCTCGGGGACATGGACGAGATATTTCATGCTGTTCCTCCTTCTAGGAAAAATGTATTTGAAAAGGGGTCCTCCTCCGCTTTCGCGAAAGAGATTTTTGCTAACAAAGTAATTACTGGGCCTGGCCTCTGGTGGGGGACTCTTCAATGGCATCCATGAAGTCAACATCCTCACCGGGCTTCTGGCCGATGGTGCACAGGAAGTTATATATACCCTGCTCGGCAGTGACCATAACTCCCATGTAGTTGAGCTTTTTGTCGTACTTTATCTCAAAAAGCTGGTCCGCGGTGCTGTCCAGATTTTTCAGCATTGCGCGGTTTTTTGCGTTGATATCCCAGGAGCGGTAGCGGCCTTCCTCCTCACCGATGGGGTGGATGAAGCACTGATACTTGTTCCTGTAGATAAAGGTATACATTATTTCGGTGCCGGAGAGTACGGCTACCATGTTGCCGGCCTCGACGGACTTCATCATCTTTTCGCCGTCCTTGCCGAGGGGGCCTATTTCGATTTTTTCCTCCCTTTCGGGACGCTTGGTTTTTTCTTCCATTGAATGCTCCTTGCCGTACAAAACGGACATTATAGTTCGATGTTAATTCTAAACCTTGGTACTATACCAAAGTCAATACGGGAATGGGAAAACAGTGCGATAATTATTTGTTATTAGACCATAGTTTGTATTATTGCAGGGAATAATGGCGAAGTTCGGATATAAATAGAGCGGGGGAACAGTGATAAATATTCTTTTTACAAAACCGGGTGAGATGCTTGACTTTAGGCCGCGGGAACACTATTATTTAGACAGTAAATATTATTGGCACAGGAGGACACTGCCATGAGAGAAAAACTGAAACCAAGCCGGCTGATAGCATACATAGCGGGGCTTATGCTGCTGGCCCTTGGCATTGCCGCCTCTGTGCGTTCGGATCTGGGCTCATCCCCTGTGGCCTCCGTGCCTTATATGTTCAATCTGACCACAGGCATAGAACTGGGCCTTGCAACCATACTCTGGCAGAGCTTTCTGGTGCTGCTTCAGTTTATCATTCTCCGCCGGGATTTCAGACCCTGGATACTTCTCCAGCTTATAACAGGCTTCCTCTTCGGCTACTGCAACACCTTTGCGGTATGGATATTCAGCCTTTTCCCCGCCCCGGAGAGTATAGTGATGAGGGGACTTTTCACCTGCATAGGCTTCGTGGTGGGCGGCTTCGGCGTGTGGCTTTATTCCAGCTCCGATGTTATCAATATGCCAAGTGAGGGTATAGTAATGGTCATTGCCCGAAAGCTGGGTAAGCCCTTCCATATCATCAAAATCTATTTTGACGTATCCTCTGTTATAATAGGCGGCGCAGGCTGCCTCATATTCATCCATTCCTTCGGCAGCGTAGGCCTTGGCACAGTGGTCATATCCATCATGCTGGGCACCATGGTGGGAGTGTACTCCCGCGCATGGGGAGGAAAGCTCAAGGAAATTTTTGAGAGGGACAAGAGCCTCCTGAAGTGATGTTTTCCTTCGGAAAGTGATGTTCGCCAGATGGGCGAATGATGCATCGCTTCCCGAAGTGATGCTTGCTTTGCAAATTGCGGTGTCGCTTCGCGACGATTTAAAATGAAAAAATCCGGAAGTCTCAAAATGAGACTTCCGGTTTTTTTTTCTGCGGTGATACTGCGGCGTGGAATAATTGGTGCACCCGTAGGGCGGGCTGACCTCAGCCCGCCGCGGGCGGACACGTCGGTCCGCCCCTACAAGCAAATCATAAAATTTTCGCATAATTCGTAGGGGCCGGACACCCGGCCGGCCCGCGGGCCATCAGAATATCTTCATATTCCCTATCATTGCCTTTTCGGGGCCGAAGTAGCTGCCTGTGAGGGAGCATTTTTCCGAGAAGCGCATCTCGGCCAGGACCTCGCTGAGCTTTCCGGATACGGAAAGGCCGGTGAGAGGAATGGTCTTTTCCCCGTCAAAGTAATAGGCAAGGCGCACTTCGCCGCCTATATAGTCGCTGTAGAAATCCACCTGCAGGCCGGACATCGCCACGAGTTCGAGGGCGGGGGAGGCAGTGAAGGCTTCTTCGCCGAGAGAACCGGCCTCCACCCTGACGCAGGGGAGGATGCCGCTGGGCTTTTCACCTATGTACTGACCGTAGCGGTTGGAGCCGTGGTAGGCGGAGACTATGCCGCCATCAATCACCCTGAGGGAGCCCAGACTGATGCCGTCTGAGTCAAAGCGGGAGGAGCGGACGGAGCCGGGGAGATCGCCCAGCATGGTGAGGTTTATCCTGTCGCCGCTGCCCGAGGGCTGAATGGCCTCTCCCTTTTTGTGGAGGCCGGACTGGGAGTAGACGGAGGAATAATCAATGTCCCATGCCATCTCACGGAAAAGCTGCCCAAGCTCGCCGCTGCGCAGTATGACGGGGCAGGAGAGAGCCTCGGCGGGAGGCGCGGCCTCATAGCGGGCCTTTACCTCGGCCATCTTTCCGGCAATTTCCTCTTTGAGTGCCTCGGCATCCCACTGGGAGAAATTATACTGCTCATAGAGCTCAACGCTCTCTTCTTCTCCGTTATAGGTGGGGATGGCCTCCACCATGGCGTCGAAGCGGGTCTGCTTTTTCTCAAGTCCGGCGGAGTTGATGATCTCCTCCGTATGCTTCGTCACAAAAACCTCGAGAGCGTTTATGGCGGCGTTTTCCACGGTATTGGCCTCAAAGGCGGCGGAGCCTATCTCCTTTGCCAGCTCCAGAGCATCGAAGGAGGCAAAGTTGCTTTCAACAGTGTAGTCACCTTTTTCGTCACCGGGGAGGCTGTAGGGGGCATTTTTTATGAGTCTTGCCCGCTTTACCGTGTCGGTGCAGATGCGCTCAAACTCCGCGGGGGTTGTGGAGGGGTAGACGTAGAACTGGGCGTCCCCACGGCAGCCGTCGCCGTCCACATATACCGTTACCAGATTGTTGGTGGTGTCCGTGCGGCGGACACAGTCCAGCTTGCCTTTTATGAAGAACAGCTCGCAGCTTTCACGGCGGTGGAGATTAATTTTCCAGTCGCTTATCTGGCTGCTGGCCTTCAATATCTCAATATATTTTTTCATCCCAGCTTCACCTTCACTTTCAGGGCGCTGCCGCCGTCGCTGACCCGGACCCATTCCTTGTAGCCCTTGCCGCAGGCTCCTGCGCCTATTACACGGAAATCGTCGGAAACCATGGAGATGCTCCCCAGAAGCTCCGGCACATAGCCGCTCATCACCACGGGGGCAACATAGTTTTCCGTCAGACGTCCGTCCACTATCTCAATGCCGTATTCCGCAACGCACTGGATGGCCCAGTTTTTGGGGTCTTCCATGCCGTTATTGGTCTCGAAGAGCATATAGCCGTGGCGGATAGAAGCTATCATGTCCTCCAGCTTATCCTTGCCCGGCTCAAAGAAGGTGTTGGTCATTCTGGCATAGGCCTTGCGGCGTATGCTCTCGCGCCTGCCGTTGCCTGTGGGAGCGGTGCCCAGAAGGGAGGCGGAGGAGAGGTCGGAAATGCCGGTCACCAGAATACCGTCCTTTATTATCTGGGTGTCTCCCGCCAGAACGCCGTCGTCATCAAAGAAGAAAGAGGCGGCGGAAAGGGCGGAGGCAGCTCCGTCACGCATGCTGCAGATGGGGGAGGCCACATATTTGCCCACGTATTTTTGAGCCAGAGCCCGGTCCTTCACAAACTGGTCCATCTCAACACCGTGGCCGAAGGCCTCGTGGGCTATAAGACCGGTGATGGAGGGATCGGTAATGACATCGTATACTCCGGGGACTATGGGCTTTGCCCGGGCCAGAAGAGCTCCCTTTCGGAGAAGAGCCTCCTGCAGATTGGGGAGGGTGTCCAGCACTTCTCTCATGGTGCTGCCGTAGGCTATCTCCCGGGGCTGCACCACCTTGTCAAGCTCCCTGTATACTCCCAGCATAACACCGTTGCACCAGGTGTAGTGCTGAGTGAGACGGCGGTTTTTGGAGACAAAAAGCTTGTGAGTGTCTATGTAGCTGAGGGCCACAACGGCGTTGAGCAGCTTGTCGCTGCTCTCGAGAAGAGAGTCCTTGAGGCCGCTGCAGAAGTCCAGCAGCTCTTCTTCGCTGAAAGTGTCAATATCGCTTTCACGGCGGAAGTCTCTGATGAGGGGCTCGTCGCTGAGGGCCTCACGGCTGAGCGTGGCCATGCTCTCAAAGACTTCGGCGGGGAAGGAGGAGCTTATTTTCTCCCCCAGGGCGGCCATATCCCCGGAAATGTCGTCCAGAGAATACTCGAAAAATATCCCGCTGCGGCTGAGCTTCACAACAAAGCCGCTGTCGGCGTCGCTGCCCTCGCTGATGGAGCAGCTTTTTTTATCGGCGCGGATGCTGAGACATTTTGTGTCCGCACCCAGGATGCTCACATAATCAAAGCTCCTGCCCAGAATTTCCACAAGCTCTTCTGCTGAGGCGCGCCGGGAGGAGAGAAATTCGGAAAAACTCATACCTGCACCTTTCTTTCTTTTTTGATTTATATGGCTACAGTATAGCACGGGCCCAGGAAAAAACAATGCTTAATACGTGAATTGATGGGCAATTCAGGGGCTGCTTTGGGATTAATGCAAAAAATGCATAATTGCATGACCTTGGCAATATTGTACGAATGAACTCCCTTGTGATATTATCGATTTGTGAAAAATTGATGATTATCCGAGGGCTTTTTGTCGCCTTGTTTTCCCGACAACCCTGCAAAAAGCAGCTGCGGGGGAAATAGGAAAAAGCGGCCTCCCCGATTGGGAAAGCCGGGTAGGAGGATAATATGGATTCACTTAAGATAGAGTGCTTTCTGGCTGTTGCCGAAATGAGCAGCTATTCCAAAGCTGCAAACATGATGTTCAGAAACCAGTCCGTTCTCAGCCGTCAGGTGATGGCCCTTGAGGAGGAGCTGGGAGTGAAGCTTTTCTACAGAAAGGGACGCTCCGTCACTCTTACTCCTGCGGGACGGGTTTTTGAAGAGGGCATACGAAGGATAGGCAGTATATATAATGGATTGCTGGGAGATGTGCTGGCTGCAGAAAAGGGTCTGAGCGGCGAAATAAAGATATGCACTCATCCGGGCAATCTCTTCTTTACGGACCTTGTGCCTCTTGTGAACGAGTTTGAAAGCCGCTACCCCAGTATCAAGCTGAGCCTTTCCACCGCCTACAGCGGAGATATAAATAAGCAGCTGGACGACAAGCGCATTGACTTTGCCTTCTGGCGCTGGGAGGAATACATCAGCGACAAGAGGGATTATCAGGGCTTCAGCTCCATAGAAAGCGGACTTCTGGTGCTTCCGGATCATCCCATGGCTTCGCTGGAGGGCAGAGAGCCTTCCCTGGCGGATTTCAGGGAGGACACCTTCATAGTTCTGCCCGACCAGTCGGCCCCGAGGCTGGGCCACAGGCTTGTGAGAATGTGCCATGAAGCGGGCTTTGAGCCTAAGATCATGGTGGCTCCGGATCTGGACACCTCTCTGCTTTGGGTCTCCGCCCACAGGGGCATAATCGCCATGAACAGCCACGGCATCTGCGCCGACAACAAGGCCTTCAAGTATATAGTCCTTCCCCAGTTCGGAAAAACGGAATTTTCTTTCATCTGGGACAAGGGAAACACAAATCCCAGCCTTGAGCTCTTCCTGAGATTCGTGGCTGAGTACAAGGGAAAACAGCAAAATTCGATATAAACAAAAAGGGTGAAAGAGGTGGTGCCCATGGAGCACATCCGGCGCGCCCCCGTTTGGGCGTAAAAAAGTGTGTTTGAAAGAAAAATGATTATGGAGGTAGTGTATCAATGAGCGATAAAACCTGTACAATTCATCCCATAAAGCCAGATCCCCATCCCGCCAGACCCCTTGGTCTCGGTGCTCTTATTACCATTGCAATAGGTAACGTTTTCAGTGCATCTGTTTACTCCCTGCAGGCTCCCGCCAGCGGCCTTACCGGACGTTCCGCATGGCTGGCCTTCGGTGTCGCCGTTATCATCGGCTTCCTTACCGTCCTTCCTTATCTGCTGCTCTCCGGCGCCATCGCATTCAAGGGCGGCGACTTCACTCTCGTTCAGCTGGGTCTTGGCAAGAGATTCAGCGGTCTCTTCGCCTGGTACTTCATCCTGATGTGCATTGGACCCGCAATCTCCGTAAGCGCAATCGGCGGCTATTTCACCACTATCTGGCCCAATGCCCCCGGCACCCTGATTGCAATAGCTGTCGTTGTACTTATCTTTATCCTGAATATCATGCCTGTCAAAGCGGTCAGTAAGGTGCAGAACTATATGTTCTATGTACTCTGCGCCGCCACTCTGGTCTATGTGGTTTACGGTATTTTCCACCTGAATCCCGATGCCTTCAAGCTTAGCTCCGAGAACTATTTCTCCGGCGGCATGAAGGGCTTTATCACCGCATCCACCACCTTTACCGCAACCACCGCCTTCTATGTCCAGACTTATGCTCTGGCTCCCATGTGCAAGAATCCCCGCAGCCATATGCCCAAGGCTATGACCATCACCGCTATCGTTATCCTCTTCCTCTATCCTCTGATGACTCTGATCAACGTCAACACCCTGCCCTGGGAGCTCACCGTTGGCAAGACCATGGTCGGCACCGCTCAGGCTCTGCTGCCCAAGGCTCTGTTCATCTTCTTCGTCATCTGCGGTCCTTTCCTCTCTGTTACCACCACTCTGAACGCCGGCTTCATGGCTCTGGCCAGACCCTTCGAGGCTGCTGCTGACATCGGCTGGCTGCCCCGCATCATCACCAAGAAGAATAAGCATGGCGCTCCCGTCGGCACCATGTGCATCCTTCTGTTCATGTCTATTGTTCCCGTTCTGGTTTTCAAGAACATTCTCGTAATCGCAAACGCCACCATTCTGATTCAGAACATCATCAAGATCGTCTGCCTGGTGGCCGCATGGCGTATCCCCAGCCTCTTCCCCGAGTTCTGGAAGACCGGTCTGTTCCGCAAGATTCCCATGGCTGTTTACTACCTCATTCTGGCCGTCTGCACTGCCGTCCAGCTCTACCTGGTGGTTACCGCCTGCATAAGCCTGGCCGCATGGCAGATTTGGGTCAGCATCGGCCTGCTGGTTCTCATGACTGTCATTGCTCTGATCTGGTTCGCCAAGAAGGGCAAGGATGTCAATACCGAGATTGACTACAACAGCATGAGCTGATAATCCCTCACTACATATTCCGTTCCCCAAAGGAGGATAAGCATTGAGCAACGAAAAGAAACTGGGCTACCACGGCCCCAGAGGCATGGTACGCTATAAAATTCCCGACGCCCCCGAAAGCGATAAGCGCTTCCGCCCAGGCATAAAGTCCATCACCGAGGCACAAAGAGAGGTAGAAGTCCTCAATGAGGCCGATGTTATCGTCGTGGGCGGCGGCCCCGGCGGTGTGGCTGCTGCCATCAGTGCCGCCAGAAGCGGCGCACGCACCGTGCTGCTTGAGCGCTACGGCCACCTCGGCGGCATGGCCACCGGCGGCCTTGTAAACATCATCCCCAATCTGGGCGACGTTTACGGCAACCATCTCATAGGCGGCTTTTGCCAGGAGTTCATTGAGAGACTTAAGGCTCAGGATGCTGCATTTTGCCCTGAAAAAGAGCAGTGGGGCAGCACCGAGCCCCAGGTGCTCAAGTATTACAAGGATTCCTCCTTCCATCATTTCTTCGTGAGAAGAAATGCCGAGGGCAAAGAGTGCCTTGTGTACTCCGCTATCATCGATCCCGAGATAGGCAAAAATGAGCTCAACCGTATGTGCATGGAAGCCGGCGTGAAGCTGCTGCTCCATTCCTGGGTCACCGACACCATCATGGAGGGCAACACCGTTAAGGGCATTATCTTCCAGAGTAAGTCCGGCCGTCAGGCTGTACTGGGCAAGGTTGTTATCGACTGCACCGGCGACGGAGATCTGCTGCCCGTTTCCGGCGTGGAGAGCGAGGACTACATAGACCCCGATCTGCGCATAACCCATCTCTGCTTTGGTTCTTGGATAGGCGGCGTGGAGTTCAGAGCCTTCGACAAGTTCATGTCTGCCCATCCCGATGATTACACCCGTCTTCAGAACGAGCTCTATGACAACGGTCTTTATGTGGGCTTCTTCAGAGGCATGCTGAAAAACCAGGAGAACATGGCATGGCTCCATCCCCACTTTATAACCAAGTGCCAGACCGACGTTGAAGAAATGAGCCGCATGGATGTGGCCGGCCGTGAAAAGGCTGTGCGCACATGGGAACTGCTGAGAGACAAGGCACCCGGCTTCGAGAAGAGCTATATTATGCTCACTGCTCCCCAGCTGGGCACCACCGGCGGACGCCGTCTCGTGGGCGAGTACTCCCTGCGCGAGCCCGATCTGCGCCGCACCGAGCCCTTTGAGGACACAATTGCCGTCTTCGCAAACAACGACCGTGCAGAGGAGAGCCTCCAGTTCAACAAGGTCTATGTACCTTACCGCAGCCTTATTCCCAAGACCGTGGACGGTCTCATGGTTGCCTGCCGTGCCTTCTCCTCCGACGACATTGCAAATGCCTACTTCAACCTTATCCCCCATTGCATGTGCTTCGGTCAGGCTGCAGGTATAGCAGCTGCCATGGCTGTGGAAAAGGGCATAAAGGTAAGCGAAGTACCCTACGCAGAACTGAAAGAAAAGCTTCTTGAAGGCGGAGCAATCCTGCCCTGAATAATTAAGTCTTAAAACCGAAAGCCCTTTATGATATAATTCCTATTATCTCATAAAGGGCTTTTGCGCAAATTTGATTGAAAGGGGGGTGCTTTATGCATTACCCGGAAAATATGGCACAGCTAAAGGAGATAGTCTCCTCTGCCCGGACAAGGGGTGTGGGACTTGTGCCTGTAAGCTCCAAAGGACCCCACATCCACGGTGCTTCGGAAAACAGCGCCGCGGAGACGGTATCCTTTGAAAAAATGAAAAAAATCATGGCTGTAAACCGCCATGACCGCTATGTGCGTGTGGAGGCAGGCGTCAGTTTCGGTGAGCTTCTTCCTGCGGTTAAGGAGGCAGGGCTCAGGCTGAATATGCCCTTTTTGCCAAGAGCGGGAAAGAGCGTTGTGGCCTCCGCATTGGAGCGGGAAGGAATTTTGCTTCCCAAATATCAGTTTGACTACACAGACCCCCTGCTCAATGCAGAGGTGCTTTACGGCAGCGGCGAGGAGCTGCGTACAGGCTCAGCTGCAGGTCCCGGCCCAATGGAGCTTTCGAAGGCGGACATGGTGTCCCCCTGGGGACCCGGCACCATAGACTATGTGCGCTTTCTCATGGGCGCTCAGGGCACCATGGGTCTTGTGACATGGGCTACCCTCAAGGCAGAGATCGCTCCCAGCCTCAGCCGCATTTTCTTCGTTGAGGCGAAGGAGCTTAATGCCCTCACAGCCCTTGCACGAGAGCTGCTCTTCAGACGCATTCCCGACGACTGCATTATTCTCAACAATGTGAGCCTTGCCGCCGCCTTTACCGACGGCGGGGAGGAGGAAGGCCGTGTTGCCGCCGCCGCTGCCCCATGGACACTTGTATGCCGTGTCTGTGGCTATGAGCGTTATCCCGAGGAGCGCTTTTCGATATACGAGGGCTATCTCCGGGATTGCTGCGCCCAAATGGGTCTTGAGCTAAAAGCTGCCCCTGCCGGAGACGCGGCTCTGGCCGGGAAAATTGACTCCATGCTTGGAGACTGCGACAGACGGGATACTTACTGGAAAATGCGCCGGGGCGGCGTGGAGGAAATAATCTTCCTCGCTCCTCCCAGCACTGCGGCAGAGCTTGTGGAAAAGGGACTTGCCTCTCTCAAAGACCATCCTGCCAGGGAGCTTGGTATCATTGTCCAGCCTCAGGTGCAGGGCAGAGCTTTCCGGGTGGAATTTGAACTTTTCCACGACGGCGAAAGCAAGCCCGATGTGGAAGAGGCCGAGCGCGTACTCCTTGCCGCCGGGGCCCATTTCGACAGGCCCTACGGCTCCCTGCCGGAGAAAGTGTATCCGGAGGATGCACAGGAGACCAAGCTGCTGCGTAAGCTCAAGGCGCTCTTTGACCCTGACGGCATCCTGAATCCGGGCAAGCTTTGCTTTAAGGAGGGGTGAAAATGGATAAGCTGAAAAAACATGAATATTCAATGGACTCCTGCAACCACTGCGGCCAGTGCAAGTGGATACTCCCTCCCAAAATGCATGGCTGGGACTTCGCCGAAGTTTGCCCCATTCATCAATACCATCGTTTCGACGCCTACTCCGGTCAGGGCCTTCTGAATATCTCCAAGGAAGTGCTTACCGGTCGGCTGAAAATAGGCGAGGGCCTTGAAAAGGTCCTCTATTCCTGCACTCTTTGCGGAGCCTGCGACGTTAACTGCAAAAGTGTCCGTGATATAGAAGTGCTGGAAACCATACACACTCTCCGTGAGCTCTGCGCCCGGGAGGGAACTGCTCCGGAGAGCCTCAAAGAGCAGGCGCGCCGGGTGAAGGAAAGCCACAATATCTACGGCAAGCTCCATGCAGAGCGCTTTGACTGGCTTCCCGAGGATTATGAGGATGCGCCCGATGCCGACACAGCCCTTTTCGTGGGTTGCAGCGTCTATGCCCATCCGGAGATAGCTCTCTCTGCAATCAAAATTCTGAAAGCCGGCGGCGTGAAGTTCAGGCTTTTGCGTGAGGAGGAATGGTGCTGCGGCGCTTCCCTCTGGCGTGGAGGTCTGGAAACTGAGTCCGGCGAGCTTATAAGAAGAAATGCGGCCTCTTTCAAGGCTTTGGGTATAAAGACCCTCATCACAGCCTGCGCCGAATGCTTCGGCGCTTTCCGCGGTATCTATCCCCGATTTGTGGAAATGGATATTGAAATTCTCCACATAAGCCAGGTGGCCGCAAAGCTGCTTAAAGAGGGTAAAATTGCCTTCAAGGCCATGGAAAAGCCAATGACGGTTACATACCACGACCCCTGTATGCTGGGCCGCCTCTCCGAGCCATACGAGGCTTGGGATGGCGAGATAAAGCCCTTCGGCCTCCATGTGCCTGAGAAAAAGTGGCGCAGGGGCTATGAGGGTGTCTACTTTGAGCCCCGTGAGCTTATGGAGGCCATACCCGGCATGAAGCTTGAGGAGATGACCAGAAATAAGGAAAATGCCCTCTGCTGCGGCTTCCATGCACGGGAAACCGATCCGGATATGAGTGAGTTTACCGCTTCTGAGCGGATAAGAGAGGCCCAAAGCACGGGAGCGGAGACCATAGTCAGCTGCTGCCCATTCTGTCTGGATGCACTCTCCGGCGGGCAGACTGTGGACCTCTGTGTACTGCTGGCTGAACGCCTTGAGGAAGGAGGGGTAGCATGAGCCTTAAAAGAGAGGTTTATGAGGCTCTTGAGGCCGTTGTGGGCAAAAGATGGATAAGCGAGGATGAGTTTGTTCTAGCGGGCAACCGTGTGAAGACCCCCGAGGTGCCTTTTGTGTATCATAGCGCCGATGCCATAGTGCTTCCTGAAAATACCCGGCAGGTTCAGGAAATAGTCCGTATCTGCAATGCAAACGGTGTTTGCTTCGTGCCCCTTGTCTCCGGTGTCAGCGCCGAGGCCTTTGCCAACAGGGCGGGAACTGTGCTCATACAGCTCAGCCGCATGAACAAAATTGTAGAGATAAACGAGTATGACCGCTACGCCGTTATAGAGCCCGGCGTGCGCCATGTGCAGCTTTATCCCGAGCTTCGCCGCCGTGGACTGAGCTACACCGCTGCTGCCGTGGGCCCCGGAGGAAGCGTTCTTGCAAACTTCACCTCATCCTCCGGCGACCATCATAATCAGCACAATGCCTCCCGCTCAAACCGCTATCTTCTGGGCGTGGAAATGGTGCTGCCTGACGGTGAAATAGTCCGCACAGGCTCCCTTGCCTCCGGGGCGGGATGGTTCTGCCCCGACGGCCCTGGCCCCGGCCTCAGAGGTCTTATGAAGGGCTATTTCGGCAATCACGGCCAGTTCGGTGTCATAACCCGCATTGCCATAGGCATCAATCCCTGCAGCGGCCCTGCGGAGATAGAGCAGGGCGGCGTGAGCCCCCATCACTATGTGCGTATGCCCGATCCCTGCTCCAAGGTTTATGTCTTCAATTTTGAGCATATTTACAATGTGCGTGATGCCATGCTGAAAATTGGCGAGGCGGAAATCGCCGCCACGGTGATGAAGTATTTCTACCTCCCCGCCACCCTTATGATGACCAACTCCGCCAACGAGTTCTGGGAGAAATGGGAGGGGGGCTACAAGGAAGCCCTTACCATGCCCCTTGTGGTGCACCTTGCCACCCAAAGCGAGGAGGAGCTGCGCTATGAGGAAAAAATCCTTGAGGACATAATCCGGGAGACCGGAGGCGTACGCATTCCCCGGGAGATAGAGCAGTGGTGGGATGAGCATATGGACTTCTTCATGATAGTCAGCCGCCTGCAGAGCGTGCTCCGTCTGGGCGGAGGCTGGATGCCCAATAAGCTTGCTTCCGACTCCGTTTCCCATATCTGCGAAGTGGGACGGAGCATAGGAGATTTCATTCATGACTTCACCGACACGGGCAAGCTCTTCGATGCCCCGGAAAACTACCAGATAATCCCCATGGAGTATGGCCACTTTGCCCATATCGAGCTTCTCATCATGTGGGACCGCACGAATCCCGCCGCCGGAAAGGGCGTGGGTGAATTCCGTATGAGATCCCGGCAGAATGATATTGATAATCATTTCCATGCTGAGACCCCCGGCAGCCTCAATGCCGGCATGGAACAGCTTGGCCCCCTTTATAGCAACTGCCACCTGTGGCTGAGGCGTATAAAGGAAGCCATAGACCCGAACAATATTGCAAATCCTCTTATATAAAAACAATCAAAAAAAGAGCCACCGGTTATCCCGGTGGCTCTTTGCAGAGTGTCAAAAAAGCGAAAAGCCTCCCCTTCGATAAGGGGAGGTGGCATTTTCGAGGAACGAGAAAATCACGGAGAGGTCGAAAAACACTTTCAAAATGAACAT